>MVPZ01000062.1 GCA_002067045.1 Methanomassiliicoccales archaeon PtaB.Bin134 | reverse complement strand
CAAGGAGGGGGACGCCATGAACGCCGCGATGGCCGCCTTCTCCGGCCACCCGTCCATGAAGCAGGTGATCGTGGTCGACAAGGACATCGACATCTACGACGACAGGCAGGTGGAGTGGGCGGTGGCGACACGCTTCCAGGCGTCCCGAGGGCTGTTGGTGGTCAACAACGCCGCCGGTTCATCGCTCGATCCGAGCACTGAGGGAACGACCTCCAAGGTGGCCATCGACGCCACCATGCCCCTGGGGGACCAGAGGGTGTTCCTCAAGGCCACCCTGCACGAGGAGGGGGACGGGAACGGGGACACCCCTCCCGGGCCGCTCTCCTCCTGCTGACCCCGCCTCGTGGTTATCGCTTCGTCCCTTAAAAAAAGCAAGAAGGAAAAGGGTTTCAGGGGGTCCATCCGGTCGACAGCCGGTTATTGTGATATATCGTCCCGGACCCGTCATCGATGAAGTCAGCGGTCCAACCGGAGACGTACAGGTCGTTGTTGATGACCAAGTTGTTGTTGCAGAACGACGACTGGATGTACAGTCCGTACCGCTGCTTGTAGTCGGTGTACCCGATGCGCACGATGTTCCCGTCGATCAGGTTCGTGTCGCTGTCCGAGGCGATTATTATGCCGCTGTAGGAGTTGCTCACTCGGAAGGAGTTGCAGCTGACCGTGTTCCCTGAGATCACGCAGTCGTCCGAGGACGATATCATGATCCCGTGCTCCTGCGCCCACCGCACCGTGTTGCCGCTGATGATGCATTGGTCCGAGCTGTATATCGATATGCAGGAGTAGAAGCAGGAGTCCACCACGTTGCCGCTGACCGCGGTGTCGTCGGAATCGTAGACGATCAAGCCGGCCCATCCGGAGTCCAGGATGGCGTTGCCGGTGAGCGAGTTGCCCGTAGATCCATCGATGCGCACCCCATCGTACAGGCTGGAGGAGACGGTGTTCCCCACCAGGATATTATTGTTCGAGGATGTGCTGACATAGATGCCCCACCAGCCGGAGCTGAGCACCTGATTCCCGGAGATGGTGTTGTAGTAGGAGCTGTCCAGGTAAACCCCGTTCACCTCGGCCCCCTTCAGGCAGTTGCCCTCGATAACGTTGTAGTTGCTCAGGCTCATGTAAAGCGAGTGCAGGCCTCCGAAGCATACCTGGTTTCCCCGAACCACGCAGTCCCGGCTCTGCGCCAGGAACACCGAGACGTCATCGCATCTCTGCACCTGGTTGTCGAGGACGGATATCCCCGAGGAATAGTTCAACCATACGCCGAAGGTCACGCAGTCCCTGATGACGCTGCCCTCCAGGGTCACCATGGAGCTGGAACTGATCTCCACCGCCGTTCCCCTCAGGTCCTCGATCTGGACCCCGGAGATCCGGGATTCGTAGCACCGGTCGAACACGATGCCGTCGTGATCCCCCTCCACGTTCGATGCCATGTTCCCGTCCATCATGAGGTCCTCGATGACGATCCTGGAGACCTGCTGCGCCCTTATCACGGTCATGGTGCCGTTCAGGTCGTCCTCGACCCTGAGAACGGTGCCGGGGCCGGAACCTCCGATGGTCACATTGGAGCGGGAGATGCTCAGGCCTTCGCTCAGCAGGTAGGTCCCCTCCCTGAGGTATATGGAACCCCCCTGCTCCGGCAGCGCCTCCAAGGCCTCGTCGATCTGCACCTGGTCGTCCACCCCGTCGCAGACGAAGTCCGCGTTCTCGTTGTCCAGGGAATCGTGTGCGGCGATGACGAAGCTGGCGAAGCCGTAACCGGGCTCGCCCTGCGGGCCGGCGGCCCCCGTGTCGCCTGCCGGACCCTCAGGCCCCTCCGGGCCCTCGACGCCCGGGGAGGCCAGGGCCATTATCCCCGCTCCCGCCCCTATCGCGGACAATACCAACGCCACTACCGCTATCGCTGTCAGAACGTTCGGTTTCAGTTCCACCCTCGTAGACCCCCTAAAGATGGGAAAATATGCCAGAGCGGGTTCATAAAACCATAAGTTGATGATGTCCGCAACCTCAATAAAATGGCCGGGTTGGGATATGCCCGGTCTTATCCATTGGAGGTCTGAGCTCCTTTGATCCGCTGAGGCGTTCCCCCTCGGCTGCCGGGTTTAGGATGGCATAGGAAATGGCCATTGAGGCAGTATCCTTAAACAAGCCCCGTCTGGATAGTTTTTCGTATCATTGAAAGTACTGAAACGCACAAATTTCAGTATTATGTAAAATACCATGAACATCTGGAGGAGGCGGAATGGTTCGGGGATGACGGTGCAAAGGATCACAAGGTCCGTCCTGCTCCATGACCGAGGAGGTATGGCGATTCTCCGATCATCGATTGTCAAGACCCAGATTCCCGTTCCTGTCCCTTTGGTGGTTTTTATTTCCGTCACAGAGGCATGAACCGCGTTCGATCCGGTCATGACCCAGCCATCCTCCTGAGGGTCCAGAAGTGACTGTAAAAGTGAGCCTTGAATGGGTATCAGGGGCCGGTCAGATAGCCCTGGCCACCACGATGCGGTAGGTGAACGGTCCCCGGAAATGCCTATCCCGCACCTCGTACCGCTGGCCAAGGCCGAAGCGGCGCAGGGTCTCGCACATGCGCTCCAGTTCAGGCTCACCGAGGGCGTAGCGCTCCGCCAGGTCGGTGGAGCGCAGATCTAGGGAGGGCGCCAGCGACATCTCCATCACCTCGAAGCCGTTGCGTTCGTGCGCCTGCTGCAGGTCCTCCGGTCCAAGGTAGAACTTGTCCACGCCCATGATGGGGTAGAGCTCGTTCATGCACCCCACCTCCTCCGGGGTGGTGAAGCAGGCCGGCTGCTGCACCAGGTACTCCCCCTTGCGCATCACCGAGCGCAGGGCACGCAGGAAATCGTCCTGACCGTTACGGCCGAAGTAGTGCATGACCGAGCGGGAGATGAGCATCAGGCGTTCCTCATCGTTCACCAGGTCCCCGCGCCTGACGTCCAGCACCGAGCAGAGCATCGGCTCTAGGCCCCTGGAGGCGCACACCTGCAGCTGTTCCGGAGAAACGTCCACATCCACCAGCCGGGGGCACCAGCCGTTCATGCGGGACCTGAACAGGTCCAGGAGGAACCCTGTCCCCCCGCCGATGTCGGCGATGACGTTCGGCCGTTCCCGCAGGGCGATGCGCACGGCCTTGTCCAGGAGAGCCCCGGCCTTCACCGGATCGGAGAAGTACGAACCGTGGGCGGTGGCCCACTTGCCGCCATGCACCCTGAGCTCCTTGCTGACATTGTCGGAGCTGTCCGGCGTTCGACCGTTCATCCCCGGGAGCATGCATTGCCGATTATTTCAAGCGTGGCCTGGAAAAAGTGAAAGGGGGAAGTGGTTTCTGGGTCTAGGGTTTCCTCCTTAAGAACACCAGTACGCCCACGGCCGCCACGGCCAGGGCGATCACCGCGGCCACGATGATAATGGTGTTCCCACCGTCGTCCTCTTCCTCGTTGGCCACCAGGGTCAGGTCTCCTAGGTCGATCACCTCTCCCTCATCGACCTCCAGGGCCTGGTACAGTATGTCGTACCCCTCGCGGAACACGATGAAGTCGTATGATCCCGGCAGCACCTCCAGGAAGGAGAAGTTGCCCGAGGCGTCGGTGACCTCGATCATCATGCCCAGGGAGACGACCACCCCGGCCATGGGCTCGCCGTCCTCGTCCAACAGGGTCCCGGAGACCGCGCCCACGAGGACCGCAGCCTCCATGGTGATGTTCCCCAGGTCCGAGGTCTGGTTCCCGTACACGGTCACCATGGCCGCGCCCATCAGGTATCCCTCCTTCACCAGCGTGATGCTGTAGTTCCCCGGCTCCACGTCCGCAAAGGTGAAGCGCCCGTCAGCGCCGGTGGTCACGTTGACCTCGTTCAGGGTCACCACCGCCCCGGACAGGGCGGCCCCGTCCTCATCCACCGCCCGGCCGGTTATCTGCCCGACCAGGGTGGTGTTGAAGGACCAGGCCTCCTGCATGGTGTTCCCCGCCAGGTCCCTGCCCTCCACGGTCACCAGGTACCTCCAGTTGTATGCGAGCGGTGCGGAGGGCGTGAACGTGGCGTTCATGTCATCCCAGGTCACCGTCCCGGTCACTCCGGCGATGGTGATGGTGGTGGCGTTGCGGTCCATGGCCTCGGAGAAGGCCACGGATATTATGGTCCCCAGGTCGACATCGTCACCGGCTGGATATCCGACGCAGGTGGGCGCGGTGATGTCCACCAGGAAGGTCACCGAGGCCAGGGCCTGGTTCCCGGCGGCGTCCCTGACCCTCACGGAAACGGTGTGCTCCCCGTCCTCCAGGTCCTCCACGATGGAGCTGAGAGCCGCTGCGCCCAGGGACTGCCATGCACCTCCGTCAACGGAGATGTGCACCGCGGACACCCCCCCGCTCTCGGTGACGTTCCAGGTCACCAGGACATCCGTGGCGTTCAGCAATGTTCCGTCCGCGGGTGCGGTGATGGCCACCATCGGGGCAATGGTATCCACGGTGATCGACACGGCGGCGTCCTGGTGGTTGCCCGCCCTGTCGAACGCGCGGACCGTGATGGCGTGCGTTCCATCATCCAATGACAGGGTCCTGCTGCTCCCTGACACGGACATCCAGTCCCCTCCGTCGACACGAACCTCGTATCGGTCGATGCCCGAAAGGGCGTCGCTCCCCGTCCAGGCGACAGTGACGCTGCTGATGTTGAGCAGAGTCCCATTCCCCGGGGAGGTGATGCTGACCGTAGGCTTCACCGAATCGATGGTGAAGGTCGCGTTGTCCTCGCCCACCAATCCGACCATGTCGGTCACCCGTACGTACACGGTGTGCGTTCCATCCTCCAGGCCCATATCGCGGGAGGTCCCGCTGACCGCCGTCCAGTTCTCGCCGTCGAGGCTGACCTCGGTCCTGTTCGCGCCGGAAACGTCATCCACGGTCCAGATGACCAGGCCGCTGGTGGCGTAACCCCCGTCCGCCGGCAAGGTGATGGTCACCACCGGGGCGGTGGTGTCCACGGTGAACTCCACGGACGTGGAGTTCTCATTGCCTGCGTAGTCCTGCGCCCTCAGTTCCAGCAGGTAGTTGTCGTCCGCCAGGTCCTCCAGGAGGGTGCTCGCCGCAATGACCGGTGTCCAGTCTCCTCCGTTGAGGCGATATTGAACGCCGGCCACTCCGGACAACGCGTCATCGACCGCGATGTTGAGGGCCACGTCATCCGAGTCGTAGATCGTCCCGTCCACCGGGGTAAGTATCTCCAGGGACGGAGCATGGGTGTCCAGGGTGAAGTTCACGCCGTTCATCCCGATGTTCCCTGCGGCGTCCACGGCCTTGATCTGGAGGTAGTAGGGTCCGTCCTCGAGGTCCGGGAAGACCACCGAACCGTTCTCGGTGCGTATCCAATCAGGGGAGGTTAGGCGGTAGTACACATCGACCAGCGGCGCGTCCCGAAGGAAGGGCATGTACTCAACGAACGTCCAGGTGATCTCCACCGGAACCTCGTTCAGATACGATCCGTCGGGCAGGTAGGTGAACTCGAACACCGGCGGATAGGGGTCGTAATAGAGGTCCAGGGAGCAGTTGACGATGCCGCCCGCCGAGTCGTGGGCGTACACGGTGATGTGGTTGAGGCCGTAGTTCAAGTAGATCTCGAACTGCCCATGATAGCTCGCGTCCGAAAGCTCGTCGGAGCTCAACCAATACGGGGTGCCGGATTCCGGCAGAATGTGCGCATAGATGATGAACAGCTCCGGCCAGCCGCAGGCGTCCACGGTGATGTTGAAGTTCTGCTCGGAGGTGTAGGTGATCGTCCCGTTGGCCGGCTCCACGCTGACCGACGGGGTGGTGCGCACCAGGATGACCTGGTCAGAATACGTCCGTCCGTCGATATCCTCCATGCTGACCACGATGGTGTTCTCGCCGGTGGTCAGTTCCACCTCCTTGCTCCAATGGGTCTGGGCGGTGACATTAACCGTCTCTCCCGTGGCCGTGTTCTCCAGAGTGAATTCGGCGGCGAGGTGATGGTTCACCAGTACACCGGAGACCACGGCGGAAGTACCGAACTCCTGGAGATCGGCCGGGGTCTCGATCCACAGCGGGCTTACCAGCGGGTAGTGGTCAATGTTGCCTCCCATCATGATGTAGCCGTCGTCCACTATGCCGTCCTCGTTGAGGTCGGGAGTGGTATGGTCATTCCAGTAGTTGCCGGAATCGGAGTCGTTCCAGTGGCTGAAAGAGGAATCGGAGCATTGGGCAGGTTCTATTGGAAAATTATCGATGAAGGCGTTGCTCACGATAAGGTTGTCATCGTCCCAGCTCATAAGGGCCACAGCACCGAAGAAGTACTCCAGGAAGGTGTTATACTCGATGGTGTTGTTCTTGCTCGGCCCCCTGTCGGTCGTGAATTGAACCCCGTAGTTGGAGCCTCCCCTGAACAGGTTGCCGGAGATGGTATTGTTGTTGCATCCCTTCGATTGCTGTGTGTCGGAGCAAATCGCCCGGATCCCGGTGAATCCGCCTATGAAACTGTTGTTGGAGATCAGATTCCAATCCGCAGTGTCAATTTCTATTCCCCATGCGTTCTCAATGAAAACGTTGCCTTCCACGACGTTGGCGGACGTTCGGAACATCCTGATGCCATCCACATCGCGTAGGAAGGTGTTGTTCAGGAGCATGTTCCCAGTGCCTCGAACGATGTACACGGCATAGTAGCTGGAATGGTCGCTGATGTTGTTGCCCTCCAGAACGTTGCCTTCCGCGTATGTAAGGTAGAAACCGTAATCATCACTGAACAGCACGGTGTTGTTGGCGAATCGGTTCTGATGGGAAGTATCAACCAGTATCCCGCATTCTGTGGAGGAGTTGATTACGTTCCCCTCCACGAGGTTAAGATCGCTTGACCACAGCCACATCCCGCGTCTGGAACCGACGCAGGTGTTGTCCACCACACTGATGCAATCGCTGTTGCTTAAGGAAATTCCGGACATGGCGTCGTTGTCGCAGGTGTTGTTCATCACCAGTATGGTGTTCGAGGACTCCACCCGCAGGCCGGAGTTGGAGTTCCCGCTCAATCCGTTGTCCCGAACCTCGCAGTCGTGGGCGTTGGTGAGGAAGACCCCACAGTTGGATCCCATGACATCATTGTCCTCGATCAAGCAATGGCTCGAGTCGTATACGGCCATCCCGTAGAAGCTCACAGAGTTGACGGTGTTTCCAGTGAGAACGACGTTGAGGGCGTTCTTCGCGTACACGCCGTGATGGGACGAGGATATGACGTTGTTCTCCACGACCACGTTCTCCACGTCGTACAGGTTTATGGCCCCGCCATGAGCGAAGTAGTTCGCCAGGTAGGCGGCCCCGTATAGCGTGCAGTTGCATATGCGCAGATACGAGGTGGTGTTCCCGATGTAGATGGCCGCTCCCTGTCCTGCGGCATCGATCTCCAGGCCGTCTATTACGTAAGGGTCGACGGCAGTCCCGGATCCGGAAGCCGTGCCGGAAGATACTAGCGCGGCCAATTCGGCGTTGCTATCCACCCTTATGACCTGAACCAGCAGCGCCGACTCCCCGACGGGGGCCGCTCCCCCAGAGTCGTCGGCCACAGCCGCCATACCCGACGGGACGAAGGCCGCCGCGATCAACATCGCTAATACCACGAATGATAATGTCCTCTCGAAAGACGCCATTCCTATCCCCCCTACGATCCCCTAGATTTGAGAGAAGGAAGCCGTCGCGAACGCTTAATATTTTGCATATTTTTATTAAATAGTGGGTTTCCAAACCCATGAACGGACCTGGGCGCGTTCATTCTTGAATAAATCATTAATAATCAAATACGCCATTGACTGGGAACATAGGAGGATATCTCTTGAGATGTAACAATTGCGGAATGGACTACATCGCGGACAACGCTGCGAACTGTCCGAGGTGCGGCGCAAACCTGGGGAACCCCGGTTACCAGCAGCCGCCCCAGCAGTACGAGCAGCCCCCGCAGCAGTACCAGCAACCACCTCAGCAGTATGACCAGCAGTACCAGCAGCCGCCCCAGCAGCAGGGCGCCTACTATCCCCCGCAGGGAGGTTATTATCAGCCCCCGGCTCCGCCGAAGCGGACGCCGACGGTCAAGCGCATCGACCTGACCGAGACCATCCTGCTCGTTTCCGGCATGTTCCTGTTCATGGGGGCCATGTGGAACTTCTCCGACCTCGCTGGATGGGGATTCTACGCTCCCTCGCTCATACTGGGCCTGTTGAGCCTGGTGGCGGGAATGATGGCCCTGGGCATGGTGCTGGTGCCCCAGCTGCTCAAACAGCTGGAGGGCGAGATCATCGACATCATCATGCTGGCGTTCGGGGGCATCCTGGCCCTCTGGGGCCTGGTGGTCCTGTTCGCCTGGAACTATGGCGCGGGCGGCGAGATCGTGTTCATCGGGGGCTTCGGCCTGCTGATGGCCGGCCTGCTGCGCATGGGCATCCTGAAGTGATGTTGAAAACCACTTTCCCCAACCTTTCTTTTTTCCACCGCAATCCAATTATCCCCGTCCCATCGATACCATCCCCGCCATGAACGATGTCATGTCGAACATCAACTCCCGTAGGTCGGTGCGCGGCTACACCGACCAACCGCTGGACAGGGAACAGATCACCATGCTTCTGGAATGCGGGGTGCGGGCGCCGAACGGCTGCAACACCCAGCCCTGGAGGTTCGTGGTGATCACCGACCGCGAGGTCATGGACCGGTACAGCGCCAGGGCCAAGTCGCTGTTCTCCATGCATCTGGAGAAGCAGATGCAGGGCGACCCTCCGGGAATGGACAACCTACGGAACCTGAAGAGGATGATGGACGATCCCGCCAATGACATATTCCACGGCGCTCCGTGCTTAATCCTCATCTTCTGCGCCCCCGGTGCCATGACCCCCGCCCAGGACAGCGCGTTGTGCGCCCAGAACATGATGCTGGCCGCACATTCCATGGGCCTGGGCAGCCTCTGGGTGGGTTTCGCCTCTCCCCTGGGCCAGGATCCGGAGACCCGCAGGGAGCTGGGCGTCCCGGAGGACCACACCCTCCAGGCCCAGCTGGTGTTCGGCCACCCGGCCAAGGACCTCGGACCGACCCCCAGGAAGGAGCCTGTCGTTCTGAAATGGATATGATCTCGGGGTTCACCGTCATCGAAAAGTGGATTACGGCCGGGGCGAATGGCAACGCAGGATGAGGCCAACAGGCGCGGTCAGGTCGTTCAACATCCCGGTGCAGGACATGGCCCGGGCCAGCGATTTCTACCGGGAGGTCCTGGGCTGGTCCATCGCTCCGGTCCAGGGAAGCGGTGGGGACTATCACCGGGTCCTGACCGCGGAGGCCGATGGCGAGGGGGTCGCTATTGAAAGGGGGACCATCAACGGGGGTCTGTTCAGAAGGGGCACCCACGGCGCGACGGCCACCTTCCTGGAGGTCGAGGTGGGGTCGATCGACGAGGTGGTGAGGAGGGTGCTGCAGAACGGAGGAAGGGTGGTGATGGAGAAGAGGCCCATGATGGACTTCGCCCACTTCGCCATCGTGCAGGACCCCGACGGGAACCATCTCGGCCTAATGGAATACATCGACCGATGAAGGCCCGGTCTCAGCGCCTTATGGTCTCTTCCCTGCCCTTCCCCACGCTGATGATGCGCACGGGGACCTTGGAACGCTTCTCGATGTATCCCAGATAGTCCCTCATCTCCTTGGGGAGCGCATCGAAACCGCCGCGCACTATCTCCGCGGTCTCCTCAGGCTTCCATCCCTTCCAGCCGTCCAATTCCTCGTAGACCGGCCTGGCCCGCTCCAGCATCTTGAAGTTGCCCGGGAAGTGGTGGACCTTCTTGCCATCTATCTCGTAGGCCACGGCGACCTTCACGGTCTTCAGGCCGTTCATGACGTCCAGCTTGGTCACCGCGAACTGGGTCAGCCCGTTCAACCGGGCGGCGTGCTCCACGACCAGAAGATCGAGCCAGCCGCAGCGGCGGGCCCGTCCGGTGGTGGTGCCGAACTCCCCTCCCACGTTCATGAGCAGCTCACCGGTGGCGTCGTTCAGCTCCGTGGGGAACGGTCCGGCTCCCACGCGGGTGGTATAGGCCTTCAGCACTCCCATGATCTCGTCGACGCGCTTGGGACCGACGCCAGCCCCAGTGCATATGGCCCCGGCCACGCAGTTGGAGGAGGTGACGAACGGATAGGTCCCATGGTCGATGTCCAGCATGGTGCCCTGAGCCCCCTCGAACAGCACGTTCCTTCCCTCGTCCAAGGCCTCGTTCACCAGCACCGAGGTGTCCATGATGTGCTTCTCATACTTCCGGCCGTAGGCCAGGAGCTCCTTGAGCAGCTCCTCGCGGTTCTGCGCCAGGCGCACGCCCAATATCTCCATGACCTTGAGCTTCATGGGCATGACCGTGTCCAATCTTTCCTCCAGCAGCTCGGGGTCCAAGAGGTCGCCCATGCGGATGCCGCTGCGGGCGATCTTGTCCGAGTAGCAGGGGCCGATGCCCTTCCCGGTGGTGCCCACGGTCTTGCTGCCCCGGAGCCTCTCCTCCGCCCCGTCCAATAAGCGGTGCCAGTTCAGGATGACGTTCGCCCGGTCTGAGATGCGCAGTCCCTCCACGGAGCGCCCGCGGGCCTGCACCTCGGCGATCTCCCGGTCCAGGGAGATGAGGTCCACGATGACCCCGTTGCCTATGACGTTGAGAACCCCGTCGCGCACGATGCCCGACGGCAGGATGTGCAGGGCGAAGACCTCCTCGCCCACCTTTATTGTATGGCCAGCGTTGGAGCCGCCCTGGTAGCGCACGACCATGTCCGCGCGTCCGGCCTCGTAATCAGTGATCTTGCCCTTGCCCTCGTCTCCCCACTGGGCACCGATGACCGCTATGCTCGGCAATCTCTCACCATCCTCGCAAAACCGGCCCAGATAGATAAAGGCTTCTTCCTCATGAGCTCGGTCTTCAGGTCACAATGAAGAAAAGTCCTCATCATTCTCAAATACTTGATAGGGGGCTTTTCACCCGGGGAAGTCGAGGGCCTGAGGAGAACGGCCCTGGGGGAGATGGGTCATTTGGCTCGCGGAAGGGGCAGAAGGACAGCGCAGGAGAGGGAGGCCAACCTGGTGGGTTGGCTGCTTTGGGTGGCCTGGATCGTTGCGGTGGCCGTCGCGTCAAGCCTGCTCATCACAGATGAGGCCACAGCCGAGATGGTCCGGTCGCCCTTCATCCAGTGGCTGACCTTCGGCCCGCTTCTGGTCTTCATGTTCCTGGGCCGGAGGCTGATGCGCTTCGAGACCAAGATGGCCTCCGGCTCCCTGAGCAACATAAGCAACGCGGTGACCTCCGCCACCGCCTTCATGGCCTGGGGGCTGGTGATACTGGTCTGGGACTGCTTCTTCGGCGGGGCGGACGTCCTGACAGGGGTGATCTTGGGGGTAATCTTCACCTATCTCGTGCTGGTGGCGACCAACCGCCGCTTCAATATCTGACTCAGCAGATGGAGCGGAACGCCTCCAGAACTTCCGGCAGCGGGCGGTCCGTGCGGAAGCCGGTGGGGGAGAAGTTGGTCCGGGAGGTCCGGCCGATCGATCCCATGACCTCCATCAGCTCCTCCCGACGGGGAGGGGAGAGCTTGAGCATGGCCGCGATCTCGTTGGTCTCGTAGTAGAAGGGAACGTCCAGCTCCTCCTTCCAGACCTCGAAGTGCTGGCGCACGCGCTCCTGACATTCCAGGCCATCCGGCACTTCCGCCCCGTTCACGGCCTCGTGGTCCATCAGCGGCCCCAGCCACATGGGCCCCATCTTCCCCTCTCCAACGGTCCGTTCGCCGGTGGTACGGTCGTAGGACATCATCCCCAGCTGCTCAAGGGAGGCGTCCGCGGCCCCCGCGCCCTCCTTTACCTTGAGGAACAACCGGAAGTAGTGGTCCGCGTAGTAGCACAGCAAAGGGGTGATCCCACGGTCCTCCTGGGCGGCCATGCGCACGATCGTTCCCATCATTATGCGCAGCCCGCTCTCATGCAGGAAGGGGTTCCTCTGGCTGTTGGCCATGTACCTCCTGCGGCACTTTCCAGGGTGCGTGCCGGACAGGGAGGCCGTATCGGTCGCGGTGACCGCCAAAATGCCCTTCCGGGACATTCCCTGCAGGGCCGCGGGGACGAATGGGATTGGTGTCCCGAACGGGTCCAGGTCCACGTAGTCGAAGGTCTCATGGGCCAGCAGGCAGCGCAGGTCGGCGTTCTCCGCGACCGCGTTCTCCAGCCCGTTGCGGCGGATGTTCTCGGCGATGTACTCGCAGGCCAGGGGCTCGCGGTCGTTCAGGATGAATGTATAGTTCCCGGGGGCCTCGCGGCAGATGCGCAATCCCCTGGCACCAGTGGCGGCCATGGCATCCAGGCACCTGCGGGGCCGGATGATCGAATGGAACATGGCCACCGAGATATCCCGATTGAAGGCCATCTGCCTGTTGAAGAACACCTTCCCCTCTATCTTGCCAGGTCCCTTCTGGGATATGGCCGGGGGGACCAGTATATCGGTCCCGCCCTCCCTGATGACAGTTCCTTCCAGGTTCACAACAGCTCGCCCTTCATCAGCTTCATGATCTTGTAGGGCAAAAGGTTTCTGTTGATCGGGGTCACTTCCAAAATTCGCACGTCGTCGCGCCTCCGGATGTCCTGCAACAGTGGATTCCTGGATTTCTTGTGCAAGGTAAGCAGCATGGGCTTCTCGGTCTTGAGCGCCTCCTTCACGGCGTCCCGGAACTTCTCGCTCTCCACCTCGATCTTCCCCACCTCGTCGATGACTATGATGTCCGCCTGCTCGCAGGCGTTCACCAGGGCCTGCACGCCTATCTCCTGCAGGACGTCCAGGTCTATGCCCATCTTCCCGACCATGAACTTGCTGTGTATGTCCGTGGCCGCCAGGACCCCCTTCTTCTTGGTCATCCAATCGATGACGTAGAGGCCGTTGCGCTTCTTGTCGTCCAAGATCGGTTCGGTGATCATGCCCCCGACCTTGTGACCCTCGTCCTCAAGCATCTTGATGACCTGAATGAGGGTATTGGTCTTGCCTGCGCTCGGAAGCCCGGTTATGCCGATCTTGATGTTGTTCATCCAATTCCCCGGTGTCCAAGCGTCGAATGGGCTCGACGCATTGGAGGACCTATATTGCAATCCTAGCTTAATATCCTTTCCCGAGCGCCCCAGGACTGGGTTCGGTCGGGTAATCACTCAAATAAATAATAATTACAACATTTATTTTGCGATCAGGGAAGGATCGACCTCACGTACATCAGGGGGTAGCGCAGGTCCTCCTTGAAGTCCATGGCCGCGACGACAGTGGTACCGCCGACGGTGATGGTCAGCTCCACGTTCAGCATGTTGCCGGTGAGCGTCTGATAATCGAACTCGTCCTTCTTCCTGCGCAGGGCCTCCCTGGATATGGCCACCCTGACATCCTTGACGAAGGGCTGCACGCGCACCCCGTCCTCGATGGCCTTCTCCAGTATGTCCACGTTGGCCGCGGCCACCGGGGTGCCCACGAACTGGTGGTAGATGGTGCCCAGCTTGATCCCGGCCTCGAACACCGCCCGCTCCCTCTCGCTGCAGTTGAAGTACCTGGCGGCCAGCTCCTCTCGCCCGCTCGTCATCCTAACCGAGGTGATAATCGCTACTGGATTATTATTTGTTGCCCCGGCGTCGCATGACATACCAGGCCGCATGCCCGAATGCAAAGGATTAATTCGGGCCTGATGCTTGGGTGCGGGGGGAAGGAACATGGACCTCGAGGACATCAGGGAAAGGCTGAGGATGGAGGGTGAGCCAAAGGAGAGGATCGATCCCCGGGCCCGCAAGGTGTGGACCATCAGCGGGGCCATCTCCTCCGCGATCATCCTGGTCATCGCCGTTCTGTTCATCCTATTCTTCGTTCCGGCCACCGGCCTCCCCGGATGGACGGGCTGGGCCGCCATCGCCCTGGCCCTGATGCTCGCCGCATGGTCCATCATCGCCGGCCCGTGGCTCAAGGCCCGCTTCTGGCGTTACGAGGTGCGCAAGGACGAGGTGGAGATACAGCACGGCATCTTCGTCATCAAGCGCCACCTCATCCCCATGGTCCGGGTGCAGTACGTGGACACAGAACACGGGCCCCTGATGCGCTACTTCGGTCTGGCAACTCTCTACGTATCCACGGCCGCCACCCGCTTCGCCATCCCGGCCCTGCCGCAGCAGACCGCGGAGGAGCTGAGGGGGGAGATCGCCGCCCTGGCCCGGATGAGTGATGAAGATGTCTGAACTCCGCCGCCAGCATCCCCTGCTGATCCTGTTCGACACCGCGCGAGGGCTGCGCTCCTACATAGGCATGGCCCTGGTCCTGGCCATATCCCTGCCCGGGGACATCTTCGGGGGCTTCGTCGGGAACCTCATCGTCATTTCCCTGGCGATAATCGGCATTTCCCTGCTCTACAGCGTCATGCGCTGGTACTTCTACCATTACAGCTACGAGGAGGGTCTGGTGCATATTCGGGAGGGGGTGCTCTTCAAGCGCGAGCGGTCCATTACCTGGGAACGCGTGCAGTCCATCAACGTCTTCTCCAACATCCTGCAGCAGGCCTTCGGCCTTTCTACGCTGCAGATCAAGACCGCCGGGGTGAACGTGGACGCGGAGGTCAACCTCCGCGCCCTCTCCAAGGAGGAGGTGGAGAACATCCGCCGCAACCTCAACAAGGCCATGCCCCGGCCGGATGAGATGATGGAGGTGCCCCGAGGAATGCGCTTCCTTCAGGGCAGGGACCTCTGGCTGGCCGGGGTGACCTCCGGGAGGTTCATGATCCTCTTCTCGGTGATCGCCCTGATATATTCGCAGGTGTACGAGTACATCCCCCAGGACCTAATGGACTGGGTCGTGGAGGGCCTCTCGCACATGTCCCTGCTGCTCTGGGTGCTGCTGATCACAGGCATGCTCCTGGTCTCCTGGGCACTGTCCACGGTGACCTTCGCCATACAGTACGCCCGCTTCACCGTGAACCGCTTCGAGGACCGGCTGGAGATCAGCTGGGGGGTCATCAAGCGCAACCACGTGACCGTGCGCCTGCACCGCCTGCAGGCCCTGGTGGTCCATCAGGGGTTGCTGCGCCAGCCGCTGGGGCTGTGCACACTGCTGGTGGAGGTGGCCGGTGGGGGGTCCAAGGAGAAGGAGCGGGTGTCCATCCTGCACCCCCTGGTGCGCCGGACGGAACTGGAGGCTTTCCTGCACGACATGCTGCCTGAATATTCCATGCCCGGGAGCATGACCCCCCTGCCCCGGAGGTCCCTGAGGCGCTACCTGTTCAGGGCCATGGTGCCCACGGCCCTGGCCGCCTCCGCGATCGCGGCCGCCGGATGGTACTTCGGCGTCCCGTACCTGTGGGCCTCCTTCATGCTGCTGGTCCCCGCGGCCCTGCTGGCCCGGTCCCGGCACGCCAACGGCAGATCCTCCGTGGACGGCATTCAGCTGACCCTTCGCTTCCGCAGCTACAGCCTGTACCACGTGCTCATCGGGCGCAGCCACGTGCAATCCCTGACCCTCAAGGCCAACCCCTTCCAGAGGCTGTCCGGCCTCCGTTCTCTGTCCGCGGCCCTGCTGTCCTCGCCGGCGGGCAAGTCCTACACGCTCAAGGACCTGGAGGCCTCGGAGGCCCAGGCCATCCGCGATTGGTACTCGCGTTCCGGGTGAGATCGATTAATTGCGATACCGATGCAGGCACCAAAATCGTTATGTGGTATCAGCTCAGATAGCACGTACAGGTGTTTTAAGAATGGAACAAGTCAAGAGGTATGAGCTTCCCAAGCTCGCTTACGGGTACAAGGACCTGGCCCCCTTCCTCAGCGAGGAGCAGCTGACCGTGCACCACACCAAGCACCACGCCGCCTACGTGAACGCGGCCAACGCCATATTGGACAAGCTGGACAAGGCCCGGGCCGACAACGCCGACCTGGACATGAAGGCCCTGACCAAGGACCTGTCCTTCCAGGTGGGCGGGCATTACCTGCACTCGGTGTACTGGGAGACCCTGTCCCCCGCGGGCAAGGGCGGAGAGCCCTCCGGAAAGCTGAAGGAGGAGCTGGTCAAGGAGTTCGGCTCCATAGAGCGCTTCAAGAAGGAGTTCAGCGCAGCCGCCGGCAGCGCCGAGGGCTCCGGATGGGCCGTACTGGTCTACTGCATGGCCCTCAAGAAGCCGATAATCATGCAGGTGGAGAAGCACAACGTGAACGTCATCCCCGGCTTCCGGGTGCTGATGTCCCTGGACGTATGGGAGCACGCCTACTACATCGACTACAAGAACCTGCGCCCCAAGTACGTGGAGACCTTCTGGAACCACGTGAACTGGGCCGAGGTCGGCAGGAAGCTCGACGCGATGCTGAAGTGATCCTCCGTCCCTTGGGCGCTCCTCCGGCAAGGGGGGGCTCCCAGGGCCAACAACCCCTTTCCCGATCGGCCTCGCTCCCCTCGGCCGCCCCGGCGGGACGGGGCGATGATCGCATCTGGACCACGAGGGCGAAGCATCGCCATTCGCAAGCTGGTGAAGTAAATATTTATACGGATTTTGGCATGGCATGCCGAATGAACGCCGCGGAGCGCATCCAGGAGCTCAAGGCCAAGCACAAGGCCGTCATCCTGGCACACAACTACCAGCCGCCGGAGGTCCAGGACCTCGCCGATTTCGTGGGGGATTCCCTGGGGCTGTCGCAGAAGGCAGCCAGCACCGACGCGGAGGTCATCGTGTTCTGCGGAGTGGACTTCATGGCCGAGAGCGCCAAGATCCTTTCTCCCGGCAAAAAGGTCATACTGCCGGAATCGGAGGCCATGTGCCCCATGTCCGCCATGTGCACCGACCTGGAGCTGGGGCCGGTGAAGGAGAAGTACCCGGAGGCGGCGATAGTCGCCTACGTGAACACCTCCGCGGCAGTGAAGGCGCTCGCGGACGTGTGCTGCACCTCCGCCAACGCCGTCAAGGTCGTCGGCAGGATGCCGCAGAAGCGCATCATATTCGTGCCCGATCGGAATCTGGGCGCGTACGTGCAGCGCTTCCACCCGGAGAAGGAGATACTGCTGTGGCCGGGTTACTGCCCTACCCATCACGACATATCCGTGCAGACGATAATGGAGCTCAGGCGCCAGCATCCCAATGCCAAGCTCATGGTGCACCCGGAGTGCACCCCTGAGGTGATAGACCTCGCGGACAGCGTTTCCTCCACCGAGGGGATGATACGCTACGCCAAGGGCAGCGAGGCCAAGGAGTTCATCGTGGGCACGGAGGTGGACATGACCTACCGGCTGGGCAAGGAGGCCCCGGACAAGGTGTTCATACCGGTCCCCGGGGCCATCTGCCCCAACATGAAGCGCACTTCGGTCTCCTCCCTGATCAAGGCCCTGGAGACCCTGGGTCCGGAGATCACCCTCTCTCCGGAAGTTATTGAGGCCGCCAGGAAGCCCCTGGAAAGGATGATGGAGATAGGCCGGGGAGACTAGCCTTTTTATTCCCTCCGGCCCATGGCAAGGGCATGGGCATCTCGCTGCGTCCGATGGCGGACTGCGACCGCCACCTCCTGGTCCTGATGGTCACCGAGTTCTACAACATTCACCGCCGCCTCACCGGCTCCCCCGACAAATACCTGCAGACGGAGGAGATGTCCGAGGAATGCCTGCGTAACTGGCAGGCCGGGGGGAGCGAGGTGCACTGCATCTGCTGCGACGGGCACCTGGCCGGGTTCCTGGTGCTGCGCTACGGGGGACAGAACGCCGCCTGGCTGGAGGAGATCTACGTGGCCCCGGAGTTCCGGGGGAGGTCCGCGGGCCGGGAGGCGCTGCGGCTGGTGGACGGCATGATGCGGGAGAAGGGTATCGCGGCCCTGTTCGTGGACGTGATCCCCCGGAACGAGGACGCCATCCGTCTGTACCTGTCCTCGGGCTTCGACCACCTGAACATGCTGCAGCTGCGCAAGAACTTCGATGCCAGCCTGAACCGGGACGAGGAGATCGAGGTCCTGGGCCACCGCATGAAAAAGTATTGAGGAAGGGGTTTGCCGGCCTTCACCGGTAGGGCGGGGGGACCTTCATCCTGCCGCGCTTCTTCCGCTCCACGTACAGGATGACCGCGGCGATGAGCACCAGCACCGCGCATATCATCACCGCGATGACGATGATCACGGTGACCAGCACCGGTATGCTGGGGACCATGTCCACCCCCAGGGCGTGCACCTGCACCGTGGGATCGTGCATGACGCTCTGCCCCACCGGATAGATGTATCCTCCCAGGATGACCAGGGAGTTGACGTCCCCGTCCGGGACGTCGTCAGGCAGCATCTGCCGGGAGCCGGCGTGCACCTGGTATACCACCAGCTCCTCCTGGCCGTCCACGCTCACGTTGCTGACCCAGGTCAGGGCCCCGGTCCTCTGCCAGTTGTCCCGGAAGCTGATGCTGTCCCTGGTGACCAGCACGGACTCCTCCGGAAGCTCCTCATTGCCGCGCACCTCCACCACTCCCTCGGAGGTCTCCAGCTCGGCCACCCCGGCCCCGTCCTGCACCTTGTCCTTCACGAACTGCGCGGAGTACCAGTCCTCAACCACGTCCGGGATGAACACCGCGTGCACGATGCCGTTCTCCAGCATTATACGCGGGTCCTCGGCGTCCTCCGAGGGGTCCCAGCCCTCGATGATGTGGTCGTACTTGAAGGAGGTGTCCGTGGTCACCCCGGTGAAGTTGCGGGGGGCGATCTCCTCCGAGGAGAGGATGATGTTGTCGTTCATCCCCTGTCCCACGGTCACACGGTAGAACGGTATCTGCACCTGCTCCTCCTGGGCTGTGGCGGTCAGGTGAAAGGCGAACTCGATGCGGTCCACCGTCCCGTCGTCATCCGTGCCGTTCCGGTACTGCATCAGTTCGGGATCCCAGACCTTGTCGTAGAGCACGTCCTCCGCGTACAGCGAGAAGTCGTAGTGCTTGCTCTGGTTCGCCGGGTCCAGGGTGGTCTCGATGTCCGAGAGCGTCCAGGCCCTCTCCAGGTTGATGTACTTGTATACAGGTTCGAACCTTCCCTCGGGGTCCTCGAACAGCCGGCGGTCGCTGTTGAAGTCGAACAGCCCGTTGCCGGCCCCGTAATCCAGCCCGAAGTCGGTGCGGTAGCCGACGTCGTCGAACTCCAGCAGGGCGAACAGGCTCTGCCCGAACACGGTGACCACCGGGATGGGCACCTGGTCCAGCAGCACCGTGCCGCCCTCGGAGACCACCTTGGCCCCGCCCAGGTAGCGGATGTTGGCCCCCACTATGGTTATGGGCGCCGGGTCGTTCTCGTTGCCGTAGACCACGCCGAACCAGGCCAGGGACGAGCCGTCGGTCATGTTCAACGCCACGTAGCTTCCACCGCCGTAATCGGTGGTGGTGCCCTGTTCCAGCCTTATGCGGTCCCAGGGGTCGGGTTCCGCGGCGTCAGCACTGATGCTGATGCCGCTGAAGGTCAATGCGGCCACCAGGACCAGGACGATCACGCTTGTGAGCTTCATCATTCTAAGCCTCCTTGCATCTGCTAACGCGGGGGTATATGATATAGGACCAAGCAGAAATGTTACTGACGAATGTTTCCTATGATTTTATATAGGTAAAAATGCGAACGTGGGGAGATGGCTGACGACCCCCGCAGGGTGGAGAACCCCATCTCCGCCATTTTCGACCTGGCGGAGGAGGTGCACAGGGAGGCCCCGCACATGCGCAGGCTGGTATGGGCCGCGGGTGCCTTCATCGCCGCCTGGCTTCTGCTGGACCTCATACTCATAGTGCAGAACGCCCCGCACTCCTACCCCATGACCGCCGTGTTCATCCTGCTCTTCGCCCTGGGGGTGTGGACCCTGTTCACCCTGCGCCGTCTCAAGGACTTCCTGGACTACTACGATCTGAGGCACTCGGCCATCCTGAGCATAAAGCAGGACGAGCCGGTGATGTACGCCCCCCAGGGGGGCAGCGCGGTGGACAGGCTGAAGGCGCACCTGGCCGCCAGGAACCCCTCCATGGCCTCGGCCCTGGCCTCCAAGGGGGCCTCCCCGGCCATGCTGCCCGGCCATTCGGGGGCCACGCACCGCTTCGATTACCATCTCGTCTCCCGCCCCGGGCCGCTCTGGAGGGCCCTCGGGATAGGGTACCCGGGATACCAGATGTTCATCCGCCATTCGGAATCGCCTCCCACCGCTGACGCGGCGTGGGGCATGATCAGGGACGTGGAGGACGTCTGCGCCAGGGCGCGCATGCCGGCCTCCCGGGCCATAATGCTCTGGAAGAGGTCCCAGGACCAGGACCTGGACGAGGCCGCATACGATCTGCTGATGAACGCCTCGATCACCGTAAGGCATCGCGGAAAGGCCTTCGCCTCCTCCCTGGAGCTGATCGTGGAGAACGAGGACGGCAGCTACGAGTTCATCCCATACCTGGCCGACGGTCACCGGTCCTGGGCGCGGGCCCAGTGAGGCAGTCCCCGGTAGCGGTAGTGGTCGCGGATCTGCTCCGCGTAGATGTTCATGAAGAACTCGTTGTACTTGCGGATGTACAGCACCCCGGCCTTGGTAATCCGCACCTGGTAGCGGTTGTCCGCATGGTCCACGGTGACCAGCCCGTCCTCCACCAGCTTCTCGATGACCTTGTTGGTCATGAAGTGGTTGGAGCGTATCTCGTGCTTGACCTCCTCCTTGGAGATGCCCTTCACCTCATCGGTCAGCAGGCGGTCCAGTTTCGATTCCAGGTCCGGCTGGTACAGGTTGATCCCCAACTCCCCCACCAGCCGGTTCAGGGTGAAGCAACAATAGATCTTGTAGTCCTTGTAGGCCCTGGACATCGCTGCAGGTCAGTAGGCCGACGAAGGATAAAAGGATGAGGTCAGAGCAGGGAGCTCAGGGCGTTGTAAACGAACAGCAGGGCGAAGAATATCATCAGCACCCCGGAACCGGCGATGACCCGCTGGTGCCAGTCGCTGCTCCATCGCCCCTTGGTCTCGAATATGGTCATGCCCACGAAGCCCTCCCATAGCAGGTCGCAGGTGATGTGCACCACCACGAAGAAGGGCAGCATCCACCAGCCGAAGGTGACCGCCGTGGCGGTCAGGGCGGCGCCGACCGTGGCCCACCACAGCAGCCATCCGGGGTTTGCCGCGGTGGTCATCACCCCGGCCCAGAAGGGGCTCTGGTACTTGGTGGAACAGCTTGTGACCACCTCCTTGCGCGTTCGGAACACGTCGTAGCCCATGTACAGCAGGATGGCCCCTCCGATGAGGCCGATGGTGGCCAACACCATCTCGTTCCTGATGAAGACGCTGAGCCCGAAGAATATGGCCACGATGGTGGGTATCTCCACCAGGGCGTGGCCCAGGGCTATCTTCCAGCCGGACCAGCGGTCCTGGAAGCCGCAGGCGATGGTCACCGCGAACACCGGCCCGGGCATGAGCACCCCGGACAGGGAGATGACCGCCACCGAGCCCAGGAACAGGAGAGCGGAGTCCAGGCCATCACCTCAGAGGTACCAGTCCGCGGTCATTCCGATGTACTCGTCGGGGGACATGTCCCTCAGCGAGGCGTTCTCCACGTCGATGATGGAGACGCTGTGGATGCGCGAGTTCATGATCTCCTCCATGCTCACCGGCGGGCTCTTGTAGTACAGGTCGCAGTAGCTCTTCACCAGCATGGCATCCCCCTCCGAACGGTCCCGCGGGGGCCGGGTGAAGAAGTCCATGACCGGCATCACGTAGTGCGGGGGCGCGGCCAACGAGAACTTGTGGCAGTGGTTGGAGTAGCGGGCTATCTTCGAGGCGATCCTGGCCCGTATGTAGTTCATGGGGTCCAGGGCGTGGGCCGGCGGCACGTACCCTGTCTCCACCTCCACGATCAGCACCCCGTCCCCCTTGCGCGCGTAGACGTCGCAGCTCAGCCCGGCGTCGATCATGTGCTCAAGATTGACCTCGTAGCCGTCCAGCACCAGGTACTTGGCCACGATCATCTCCAGCACGGAGTGGTTGATCTTGAGCAGGTTCTTCTCCTTGAGGTCCAGGAGGCGCTGCTCGAGCTGGCGCAGGGACTCCTCGCAGGGCGGGGAGCAGCCGGAGACCAGTTTGGCCATCAGCGTGTCAAGGTCCTGGGCGAACTTATCCAATAGGAAACCTCTGCCTGGTAAATACGACCTAATGCTTACTTTTTATGCTCCCGGCAAACCACCAGGGTCAGGGTGGAGCGCACCCCCGGCACCTCGCGGATGGCGGAGATGGCCGCGCTCATCTCCTGCTCCTTGGAGGCCGACAACCTCACGATGACGTCGTACACCCCGTACACCATGTAGCACTCCTGCACCGAGGGCATCTTGCAGAGGGTCTCCATCACCCGGCCCTCGGCCTTGATTTCCGTGTTGATTGCCACTATGGCGCTGTTCATGGAGAATGGATTGGAACGGTACCGCTTCAAACTTGCCGTCTGGTGAAGAAGGTGGACGGCAGGCTCATGTCCCTCAGTCCTCCGCGGAGGGCTGGAACACGTCGGTTATGTTGCCGGTCTCGCAGGACACGCAGAAGCCGTATCCTTCCGAGGTTATCTCGTGGGCCACGCACAGGGAGTAGGGCACCCCCACGTAGCTGTTCTTGGCTTGGTCCAAGGGCATTTGCTTCATCTCACACCTCCGCTCGAATGCGGAATTGATGATTATCGCCGGACAGGACATAACGGTGCTGTTCGGCAATCTGCAGCCTTCCGCGGGCGGTGTCCGATTTCAGACACAAGGCGCCTTGGCAAACGTTTATTGCCCGATAGCCGGTAACCGCAGGCGTCATTGGACCGCTTATCGGATCGATGAAGAGAAGAGGGTCAGCTGATCCGCAAGGAGATGATGAACCCTATGAGTGCAGAGATCCCGGTCCAGGACTCAGTCCACCCGGCGCAGGCTGAGGTGCATCCCCGGGCACTGGTCCGCATCGCCGTAGCACTTGCCGGCGGTAATGCGCACCACCTGCGAATCATCGGGTATGAGTATGTTGGTGATCCCGTCTAAAGCCGCGCGCACCAGCTTGTCCAGGTCCGGGCGCTTGGTGTTGTGCCTCCATCGCTTGGGTATGCTCTTGGGCTTGCTGAACACGAACTCCAGGGTTACCTCGTACCCCAGCCGGCGGTCGTCGCAGAAGAAGCTCTGCGGCCTCAGTCCGTCGGCGTGCTGGGCCTCGGTGGCTATGCGGTTCCTCCACTTCTCGGTGTTGGCGTTGGTGTGGGTGGTCACCACCCTCTCCAGCTTCTTGATGTAGAAGGCCTTGGTGGAGCCCTGCGGAACGGGCTCTCCGGCCACGAAGAACTCTATGAGGTCCGGGTCCACCCGCTCCTCATAGGGAACGTACTCCATGGGCCCCGGCTCGTGCTCCTCCGCTAGGTCGTAGTTCAAGTGCATCCCGGGAGGGATATGAATCTCCGCAGTAATATATTTGTTCCTGCTGGAAGCCTTCCCAAGCGCTCAGGGGACCAGCCGGTTGCGGTCCCTGGGGAACAGGATGGTCTCCCGGATGTTGCTCAGCCCGAGCATCTTCTGCACCATGCGCTCCACACCCAGCCCCCAGCCCCCGTGCGGGGGCATGCCGTAGGCGAAGCTGTTCAGGTAGAACTCGAAGGACCTGGGGTCCAGCTGCAACTTCTCCATCCTCTGCACCAGGCGGTCGTAGCGGTGCTCCCTCTGCCCTCCGGAGGATATCTCCTGCCCCCGGTAGTCCAGGTCGAAGGAGTGGGAGTACGGCGTGCCGTCCTTCTCCATGATGTAGAAGGGCTTGGCCGCCTCCGGATACTCAGCGATCCAGTACATATCGTGTCCGTCCTGGACCATCAGGTCTCCCAGCAGCTTCTCGCCCTCGGTGCCCAGGTCCTCGCCGAGCTCGATCTTGAAGCCCGCGCCCTTGACCATGTCCACGGCCTTCTCGTAGGTGATCACGGGGTAGGGGGCCTTGGGCAACGCTACCTCCGCGCCTATGGCCTCCAGGGCCCACTTCCCCCGCTCCCTGATTTCGGAGATCACGAACTGGGTGCAGCCCTCGATCATGGCCATGACGTCCCGCTGGGAGTCGATGTGGGCCATCTCCCCGTCGAAGCTGATGAACTCGGAGACGTGGCGGGCGGTGTCCGACGGTTCCGCTCGGAACGCGGGGCCGATCTCGAACACCCGGTCCAGGCCGGTGGACATCAGCATCTGCTTGTATAGCTGCGGCGACTGGGCCAGGTAGGCCGGCTTGCCGAAGTAGTCCACCTTGAAGAGGGTGGACCCGCCCTCCGCGCCGGAGGCCACCAGCTTTGGAGTGAAGACCTCCACGAAGCCGTTGTCCGCCAGGTACTCGTCGATGAGGCGCATGGTCAGGGACTTGATCTCGAACACCGCCCTGACCTCCGGCTTGCGAAGGTCCATGTAGCGGTGGTTGAAGCGGGTCTCCGCCTCCACGTCCACCTTGTCCACCACGCCCATGGGCAACGGCGTCTGCGCCGCGCTCATGACCTGCACGGCGGAGGGGATGACCTCATAGCCGGCCTTCACCTGCGCGCTGGGCTTGACCGTACCGGTCACCCGCACCACCGACTCCCTGGAGAGGGAGGTCACGGCCTGCATGACCTCCGGGGCGATCTTCTTCTTGGGGCAGGTGACCTGCACCACCCCGTAGCGGTCGCGCAGTATCAGGAAGGAGATGCCCCCTAGGTTGCGGACCTCCTGGGCCCAGCCCTCCACGGTGATCTCCTTTTCGTACTCGTCGGCGGTGATGGAACGGGAATCGTAGAGCATGAACATACCTCGGAACGGAATGGCTGGGTATCACCGCTCCCAAATATAAGAATTGGCGGGCATGGCATCTTTCGCCGGTATCGGGGCCTCAGGCGAAACCTTAATGCCCGGTGGCGAAAGTTCCATTCTCATGCCTGTAAAAGTGACCATAGACCAGAAGGAGTGCACCGGTTGCGGTATCTGCTACAACGACGAATGCCCGGACGTCTTCATGGAGGGCGACGACGGCAACTCCAACCTCAAGCCCATGTATCAGAAGGGCGACAAGTCCGTCGGCGAGGTCCCGGACAACCTCAAGGGGTGCGCCCAGAACGCGGAGGCCGCCTGCCCGGCCTCGGCCATCAAGGTGGAGTGAGACCTCCACCCATTCCCCTTTTTTCCCATCTCGTCGTTCGACGATAACGGTTCGTCAAACATTATATATCCAAGCAGTAATTCTCAGAAGCCAAGGTATGGGAATAACATGTCTCAGAAGGTTACTGTCTCTGTTATCAAGGCTGATGTAGGATCGGTCGCCGGGCACTCCAAGCCCCACCCGAAGATGATGAGGAAGTGCGAGGAGGTCCTCACCGACGGCGTGAAGGCCGGCACGATCAACGACTTCTTCGTCACCCGGGTCGGCGACGACATCAACCTGTTCATGACCCACTACAAGGGCGAGAACCACAAGGACGTTCACGCCCTGGCCTGGACCGCCTTCCAGGCCGCAGCCAAGCTGGCCAAGGAGATGAAGATGTACGCCGCCGGCCAGGACATACTGTCCGACGCCTTCAGCGGCAACATCCGCGGCATGGGCCCTGGAGCGGCCGAGGTCGAGTTCACCGAGCGCGGCGCCGAGCCCATCGTGTTCTTCATGGCCGACAAGACCGAGCCTTCGGCCTATTCCATGCCCCTGTCCCGCATATTCATGGACCCCTTCACCACCACCGGGCTGGTCATCGACCCGAGGGCGCACGAGGGCTTCCGCTTCGAGATCGTGGACGTCATGGACTCCAAGAAGATCGTGATGTCCGCCCCCGAGGAGACCTATGACATCCTCAGTCTCATCGGCGACACCAGCCGCTACGCCATCAAGCGCATCATGAGCAAGGACAAGAACATCGGCACCGCCTGTGTGGTCAGCACGGAGAAGCTGAACATCTGCGCCGGGAAGTACGTGGGTAAGGACGACCCCGTGGCCGTGGTCCGCTGCCAGAGCGGCCTTCCGGCGGTCGGGGAGGTCCTGCAGCCCTTCATGTTCCCCGCGCTGGTGGCCGGCTGGATGCGCGGCTCGCACTACGGTGCCTGGTACCCCTGCTCGGTGGAGGACAGCGACCCCACCTACTTCGACGGGCCCCCGCGGATATGCGCCCTGGGATTCCAGATCAGCAACGGCAGGCTGCAGGGCTGCGAGGACCCCGACGGCCCGCTGGGCAAGAAGGTCCCCGTGGACTACTTCGCCGGCAGCGTCTGGGACGAGGCCAGGCGCAAGGCCGTAAGGGCCAGCATCTACATGCGCCAGCACGGGCCCTTCATGCCCTCCATACTCGGTCCGGAGGAGATGGAGTACACCACCCGTCCCGCCGTGCTCGCCAAGCTGAAGGACAGGATGGAGAAGATTGACTGAGCTGCGCCTTCCGGTCATCGTGGTCAACTTCAAGGTCTACTCCGAGGTGGAGGGGCCTGGAGCTACCGCTTTGGCCCGGGCCATCGAATCCGCGGCCAAGGAGACCGGGGCCAGCTTCGTGGCCTGCCCTCCGATGGTGGAGCTCTCCAAGGTCGCCGGCTCGGTGGCCGTTCCCGTGTTCGCGCAGCACGTGGACGATAAGAAGCCCGGATCCATCACTGGGTACGTTTCCCCGCAGAGCGCCCGGGCCGCGGGGGCGCAAGGCACCCTTCTAAATCACGCCGAGCACCGCATTCCCGTGGCAGAGATATCGGCGCTAATCGAATCCTGCCGCAAGCTCGGTATGGTCAGCATAGTCTGCAGCGACACCGCGGAGTCCTCCGCGGCATTGGCCGCCCTGAACCCCGACTTCATCGCCGTGGAACCGCCTGAGCTCATCGGGGGTGACGTCTCGGTCACCACCGCCGACCCCCAGATAGTCAGCCGGACGGTGCGGATGGTCCGCGAGGTGAACGCCAGCGTCAAGGTGCTTTGCGGCGCAGGCGTGAAGAACGGGCGGGACGTGAAGGCCGCCCTGGACCTGGGGGCGGAGGGCGTGCTATTGGCCTCCGGCGTGGTCAAGGCCAAGGACGTGCGGGCGGCATTGCTGGACCTGGTCTCCTTCTGAAGCCTCACTGCAAACACATTCGTTTTCTCCTGTGCTCCTGTTCTTGCGGGCGTGTTCCGAGCGGTCCTCATCGCGCTATTGGTCGTCCTGCTCCTCCTCTCCGGAATCCCCGTCGTGGCCGCCGAGGAGGACATCCCCCAGGTCCAGCTGACCCGGGTCTGCCCTGCCTACCCCGGGGAGTTCGTCACCGTGACCAACTCCGGCGGGGATCTGGATATGAACGGATGGCGGCTGAGCGACGGGGAGGGCAGCGTGACCTTCACCTCCCTGCGGCTGCCGGAAGGAGGCAGCGTCACCTGGACCGACGGCAGCGGGCGCTTCCCCGCCCTATTCCCCGGGGAGGCCTTCCTGAACTCATCCTCCGGGAACGTGGAATGCCAGGGCAGCCTGAAGCTGGCGGACGACGGGGACCAGGTGTTCCTTTTCGACGGTCGGGGAGTGTTAATGGACGTGCTGCACTACGGGTCCTCGGAACCGCTCGCCCCCTGGAGCGGTCCTTCTGTGGTCTACCGCAAGGGGATGATGCTCTCCCGCCACTCCCCGGAGGTCGGTCACCAGGCCTGGTCGGCGGAGGTCCCCGGCATCTTCTCCGTATCCACCTCCTGGTACCGGGCGGAGGTGGTCCCGGTGCTCTATCCCGAGAATGGACTGGAGGTCCTCACCAACGAGATTGACCGGTCCCGGGAGAGCGTTGATCTGTGCACCTACATCATGGAGAACTGGACGTTGGCGAGGCACTTGGCCTCCGCCTCGCTCAGGGGGGTGAACGTCACCGTACTGCTGGAGGGACAGCCGGTGGGAGGGGTCAGCCAGAACGGCGCGGCCATCGCCTACTACCTCAGGGACGCCGGAGCGGAGGTGTGGATCATGCGCTCCAGCAGCTCCTTCCGGCGATACGACTATCTGCACGCCAAGTACGCGGTGTTCGATGGAGAACGGGTCATGGTGTGCTCGGAGAACATGGCCGACTCCAGCTTCAGCTCCAACCGGGGATGGGGGGCGGTGGCTCACTCCCGTCAGCTCTCCTCCGTCGCCGCAGGCCTCTTCGAGAGGGACCTCGCCGGCAAGGGAGTGGACGTCTTCCCCCTGGAGCTGAGCCTGCCGCAGGCGCAGGGCGGTCCAGGGCATCTTGTGCCCCACCCTTCCTCAATGGACGTGCAACAGGCTGACATGGCCCTGTTCTCCTCCCCGCACCAGTATCGCGAAATGCTGGTCACCCTGCTGGACTCCGCCCAGAGGAGGGTGCTGATCCAGCAGATGCGCATACAGGAGGATTGGCTGGAGGGCGAGGTGCTCTCCTCCCTGTTCAGGGCCGCGGAGAGGGGAGTGCAGGTCCAGGTGATGCTGGACTCCGGTCTGGGCACCAAGGAGGAGAACCGGCGCACAGCCTCCTCCCTCAATCAGCGGGCTGCCTCTAACTCGTGGGACCTGGAATGCCGCCTGATGAACGAATCCCTGTCCATCGAAAGATTGCACAACAAGGGGGTGGTGGTGGACGACACGGTGCTGGTCGGTAGCGCCAACTGGGTGGACAACTCCATGGAGGAGAACCGAGAGCTGATGATGGCCATACGCTCCGCGGGGACGGCCTCCACCTATTCGTCTTGGTTCCAAGATGATTGGGTGGGTGACGCACTCCCTCCGGCCATTGCGCTTCCATGGCATCATCTTAATGTGCGGGAGGGAGAACCCATCGTCCTGGACGCCACCGGCTGCCACGATCCCTCGGGCATCAGCGGGTTCCACTGGGACCTTGATGGGGATGGGGTTCCGGACGTCCAGGGCCCGCTGCAGGTCGTCTCCCTGCCCCGGGGGACGCACAGAATAGGCCTGAAGGTCACCGACATCCTGGGCAATTCCGCGACGGAGGTGGTATACGTCACGGTCTCCCCGGGCGGGAACGGTGCGGGGGCGTGGATGCTCTACGCCCCGCTACCTGCGGCGATGCTGCTCCTCTTCATCAGGAGCAGGCACAGAAGGATTTAGTTAGGAGCAGGGGCATTGGCCGCCGTTGCAGATCCGACGCTTCCAGAACCGGGACCTGGCCGACGTCTGGCAGGTGGCGACCGATTCCCTGCGCGAGCACTACGATCCCTCGCTCTTCACCCAGCTGGTGCCATTCTGGCCCGACGGGCTCATCGTCATCGAGGACCTGGGGAGGGTGGTGGCCTTCGTCTTCGGGGTCATGAGCGGGCCGCAGGAGGCCAGGATCCTGATGCTGGCGGTGGACCCCCGCTACCGCAGCTGCGGCATGGGCTCGCTGCTCACGCAGGAGTTCTTCCGGGCCTGCGCCAAGAAGGGCGTCCGGCAGATCTCCCTGGAGGTGCGGGTGAGCAACGTTGGCGCGCAGCGGTTCTATCAGCGTCTGGGCTTCTTCTCAGTGCGCCGCGCCTCGCGATACTACTCGGACGGCGAGGACGGCATCTTCCTGATGCGCTATCTCTAGTGGAACATGGAATCCTTGGTCTCGTTCCAGAAGTAGTAGGGGGACTTCTCCTTCTGCGCCGAGGAGATGTCCGTCCCGAGCCCTTTGGTATAAGAGCCGTAGCGGTCCTTGATCTGCTCCTCCGCGCTCTTGCTGCGCTCCACGGCCCTGGCGATGTGCGCGGCGGTGATCAGCTCGGCGGAATCCACGGTGGCCAGGTCGCCGGCGGCCCTGATCAGGCCTCCCAGCTCCCTGAGCCGCAGGGTAAGCGCGTTGTTGATGCCGTCCACCTTGCTGGCCCGGACCCGGGCCTCCCGGACTATGGCCTCGAGGGCCGAGGCGTCCGCGTGCGGTATCCGCCCGTCGGAAACGATCTCCTGGGCCACGAACTGGACCAGCTTGGAGCGGTTGTCATCGGTGTCCGGCATGGCCGTGTTGACCAGCACCTCGTAGCCGTTGCCGCAGACGCGTGAACGAAGGGGGGACAGCACCTGCTCCAGGTCCTGGATGTTGCAGGCCCCGACGAAGATGAAGTTGCAGGGCACGTTGTCCACCTTGACCGAGGCGCCCGCGGACTGGGGATTCCGCCCGGATATAGGGAAGCGCCGCTCCTGCATGGCGGTGAGTATGAAGCGCTGCAGGTGGCCGAGGTGCGGCAGCTCGTCGATGAACAGCACGCCCTCGTGGGCCTCGTGTATGGCTCCAGGCACCACCCGGTCGTAGGGCTGGGTGCCCAGCTGGGCGTGGCCTCCGTATGGATCGTGGCGCACGTCCCCCAGCAGCTCCGTCTCCGAGGAGCCGGTGGCCAGCACGAAGGGGTTGCGGTCCAGGCGCACGATGACCTTGCGGGGGGACTGGCGCTCCCAGTCCCTGCGCTTCTCCAGGGCGTCCTGGTCCAGCAGGCGGATCATCTCCCCGCAGCGCTCGAACACCACCACCTCCTCCTTGCCGAAGCGGGTCCGGGTGGTGGTCACGCGTTCCTTGCCGGCGGTGCCCTGCAGCCCGGGCACGTTCATCTGCTCGAACAGCCCGGACATGAGGTCCCCGAAGGGGTTGTTGGCAGCGGCATCCGATCCCTTGCCCTTCTGGCATTTGGGGCAGACGCGCTCCTTTGGAGAAGAATAGGCGCCGCAGTTGCGGCACCGGTAGCCCAGACGCTCGGCCACGTTCACCGGCGCGTTCTTGGGCTCGATGAGCTCGCCCTCGGCGAACTCCTTGACCTTGGACTCCGAGCGCACCTCGTCCTCGTTCTTCACTTCCACCAGGGGGCGCTCGGGGTTCTCGGGGTTGTGCACCACCCGGATCTCCTGGGTGGGGCGGGAAAGGTGCAGCGAGAGCGCCTGCGCGATCATGGACTTCCCGGTGCCCGGGGGTCCGACCAGCAGCAGGTGCCGGCGCTGCTTTGCGGCGATGCGGGCCAAGGTCACGGCCTCGTCCTGGCCGATCACCCTCTTCAGGGGATCGGAGGGGATGACCACCTGGGCGGTGCTCTCGACACCGCGCCAGTCCACCCTGTCCGCCTCGCTCATGTTCAGTTCAGGTCGTCCTTGGACCAGACGTCGATACCTTCCGGCTGCTTGGTGATGTTGCCCATCTTGGTGCCGACTATGGTACCAATCTTCAGGTCGGAGGCCAGGTCCAGTATCCTCTGGGTTATGATGCCGTCGAAGACGACCGCGGACACCGGATCCTTCTCCTCCTTCAAGGTGTTGACCAGCTCCTTCACCGCCACCTCCTTGATGATCCCGCCCATGGAGTCCATGATGCGGGCCTTGGAGGTGGATGCCAGCTCGTTGATCATTCCCTTGTACTTCTCCTGGGCGGCGGAGAGCTGCTTTCGGGAAACGGGCTTCCGCTCCTCCAGCTCCCTCTCCTCCACCGGGGGCTTCTCCCTCTCCGGGCGGGGTTCGCGCTCCTGGCGCGGCTCGCGTTCGGCGCGGGGCTCCCTCTCCTGCCTCTCGGCCTTGGGTTCCCGCTCCTTGGGCTCCTCGCGCTCCTTGCGCTCGCGGCGGTCCTGCCTTTCCTGGCGCGGCTCGCGTTCGGCGCGGGGCTCCCTCTCCTGCCTCTCCGCCTTGGGTTCCCGCTCCTTGGGCTCCTCGCGGTCCTCCTTGTCCCGGTCCGCCCTCTCGGCCTTCTCGAAGCGCTCCAGCTTCTCGGCCTTGTTGGCGCTGGGCTCCAGCCTCTTCTCCTTGTCCTTGCCGTTGCCCTCGCCGACCTCCAGATTGAACATCTCGATGAACTGGTCGCCCGGGATCTTGTTCCGCAGGCACTTCATGATCTGCTTCTGGGTCAGCTCCTCCACCTCGTGGGCGCGTGGCGCACGAGCGACGAAGTCCACCTCGGCCACCTGGAACAGCTCGCGCAGGATGAGCTCTCCGCCGCGATCGCCGTCGACGAAGGCGGTGATGACCCTCTCCTTGCTGAGGTCCATGATGGTCTTGGGGACGTTGGTGCCCTCCACGGCGATGGCGTTCTTGATGCCGGACTTCAGCAGGTTCAGGACGTCGGAGCGCCCCTCCACCACGATGATGGCATCGGACTCGGCCACGTTCGGACCGGCCGGAAGGCGGTCCTTGCCGTAGTAGGTGATCTCCTCCACCTGAACGGACTGGCGAACGCTCTCGGTGAGGTCGATACCGGAGGTCTTGGACTGCTTAATGAGCTCGGTCAAAAGCTCCCTGGCCCTCTCGATTATCTTCTCACGTTTTACAACGCGCACGTCCTCGATGGATTCCACGTTGATCTTGGCCTTGCACGGACCCACCCTGTCGATGGTCTCCAGCGCAGAGGCCAGGATAACGGTCTCTACCTGATCTAAGCTAGATGGTATCAGTATCTGTCCTTCGGACTTCCCCTGGCGGGAGTGGACGTCCACCTCGATCCTGCCGATCCTGCCGCTCTTCTGCAGGTCTCTCAGGTCGAGCTCATCGCCCAGCAGCCCCTCGGTCTGCCCGAATATCGCACCCACCACGTCCGGCTTTTCGACAATGCCATCAGCGTTAAGCTTGGCCTTGACCAGATACTTGGTGGTGCTTGGGTCAATGTTCATGGTTTCACCTCTCTCAGGCTGGAAAAGTGGTCAGACTCCCGCATACCAAGTGCGACTACGCCGTTCAGGACCATCGTTTAGCGGGTCCTGAAAGGGGTTTCCATTCTTGTCCCGGCCGTAGCTGGCCAAGTAAGGTTATGGTTATAGTGATCATGATATAGGAAAGCCCAGGTTCTTTTCCAGGCTCTGATGTTGACGCTATAGAAATTTATCAAACGTTAATAAACCTTTTCTTTCTACACCGGACCGCCGGAGGAAGGCGGCCCCGGGAACCTGGTTATCTCCACGGTGGTCGAACCGACCCTGACGTTCATACGCTCCATCTCCTCCAGTATCAGGCGGCTCAGCCGGCTGCGGGCCTCCCTCCTCTGCCGGGTCAGGCAGATGAAGCGCACGTGCAGCTCCAGGTAGTTGCTGGTCAGGGCCAGGAACACCCTGGGCCGAACCTCCCTGGGGGTGAGGTAGTACTTGCCCATCATGGAGGAGAGCTCCTCGGTGGCCTGCAAGGTCACCTCCGCGGTGTCATTCTCCACCAGCGTCTGGACGGCCTCCGCCACCCCCCTCCAGTCGCAATCGTAGGGGACCGGGACCACGATCTCGTCCCACAGGAAGCTGTTGTCCTTGGTGTAGTTGTAGACGTTCCCGGAGAGCAGGTGCCCGTTGGGCACCATCACCAGCCGTCCGGTGGCCTGGTCCCCCTCCACCCACTCCTGGAGCTCCAGGAGCACCGTGTACATGATGTTGACGTCTATGACGTCCCCCACCACGTCCTTGACCTTGACCCGGTCCCCCACCCGGTAGGGCGATTGAATGTAAATGATCAGGCCACCGGCAATGTTCCGGAACATGTCCTGCAGGGCGATGGCCAGCCCGGCCGCCAGAAGCCCGTAGGATACCACCAGGGCCTGGGGGTCGGTGACCCAGACGGTGACCACGGCCGCCAGGGAGAAGGCCAGGCTCAGGACGGAGAAAATCTTTCTCAGCTGATACTTCGCCTTGGGGTCCTTTATCCGGGCGGAGAACAGGGCGGGAAGGGCTATGGAGAATGACAGATAGATAGCGGCTACGGCCGCCAGGGTCAGGGCGCCCTTGGAGAGGTCGTCATTGGGATAGCTGCGGTCGATCAGCCAGAGCGCAACGGCCCCGAAGACCAGCAATGACAGGTTGACGGCCCGCCTCCACACGATGGCCTAGTACGCCTTATACGAATAAATAAGCAGGGCTCAGCCTCCCGAGGCCACCCGTATTATTCGCAGCGAGTCCCCCGGGGAAAGGGGCTGGTCCAGGGGTATGGGGGTCCTTCCACGCACCACGATGTGCGCATCGGGATAAAGGCCCATGGAGTCCAGTAGCCCCTGTACGGTGCTGCCCTCCGGCAGGCTCAGGGATCTGGACTGCCTGTTGAACTCCACGCTCAGTTCCATATCGCCCATGGTCCACTCGTAAACGCTCCCCGGAAATAATCTTTTGCTGCAGGTCATGGGGCCCGGCGGTCCTAGAACCGTCAAGTTTGAAATATCAGCAGGGAAATCCCCAAGCGGGCCAAGGTAGCCTAGTCCGGAAAGGCGGTAGCCTCGAATCGGTCCTCAGGGGCCGGAGGGACAGCTACTGACTTCACGTCTCGGGAGTTCAAATCTCCTCCTTGGCGCCATCTCCTTCTCAAACGATGCCCTTGATGTGCCCCGGCCCAAGCAGCCTCTCCTGAATATCGTTGGCGAACGTCTCCGAGGCCTGATAGTAGTTCCTGCCGAAGTCCTTCTCCGTGAACCTCTCGTAATGGGCGTGGACCTTGGCGTCGGTCTCCAACAGCAATCCGGCCTCGATCACCGGGAACACCTGGTTCTCCTCCTCGGTGATGTGAACGGTCATGTGGTCCACCAGCCTCCTCATCTCCTTCTCGGCCTTCTCCAGGTCCCCCTCGTCCAGGGCCTTGAGCGCGGCCTTCATCATACGGCGCGCCTGGGCGTGCTCCTTCTTCAGCCTGGCCAAGGTGTCCGCCAGCTTGGGGCACTCCTCGGCCGCGGCCGGGAACAGGAACTTCTCCTCCTTGGCGTGGTGGAAGCGGTCCAGGAAGCGCTCCATGAACACCATGGTCTCCTTCAGCTCGAGCACATGCCTATCGACTCGGCGGGTGCGGCACACCTCTCCCACCACGTCCAGGACCTGACGTACGATGCCGTGGTCGTATTGCAGCAAGGTCACCGAGATCCGCATGTTGGAAACTAGGTACTGCCGACTAATTAATTGCTTTGCCTCAGCGGAGGTAGCCTTCAAGGTCCAGGGCCACCCGGTGGTACCCCAGCCCCTTGAGCAGCTCCACCACCTTGGCCCGGTTCTCGAAGAGGCGGGGCAGGTCCTCCGGGGCCACCTCCACCCTGGCCCATCTCTCGTGGTCCCTCACCCTCAGGTCCCTGAAGCCGAACTGCCTGAGGGCGCTCTCGGCCTTCTCCACCCTGCGCAGTATCTGGAAGGTTATGCGCGTGTCGTAGGGCACCCTGGTGGAAATGCAGGTGTTGCTCGGCCGGTTCCAGTTGGGCAATCCCAGCTCGGAGAGCGCGCGGCGCACCTCCTGCTTGGTCAGGCCGACCTCCGCGAGCGGGGAGCGCACCCGCAGGTCCAGGAGCGCGGCCCGCCCGGGACGGACCTCCAGGAGGTCGTCGGCCTGGCTGCCTTCCAATATGAAGGGGATCTCACGGGCCTGGGCCTCCCTCTTGATCCTCTGGAATATCTCGTACTTGCATATGTAGCATCGGTCCTCCCAGTTCCGGGCGAAGCGCTCGTCGTTCACCATGTCGATCTTGAAGCGGACCAGTTCCACACCCATGCCCTCGGCCAGCGCGGAGGCGGCCTTCTGGTCCTCCAGGAAGAAGATGTCCCCGACGGCCATGAACACGGTGACCTTGGCCCCGGAGTCCAGGGCCGCCTTCAGCAGCAGTGTGCTGTCCGCCCCTCCGGAGAAGCCTATCGCCACGCTCTCCATCCCCCGTATGAGGTCCACAAGCCTGCGGTACTTGACCATCGCCTCGTCCATGCTATCGACCGATGATGGGAGCGGCGATATTTATTATGAGGGCAGCCCATTGTGTTCATATGCCCAGAAATCAGTGCCGCTTCGGGAGGGGAGGTCCGGGACGACCGATGAAGCCGCGTATCCTGCGCGGCCGTTCGGATTACGGCAGCTTCACTCCCTCCCGCCAGACCGAGGCCGGGCCGATCGTTTTGGAGCCGGACGAGGTGGAGGCCCTGCGCTTGGTGGACCACCTGGGAATGAACCAGGAGGAGGCGGCTATCAGCATGGGGGTCTCCCGGGGCACGGTCTGGAGGTGCGTGGACAGCGGCCGGCGGAAGCTCATAGCCATGGTGGTGGAGGGGCGCACGCTGCTGGTGGGCGGGGATGCTTCGTGCGACGATGATTAGGTCTCCCTAAATTACTTATAATATTGTGCTAATGCACATTATAGACGCCGTTAATGCGGCGACAGGAGATGCAGACATGCCATATCTAGACGGTACCGGACCCTGGGGCACTGGACCCTACGGCCGCGGAATGGGACCTTGCCGCGCCGGCGGCAGGATGGGCGCAGGAATGGGAATGGGCCGGGGAAGGAGGGGCGGTCTCGGCCGCCAGGCCTTTTACGCTCAGCCGACCGACGCGGAGATCAGACGCTCCGTGGAGGTGGAGGTCGAGGCCCTGGAGGCCAGATTGAAATACCTCAAGGAGCAGCTGAGGTCCGCGGAGACTGATTCCCCATGAAAGTGGCCGTCACCGCCGCCGGCCCCGGGGCCGAGGCCATGATGGACGATCGGCTGGGCCGGTGCCCGTACTTCGTGATACTGGACACCGACTCCGGCAAGCTGGAGTCGTTGAGGAACGCCGCCGCGGAGGCCTCCAGCGGCGCCGGGACCAAGGCCATGCAGGCCCTGGTGGACCTGGGCGTCAAGGTGGTCATCACCGGCCGGGTGGGCCCCCACGCCACAGCCATGCTCGAGGAGACCGACATGGAGGCGGTGACCGGCAGGTCGGGCCAGGTGGCCCAGGTCCTCGAGGACTTCAGGCGCGAAAGGGGTCTCTGACCCCCCTCTTCCACTCTTTTCTACTCCAGCTTCAATACCAGTCCGCTCCCCCTGCGGTCCTTGGCCCGTGAGCTCACCTCTTTCCATATGCGATGGAGCTCCAGGGCGGCCGGCGAATCCGGGAACTGCGACGGCAGCGGGCGCATGGCCTTGATGGCCTTGTTCACGTTCGGATCGTAAGGAATGCGGCCGACGACCATGACCTCCTGCCTGCGGCAGCTCTCCTCTATCTCCCTGGTCACGCCCGGGTGCAGGTCCCATTTGTTCACGGCCACGCATATGGGTATGGAGAAGTGGTGCGCCAGCTCGATGAGGCGCATCAGGTCGTGCTCCCCGGAGCGGCTGGGCTCGGTGATGGCCAGTATCAGGTCCACCCCGGTTATGCTGGCGATGGCCGGGCATCCCGTTCCCGGGGGGCCATCGATGAGCACGGTGTCCAGGCCGTCCGACTCGGACAGGTCGTCCGCCAGGCGCCGCACCAGGGTCACCAGCTTGCCGCTGTTGGATTCCCCTGGCTGCAGCTCGGCGTAGGCCATGGGCCCCCGGTCGGTGTCCAGGACCAGGACCTCGCCGGACTTCCTCAGCTCCATGCGCACCGCACCGGCCGGGCATACCACCCTGCATGCCCCGCAGCCCTCGCAGTGTATGTCCACGACCCTGAAGTCCGAGATAGCCCCAAAGGCGCAGTTGGCCTCGCACTTGCCGCACTCCACGCACAGCTTCTCATCTATGACGGCCTTGAGGGCGCCCTTGTAATCATCCTTGGTGCGCAACCTTCCCTTCATGGTCAGGGCCAGGTTGGCCGCGTCCACGTCGCAGTCCGCTAGGACCAGGCCGTCGGAGTACCAGGCCATGGAGGCCACCGCGGTGGTCTTGCCCGTTCCGCCCTTTCCGCTCATCACCGCGATCTTGGTCATCGGCGCAGCCCCCTGATCTCCAGGAACATGTCCAGCAGCCGGTCCTTGATCCCGGGCATGGCCTCCAGCAGGGTGCCCCCCTTGGCGTAGGCCTCGGCCACCTTGCGGTCGAAGGGGATGCGCATTAGTATGGGCACGCCCTCGGCCTTGCAGAGGGCCTCGATGATCCCGTCATCCTCGGACGAGCGGTTTATGACCACCCCGCAGGGCACCTCCAGGCGCCGGCACACGGTGATCATTCCCCTGAGGTCGTGCTCCCCGAAGGGGGTGGGCTCGGTGACCAGCAGGGCGAAGTCGGAGCCCTCCACGGACTCCACCGCCGGACAGCTGGTGCCCGGTGGGCAGTCGATGATCACCAGGTCGTCCCTCTGCTCCTTTATCTTCCGTATGATGGGGACGGAGAGGGCCTCTCCGGTCCTCAGCTCCCCGCAGTAGAACCTCATCAGCCCGGCGTTGCCGGAGTGCACGATGCCCACGGGCCTGCCGGCCATGGTGATGGCCGCCTTGGGGCACACCAGCCTGCACACCCCGCAACCGTGGCAGAGGTTGGACATCAGCTTGACCTTCTTGCCCAGCCTAATCATGGCCCCGAACTGGCACTCCTCCACGCATTTGCCGCAGCTGTCGCAGCGGTTGGCGTCTATGATGGGATAGGGAACGAACACCTCCTCCCTGGAAAGCATCTCCGGCCCCAGGAACAGGTGCGCGTTCGCTCCCTCAACATCGCAATCCAGGAAGGTCATCGGACGGTCCAGCGCCAGGGCCAGGGCGCAGGCCACCGATGTCTTCCCCGTGCCTCCCTTTCCGCTCGCCACCGCCAGTATCATATGCGATCCTCAGTGGTGGTGCTCCTGGCAGGCGTTCTGATGGTCGGCGCGGACCAGCTTTCCCTCTTTGTACGCGTCCAGGGTCTCCTGGACCGTGCCCTTGGCCCCCACGAAGACCTGTATGCCCAGCGAGGTGAACATGTCCACCGCCTTGGGCCCCAGGCCTCCGCAGAGCATGACGTTCACCCCTGCCTTGGACAGCAGCTCCGGAGGCAGTCCCACCCCTCCCATGTGCTCGCTGGTGTTGTCTATGAAGCTGAGCTCACCGGTCTCCATCTCCATGATGGCGTATACAGGGACCTTCCCGAAGTGGGCGCCCACGGTCGACGACATGCCGAAGCGGTTCATAACTGGCACTGATACCTTCATTTGGTGCACACTCTCTTTAACGCCGTTCAGGAGCTCCTCAGCTTTATACCTAATCCCTGACGACTACGCGATGCCGGAACTATCCCGGCCCTCACAACGATAAAATATCCAGCCCACCCTCCAAGGAACGATGAACGTCCGGGACGTCTTGGAATCCTACCGGCAGGGGAAGATCGACCTTCAGAGGGCGGAGCAGCTCCTGCGCATGGACTTCCTGGAAAGGGTGGGCGATCACACGCTCTTCGATCACGCCCGGGAGGCCAGGAGGGGCATCCCCGAGGTGGTATGGGGGGAGAACAAGTCCCCGGCCATGGTGGCCGAGATCGTCGCCACCGTGCTCAAGGACCGCGACGCGGTGCTGGTGTCCAGGGCCTCCCCGGAGCACTTGGCCGCCGTGAAGGGGGTGGTGGACGGGGGTCCCGTGCGCTACATCGAACGCTCCCGGCTCATAGTGGTGGACAAGCGTTCCGACAGGCCCATGGTGGGCAAGGTCGGTATACTCACCGCCGGCAGCTCCGACATAGCTGTGGCCGAGGAGGCCAAGGCCATGGCCGAGGTCATGGGCTGCGAGGTGCTTACGGAATACGACATTGGCGTGGCGGCCCTGCACCGCTTCCTGGATCCCCTGGCCAGGATGCTGGACCATGGGGTGGACGCCCTGGTGGTGGTGGCCGGAATGGAGGGCGCGCTCCCCACGGTGGTCTCCGGTCTCGCCGACGTGCCCATCATCGGCGTCCCCACCTCGGTGGGCTACGGCTTCGGGGGCAAGGGGGAGGCGGCCCTCATGGGCATGCTGCAGACCTGCTCCCCTGGACTGGTGGTGGTGAACATTGACAACGGCATCGCCGCGGGGGCCACCGCGGCCCTGATCAGCCTGCGCTGCCGCAGAAAGGGGTGAAGGAATGCCCCAGGTCCGTCTCCTCCGACCGGACGACGTTCCCGCGGCCCAGGTGCTGATGGCCGACACCTGGTCCAACCTTCTTAAAAGACAGACGGGCATGGACATATCCTACCCGGTTCGCCCCGCGGCCTGGTATGTGGCCAGGTTGCGCCACGAGCCCAAGGGATGCCTGTGCGTCGAGGAGGACGGCAGGATCCAGGGGACGGCCTTCTGCCTCAGCTGCGGACCGGTGGGTTGGATCGGCCCCATGGAGGTGAGCCCCCCGATGCAGGGCCGGGGATACGGCACCATGCTGCTGGAGGCCCTGGAGGTCTACCTGATGAGCCGTGGGTGCAAGGCCGTGGGGCTGGAGACCATGAAGGACGTCTCCAAGAACACCGATTTCTACACCGGGGGAGGCTACGCTCCCGAGCAGGACATGCTATATCTGGAGAAGGATTGGCTGGAGGGACACGACGGCGGAAGGCCCGCGGACGGAAGGGCGGACCTGAAGGAGGTTCGCAGGCTGGGCTCCACCATCCATCCCGGTTTCGATCCCTCCAAGGAGTTCCAGATGTTCGAGGAGATGGGCACCGGTCGTACCCTGCATGGGGAGGGAGCGGCCGCCCTGCTGGTCCTCGACCCCATTCCCGGCTCCGGGAAGGCCTACCTGCGCACGGTGCTGACCGAGGGATATCACCGGCTCAGCGAAGGGGTTGAGCTGGTGCAGAGGGCGGAACGGGAGGCCCTGTGGGCCGGGGCCCGGACCATATTCACCATCGTATCCTCGGGGAGCGAGCTGCTCCCGATCCTTTTACGGGGGGGTTACAAGCCCAAGGGCGTGGACGTGCGCATGATGAAGGGCTCCTTCACCAGGAAGCACGAGTGCCATCTGTTCTCCTGGTCCGGCTAGGGGGACCTGGGTAGCACTATTGCCAGCACCAGGTAGGCCAGCAGGAAGGCGCCCAGGGAGGCGATGAGCCCGACCACCCACAGCACCCTCACCAGGAAGGGGTCGGTGCCGAAGTACTCGGCCATGCCCCCGCACACCCCGGCCACTATCCTGTCCCTGCTGGAGCGCATCAGCCTCTTCACCGGCTGGTACTCGGCGGGCGGAACGGAACTGGCGGGAGGCGCCATTCCCGGTCCGGATGGCGGCACGGGCAGGGGGGCCTTCTGCAGGTTCATGATCACGCTGATGTATCCCAGCAGCAGAATGAGCAGGAAGATTATGTACAGTATGGACATCAGCACGTCCCCCATGGTCACCAGCACTTCGTTGCCCACGCTGTCCTCGCCTATGAAGATGAAGACATTGGCGGCCACCCACAGGAAGAAGGTGACCACCACCGCGGCTATGATAGGGGAAACGAACGAATGCTCCCTGGGATACAGCCTGGAGTAGTAGCCGGAATACGAGCTGATGAGGATGATGACGAAGAATACAAGCAGGTTGCCGGACAGGAAATCTCCGAAGCTCTCGGCGAAGTGGGAATCCGCGGACAGGGCCTGGGAGATCTCGATCACCAGAAGCAGGAATATGGTCACCAGGAAGGTCTTGATCAACGGCCCCGCGGCCTTGAAGGTGCGATCGAAGGAGGTCTGCAGGTGGCTGGAGGGAAGGCGCTTCGAGGGCTGCACCGGGGGCTGCATGGAGCTGCCGCACTTAATGCAGAACGTCGCCTGGTCCTCGTTCAAGGCCCCGCATCTAGGACAGTAGGTCATGGTTTCTCCTCGCGCATACCTAATTCCGCCCCGTCTTATGTCCTTTTCCCATCCCATGCACATGCAAAGATTATATGCCCTGAATCCCCTGAACGGCCAGTTCATATGGCTCTGCGCATCGTGGAGATCATCGTCGACCCGGGCAGCGAGAACAGCATCAAGGACGCGGTCAAGGACCTGGAGGTGCACGACCTGTGGTGCTCCAGACCCAGCGACGACAAGCTGACCGTGCGCATGCTGGTCAAGGCCGAGCAGGCGGAGGAGGTCGTGGATGTCCTCAGCCAGAGGTTCGGGGTTTTCGAGAACTTCCGTCTGGTGATAATACCGGTGGAGGCCACCCTTCCCCGCATCGAGGAGAAGCCCAAGGAGGAGAAACCGAATGAGCAGCCGGAATCCCCCTCTGCGGAGAACAACGGGAAGCGCCGCTGGATCCAGAGGATCAGCAGGGACGAACTGCACAACGAGGTGCAGGATTCCGCGGGGCTGACCGCCATTTATCTGATAACCATAGCCCTCTCCGTGCTGGTGGCGGCCATCGGTCTGCTCAAGGACAACGTGGCCGTGGTCATCGGGGCCATGGTCATCGCCCCCCTGCTGGGGCCGAACATCGCCATGTCCCTGGCCACCGTGCTGGGGGACAGCAAGCTGCTGCGCCGGTCCGCGTTCACCATGGCCGCGGGCGTCCTCCTGGCCCTGGCCCTTTCGCTGGTCATAGGCATGCTCTTCGAGGTGGACCCCACCATCCGGGAGATATACCTGCGCACGGAGATCGGCCTTACGGACATAGTCCTGGCCCTGGCCTCGGGGGCCGCGGGGGCGCTGTTCTTCACCATCGGGACGTCCACCGCCCTGGTGGGGGTGATGGTGGCCGTGGCCCTTATGCCCCCGCTGGTGACCCTGGGGATGCTCGTCGGCTCCGGGCAGTTCGACCTGGCTTTCGAGACCCTGCTGCTTTTCATGACCAACTTCATATGCGTCAACCTAGCCGCGGTGGGGGTGTTCGTCTCCCAGGGGATCAAGCCCACCCACTGGTGGGAGTCGGTGCTGGCCCGGAAGTCCGTCTCCTACTCGCTCCTGCTTTGGATGGCCCTGCTGGTGGTCATGGTGGTCCTCATCCTCCTCTACGCCTGAGCGGGAACGAACCGGAAAGATTGAACTACCCACCTCCCCCATCAGGAAGCGATACAATGGATGAGAAGGATCAGCAGGAGATGGTGCGCAGGGTCCTGGCCCGGGTCAGGGAGGAGTACGGCTTCGTGCCTCTGGTCTCGGAGATGATGTCCGAGCGCCCGGACATATACCTGCCCTACTCGGAGATGTCCTCCGGCCTGTTCTTCCGGCCCAGGCACCTGGATCGCAGGACCGCGGAGCTGGCGGCCATAGCCGCCGGGGCCGCCCTGGGCAGCGAGAACTGCCTGGGCGTGCACATCCCCCAGGCCCTGAAGCTGGGGCTGAGCGAGGATGAGATCATGGAGGCCATGTTCGTCGGGTCGTTCATGAGCATGAACCGCAGCAACTCCATCGCGCTTCGCTGCCTGAAGGCCGCCCGGGGGAACCAGGGATGAGGGTGGCCGAGGGGCGCCTGGGAAGGGTGCTGGTGCTGCGGCTGGAGGAGGGCGACGTGCTGCACGAGTGTGTGGAGCTCGCGGCCCACCAGGCCGGGGTTCAGAGGGCCGCGGTGCTGGCCATCGGCGGGGCGGATCGCGGAAGCCGCCTGGTGGTCGGTCCTGAGGACGGGGACGCTGAGCAAATCGTGCCGGTCACCACCGAGCTGGCCGGGGCCTCGGAGATCGCAGCCGTGGGAACGCTCTTCCCGGACGAGCAGGGTCGGCCGTCGTTGCACATGCACGCCTCCTGCGGCCGGGGGGAGAGGAGCGTCACCGGCTGCGTGAGGGCCGGGGTGATAACCTGGCTTATCGAGGAGGTCATAGTCATCGAGATCGAGGGTCTGAGCTCTATACGTTTGAAGGACCATGCGAGCGGCTTCCTTCTGCTCCGCCCGTGATCAGAAGGCGTCCACGCAGCGCAGCCCCCTCTCCGAGCACACCCTGCGGATGAAGGCCTCCATCCCCGGATAGTCCCGGTGCAGGTGGGCCTGCTCCAGGCGGAACGCGGAGGCCTCGCCCCCCTCCCGGGCCCTGATGTCCTGGTACATGCCCGCCCGGGGGCGGAAGCGGTCCAGCATCACCCATTTTATGCCCGTGGCGGCCAGGGCCTCCACCAGTTCGGAGGCGTCGTCCTCCTCCAGCATCGGCAGCAGGGGGCCGACGAGCGCGTAGGAGTTCAGGCCGGCGCGGGCCAACTCCTCCAGGGCGGCCAGCCTCCTTCCCGGGAGGGGGGCTCCCGGCTCCATCTCCCTGCTAAGCATGTCGCTCACCGAGGTCACGGTGATGCCCACCTCCCCCTTCAGCTCCCGGTACAGGTCCAGGTCCCGCAGTATAAGGTCCGACTTGGTCAGGGCGCTCACGGCAAGGCCATGGGGTATTATCTCCATCAGGCAGCGGCGGGTGATCAGCAGATGCCTCTCGGCCTCCTGATAGGGGTCGGTCACCGTGCCCAGGCCGATGGTGCCCTTCTTCCCGCGTATCTCCCTGGCCAAGACCATGGGCAGGTCGGTCCTGGCCTGCACCTTGGTCCATTCCGCCCTGGACCTCCTGGTCACGTAGGGCGCGTAGCAGTACAGGCAGTCGTGATGGCAGCCCACGTAGGGGTTCAGGGCGTAATCCAGCCCCGGGAGCCTGGAGGGCGGGAGGGCCGTCCGGGTGCGCACCTCCCCCACACGGGGGGCCCTGGGCGCCGGGCGCTGGTCCATCATCAGGAAAAGGTCAAGGTTCGACATAGTCGTCGATCCTCCTCTGATGCTTGAGGTCCTTGAGCACCGCGCTGTGGGCGGTCCAGGTGGACATGGGGATATCCATGCGGGTCTGGATATGGGCCAGGGCCTGGTCCAGGGTGCTGAACCTGCGGGGCCTCTGGGTCAGGGCCATGCGCACGTTCTCTCTCACGTTCCAGACGCCCACCGGCAGCAGATATCCCGGATGGGCCTCGCGGAATATCACCGCCCCGGACTGCCTCCTCTCCCTCTGCAGCAGCTCGTTGACCGCCAATCTGGCAGCGTAGTAGCAGCCCCCGATCTCCGCGTAATCCTTCCTGCCGTCGTAGAACTCGTGCGAGGAGATGATCTCCACCTGCAGGCCCATGGGGTTCCAGACGGTGTTGGGGTACCAGGCCTCGATCAGCTCGTACCTCCAGGAGGTAGGGGTGAGCAGGACGCTCCAGCGGTTGTCCAGCTGCTCCCAGTCGTACACCCTGAACTCATTTATGAACGGGAAGGTCTTGGTGGTCTTGAGCAGGTCCTTGCCCAGTATGTCGTCTATGGCGGTGATGCTCCACCGGGTCGGTACCAGCCTGCGGTTCTGCTCCACGCCGAAGGCCCCCACGCTGAAGGCCTTCTGTATTCGGGAGATCAGCACCTCGTTCTTGTAAAGCCCCTTCACCGCCTCCGCGGCCTTGAGGTCCGTGTCGTAGTAGGCCTTCTCCACCTTGTGGTCGTACTTGGGGTTGGTGATGCTCAGCTTCTCCAGCTTTGCCGAGGGTCCGAAGGGTTGGATGTTGTCGTCCAGCACGATGCGCCCCGAGGGCTTCTTGGAGAAGGATGCCTCCACGTCCACGGAGTTGACGGAAAGGGCCAGCTCCCTGGTGTAGTCCACTATCCTCCCGGCATTCTGGAAGTTCTTCACGTCCACCAGATGCTTTCCCCTTACCAGGCGGAAGCGGAAGTCCACGATCTCATCCATGCTCTTGCCCATCCACTGCTCCGGGGTGTCCATGATCAAAGTGTCCCCCAGGTCCGGGGGGACCAGGGGCCCGATGTCCACCTTCGGGTATCCGTAACGGCCGACGAAGACCCCCGGAGGGGAGCTGCCGTGCAGGTCCTGGGCGTCGATGAGCCTCTTGGTACGCGAGTACGAGTAGAATTTTACCATCAGCGGGCAGCGGTCCTTGCCGCACAGGTTCTTGGAGCCCTTGCAGATATGGCACAGGCTGGAGCTGTCCTTCCGTGAGGGGGTGAAGGCCTGGGCCTCCAGGGGCAACGGCTCGAAGGCCGACATCTAGCCGTTCTACCGAGGATGGTATATATGACCGTTTTCCAGGGCGGTTCAAAAGTGCGGCAACCGCCATATGGCCCTGAGCTTCTCCTGCGAGGCGGTCCAATCCGAGGTCGAGCCGTTGACCACTCCCGGGACGTCCGTCGGCTCGTACCCGTCGTCGAGGAACCGCAGCGCCATGATGGTCCAGGTGGGTGTGCTCCCCAACCGGGGCGAGGATATCAGGGAGGCCCCGTAGCTGTTGGGGAACCGGTACACCTTCTGGACCCGGCCGCCCTGAAGGTCCAGGCAGGCCTGGCAGTATCCATCGTCCACCAGGAACGCTTCTAGGTCCTCCATGCTAGGGATATCCCCGTTGTATAGAAAAAAGTTCTAGGCCGGGGCTATCATTTTATATGGCGTAGGCATTCTGGAATGTGTCAGCATACTGTTTTTGGGAGAGCTGACTCCGATATTGTTATATAGAAGCGATAAAATACCGACCGTAAGGAGGCTCATTATGGCTTACGGAATGGGACAAGGTAATCAGCCTATCATAGTTCTTCGCGAAGGTACTGAAAGATCTAGGAACAAGGAAGCACAGTTCAACAACATCGCCGCCGCCCGTGCGGTCGCGGACGCGGTCCGCTCGACCCTGGGCCCGAAGGGGATGGACAAGATGCTGGTCGACTCCATGGGCGACGTGGTCATCACCAACGATGGCGTCACCATACTGAAGGAGATCGACGTCCAGCACCCGGCCGCCAAGATGGTCGTGGAGATAGCCAAGACCCAGGACACCGAGTGTGGGGATGGCACCACCTCCTCCGTGATCGTCGCTGGCGAGCTCCTGAAGAAGGCCGAGGCCTTGGTGGAGCAGAACATTCACCCCACGATCATCGCCAACGGCTACAAGATGGCCGCGGCCGAAGCCGTCAAGATCCTGGAGACCATAGCGGTTTCCGTCACCCCTGACGACACCGAGATGCTCAAGAAGGTCTCCATGACCGCCATGACTGGCAAGAGCGTCGGCGGCCAGGGTGAGTTCCTGTCCGAGGTCGCCGTCAAGGCCGTAAAGGCCGTGGCCGAGAAGTCCGGAAAGGGCTATGTCGTGGACGTTGACAACATCAAGGTCGAGAAGAAGACCGGCGGATCCATCGCCGAGACCGAGATCATCGAGGGTGTCGTCATCGACAAGGAGCGCGTGCACCCCCGCATGGCGACCCAGGTCAAGAAGGCCAAGATCGCCCTGCTGAGCGTCCCGATGGAGGTCAAGAAGACCGAGGTCGACGCCAAGATTCAGATCCGCGACCCCTCCCAGATGCAGCGCTTCCTCGACGAGGAGGAGGCCAGCCTGAAGGAGATGGTGGACCAGGTGGCCGCTACCGGCGCCAACGTGGTCTTCTGCCAGAAGGGGATCGACGACCTGGTGCAGCACTTCCTGGCCAAGGCCGGCATCTTCGCCGCCCGCAGGCTCAAGGAGTCCGACATGGAGAAGATCGCCAAGGCCACCGGCGGCAACATCGTCGGTAAGATCAGCAACATCACCAAGGAGGACCTGGGCAAGGCCGACATGGTGGAGCAGAAGAAGGTCGGCGAGGAGGACATGACCTTCATCACCGGCTGCAAGAACCCTAAGGCCATCAGCGTCATCGTGCGCGGCGGTACCGAGCACGTGGTCGATGAGGTGGAGAGGTCCCTGCACGACGCCCTGCGCGTGGTCGGGGTCGCCCTGGAGGACGGAAAGATCGTGCCCGGAGCCGGTGCCCCGGAGATCGAGCTGTCCCTGAGGCTGGCCAACTTCGCCTCCACTGTGGGAGGACGGGAGCAGCTGGCCATCGAGGCCTTCGCCGCCGCCATGGAGATCATCCCCTGGGCCCTGGCCGAGAACGCCGGACTTGACGCCATCGACATGGTCATACAGCTGAAGTCTGCCCACGAGAAGAAGGGAGGCGCGGCCAAGAACATGGGTCTGGACCTGGAGGCCGGAAAGCCCCTGGACATGCTGAAGGCCAACGTCATCGAGCCCCTGCGCGTCAAGACCCAGGCCGTGAAGTCCGCCGCCGAGGTGGCCAACATGATCCTGAGGATCGACGACGTCATCGCCTCCAAGAAGGCCCCACCGGCACCTCCGGGAATGGACGGCATGGGCGGAATGGGTGGCATGGGCGGCATGGGCGGCATGGGCATGCCCGGCATGATGTGAGCGCCGCACCGCTTCAAACCTATTTCCTAAAACCACTTCTCATTTCTCATTTTGATAATCGTAGGCACAATAATTTAATTATCTGGGATTCAATCTCAAGATAACCAAAAGAAGGGATGTTCATGAAGAAGCTGATTGGCACGATGTTGTGCATGCTGACCTTCCTGGCCCTCCTGGTCTCTCTTGCGGTTCCGGCCTTGGCGGCACCCGCCAACGCACCGGTCTGGGAGGAGGGGACCAAGTGGGCCTATGGAACGGAATCCGATATCGGCGCGGAGTTCGCCGATGAGCTTGAGGGCCTGTCCACTATGCTGGAGGGCGAGACCGGCGGCACGGTCAACGAGCTGAGCATCGATGGCGAGGTGGGTATGTGGCTGCTGTTCGAGGTCTCGGACGTCACCTCCACCGAGTACGTGCTGAGCGCTACCATGGCCGGAAGGGTCTCCCTGGACGCGACCATCTCCGTCACCGCGGACATGGACAAGGCCGGAACCTACGCCTGGGATGAGGAGCCTGAGCAGGAGGAGATGACCGTGTTCGTGGATGCCAGCGTCGACGCGGCCCTGGTAATCGAGGTGGAGACCACCTTCGACAAGAGCACCATGGCCATCAAGTCCATCGACCTGAGCGTGAAGGTCAACGCGGCCCTGGACTTCGAGGCGGAGAACATACCGAACAGCGACTGGGATTGGGATAACTTCACCCAGACCGTTTGGTATGACGACTATGACATCTCCGCCGAACTGGAAATGAGCCTGGACATGCTGCTGGAGTTCGACCCCGCCCTGAACCTGTGGGACTTCCCCCTGGATGAGGGCGACCAGTGGACCGTCAGCTCCACCGCGACCCTGAGCGGTTCGATGAGCGGCCTGCTGGACGTCCGCGGCCTGCCTGAGGATATGGAGGACGAGCTGTTCAACGAGGAGTTCGTGGAGGAGACCGGAATAACCGGCTTCCCGATACGGTTCGAGGAGCTCAACGCCGATGACAGCCCCTTCAACAACGGGGAGATAGAGGAGACCAGCGAGGAGATCGAGCTCGAGCTGAGGTGCACCGACGTGTTCACCGAGGATGACGCCTTCTGGGGAGACATCACCGTCTACGAGATCAACGTGGTGGACACCCCGATGATGTTCTACTACTCCCCGCAGGTGGGGTTCATGGCCTACATGTCCATGGACGCCGGTGACCTGCTGGACGAGCTGGACATGCCCGCGGTCATGGACCAGGTCATGATGATGGAGCCTGTGGACCCGGAGGTCGCTGAGGAGAAGATCAGTGATATCTCCGACTTCCAGGGCAATGTCGGGGAGGACGGAGGCCTGATGGGCTTCTTCACCGACCCGCCTTACCTCGGGATCATATTGGTGGCGGTCATCGCCATAGTGGTGGTCGCTGCGGTCGTGCTCATCAGGAAGAAGTGAGCCAGGAGTTCCAAACCCTTTCCTTTTTACATTTTTCTGGTTCAGCAACGTTTATAGAGCCTCGTGCGGTAATGGACACATATTCCCATGGAAGATGATCGCATGAAGATCGTTCTCATCTATGATTCTGTTTCCTCGTCCAAGCTTACCGCCAAGGTCTCCGAGGTCATCGCCAGTACCCTGAGGGCCCAGGGGCTGGAGGTCACCTCCGCCCCGGTGGGCGACGCCAAGCACATCGATCTCCGAGATTTTGATGCCCTTTTGATAGGCTCCCCGACCATGGCTTGGGCGCCCACCAAGGCCACCAAGGAGTTCCTGGACGGGCTGCACGGCAAGCAGTTCTCCGGGAAGAAGGCCGGCAGCTTCGATACCCAGATACGCTCCTTCATCAGCGGCAACGCCAACAAGGCCATGGAGAAGGCGCTCAAGGACCTCGGATTCTCCATTGCCGTTCCCCACCTGCAGTCCTACGTGGAGAGCCATAACAAGGTCTATCGCCTTGTGGACGGAGAGCTGGACCGAGCGGCCAAGTGGGCCAAGGAACTGGCCGAGGCCCTGAGCTGACCGCGAATAGCAACAAGCATAAGGGCAAGCTCGTCAATGGCTCTTCATGGCCGTCAGATCCGTGAACCCCCGCACGGGGCAGGTGATCAAGGAGTTCGCCTCCAGCTGTCCCGAGGACGTGCTTGCATGCATCGATAGGGCAAGAAAGGCCCAGCTTTCCTGGATGTCCGAATGGGGCCGGGAAGAGCGGATCGAGGCGGTCATGGAGCTGCGCTCCGCCTTGCAGGCCATGAAGGACGACATGATCGCCACCGAGACCCTGGAGGGCGGTTTCCCGCAGAGGGACGTCATTGGCACGTTCAACGGGGTGATCAAGGGCTTCGACCATTACGCCACCGAGGCCCGGGCCTTCGGAGATCACGACTTCCCCCTGGACCCCGCCGGGTGGCCGGACACCAAGGCCACCATAAACCTGGTCCCCCATGGCGTGGTCGGCCACATCGGCATATGGAACTACCCGTTCTGGCAGACCATGATAACGGTCATCCCGGCGCTGATGGCGGGGAACGCAGTGGTGTTCAAGCCCTCCGAGCTGACCACCATGACCGGCCTCAAGATCAAGGAGGCCTTCGGCCACACCAGCATGCCCGCGGACCTGTTCCAGACGCTTATCGGCGGGGCGGACATCGGCAAGGCCATGGTCACCGCCCCCTTCGATGCGCTGGTGTTCACCGGGGGCCGGAGCACCGGCCTGGACATCATCCGCAACGCCGGGGTCAAACCCATGGTGCTGGAGATGTCCGGGAACGATCCAGGCATCGTATGCGCGGACGCGGACATCGTCTCGGCGGCCAGAGGCATCGCCAGCGGCGCGTTCTCCCACGGCGGTCAGGTCTGCATCAGGATCAAGCGCCTTTACGTGGTGGAGAGCATCGCCGATGCCTTCATCGCCGAGCT
>MVPZ01000061.1 GCA_002067045.1 Methanomassiliicoccales archaeon PtaB.Bin134 | reverse complement strand
CAAGGGCTTCACCGAGAGCCACACCATCGCCGTGAACGTCGCCCCGTACGGCGGCGGCGCCGAGGCGGCCAACCTAATGGAGAAGGCCAACATGATCGCCAACAAGAACATGCTGCCCGGGGACAAGTCCTCCGTGAAGCCCTCCGGCATACGCCTGGGGGCCCAGGAGATGACCCGGGTGGGGATGAAGGAGAGCGAGATGAAGGAGGTGGCCTCCCTCCTGCACCGCGTGGTGGTCAAGAAGGAATCCCCCGAGACGGTCAAGAGGGATGTCATCGCCCTCAAGCGCAACTTCACCAAGGTGCGCTACTGCCTGCACGAGGGCGAGGAAGGATACGCCTACCACAAGCTGGTCTGAGCGCAGACCCTCAAACCCCTTAAAAAAATCACTTTTTCAGTCTTTCCAGCATCTCGCAGGCCATGCATCTCTCGTTCAGGGTGGGCTCGCCGCAGGAGCATCTTCCCAGCGTGGCCTGCGGAAGGCCGCCTTTCATCAGCGGCCGGAGGCGGTCATAGCTTCCCAGGATGGAATGCCTGGTCCCGGGGTGCCGGAACTCCATGTCGTCCACGATCCTCCGGTACTCGTTGCGCAGGGCGTGCTCGGCGTATGGGCATTCCGCCTCGGAGAATGGAAGATCGTTGAGCAGGGCGTACAGGTAGGTCTCCTTCTCCGGTATGGTGCGCAGGGGCTGTATGCGCGGGACCAGTCCAGGCTGCACATGGTCGTGCGGCCCCAGGCGCGCCAATCGCTCCACGTCCCCGCGCATGAAGTTCATGAGTATGGACTGGGCCATGTCGTCCAGGTTGTGCCCCAGCGCCAGGACGTCGACCTCCAGTTCCTTGGCCTTGAGGTTCAGGCAGCGGCGGCGGAACACCCCGCAGTAGGTGCAGGCCTCCCTCTCCCCGGCCCTTCCTACCATGTGGTCAAGGGTGGTCCCGGCGATCTCGTCGAAGGACACCACCACATGCTCCAGTCCCAGGCGCTGGCAGAGCTCGCCCACCTTTGGCACGGTCTCATGGCGATAGCCGTCTATGCCCTCGTCCACGGTGATGGCGGTGATCCTTACGTTCCTGCGCTCCCCCAGTATTTTGCTTAGCAGGAAGAGCGCGGTCTGGCTGTCCTTTCCGCCAGAAGCTCCCACTCCGATGTGCGCCTCCCCCTGCAGGCGCAGCTGCGCACGGACCTCCCTCTTCACCCTCCTCTCCACGTACTCCCCCAGATGCGCCTGGCAAAGGTGGGAGCCGTTGTATCGGATGAAGGTGACCGCCGGGGCGGAGCACTTGGAGCAGCGCATCGTTCCGCCCACGCCGGGCGGGGTAATAAAGCTTAGGGGTCACATTCGCCGGGCCCTGGGAAACCTTTTAACTCCGATACGGCTTTGATGTGGCCGGAGACCATGCAGGAGATTTGGACCGAGAAGTACCGCCCCCGGAAGCTAACCGACATCGTGGGCCAGAAGGACATAGTGGAGAGGCTCTCATCCTACGTCCGCTCCGGAAACCTGCCGCATCTGATGTTCGCCGGGCCGGCGGGCACGGGGAAGACCACCTCCGCCCTGGCCATGGCCAAGGAGATGTACGGCGAATCCTGGCGCGAGAACTTCATCGAGCTCAACGCCTCGGACGAGAGGGGCATAGACGTGGTGCGCGGGAAGATCAAGGAGTTCGCCCGCACCGCGCCCATCGGCGGCGCGGCCTTCAAGATCATATTCCTGGACGAGGCCGACGCCCTGACCCAGGACGCCCAGGCCGCGCTGAGGCGGACCATGGAGCGCTACAGCCGCAACTGCCGCTTCGTGCTCTCCTGCAACTACTCCTCCAAGATCATAGAGCCCATCCAGTCCCGCTGCGCCATCTTCCGCTTCCGGCCGGTGAAGAGCGAGGACATCCGGCGCTACCTGAAGGTCATCGCCAAGGGGGAAGGGGTGAGCATAGACGATCCCGCCCTGGACGCCATCGTGCACGTGGGGGAGGGGGACATGCGCAAATCGATAAACTCCCTGCAGGTGGCCGCCACCATTGGCAGGGACGTCACCATCGACGTGGTGTACCAGGCCACCGGCAACGCCAGGCCGGACGAGGTGGTGGACATGGTCAACACCGCCCTCTCCGGGGACTTCTCGGGGGCCCGGGCGAAGCTCGACGAGATGATGATCACCTACGGGCTGAGCGGGGAGGACATCATAAAGCAGATCCACCGCTCCTTCTATGACCTGGACATGCCCGACCGGGACAAGATCCGGCTCATCGACCGCACCGGGGAGATCGAGTTCCGCATCGTGGAGGGCAGCAACGAGCGTATACAGCTCGAGTCCCTGTTGGCATATCTGGCCTTGACCGGTTCCGGCTGACCATTGACAACATATTTATACCGGCTCCCTATTTCAAGCCCGGAGGAGTCAAATGGCGCGTTTCAAGGAAGCTGACGAAAGGCTGCTGAACAAGAAGGTCTGCCTGAGTTGCTATGCCCGTAATGCCATTAAGGCCACCAGGTGCCGCAAGTGCGGATACACCTCGCTGCGCCTGAAGGCCAAAGAGAGCCGCAAGGCGTAAACATCACTGCCAAACCCCTTTTCGTTCATCATTATCCGAAACCTGCTATCAGGGGATAGCATTTTTAATCCATCGAGGCTATGACCGTTCGGCCATTTGTGTGGGGGTGTCTAGATCAAGAAGGTGATGGTGGTTGACGACAATGCGGCGATATTGGAGATAGTCTCAGAGCTCATCTCCGCCGCGGGCTATCAGCCCATCACCGCCACAGGGGGCAAGGAGTGCCTGGCCAGGCTGCCGGTGGAGAAGCCGGACCTGGTCCTTCTGGACATCAACATGCCTGACATGGACGGCTGGACGGTCCTGCGCACCATCAAGGAGAAGGGACTGGCCGGGGACACCAAGGTAATGATGCTCACGGCCACCACCGAGATAGGCACGGACATCTTCGGCCTGCAGGACGTGGTATCCGGCTACATACGCAAGCCGTTCAACAACGAGGAGCTGCGCGCCCGGCTTAAGGAGGTCCTGGACGAGCAGCCCCTGCCTCCCAAGGAGGAGCCCAAGCCGGAGAAGGAGCGCAAGGGCCTTTTCAACCGCCTGCTCAAAAAGGACGAGGAGGTGGAGCACACCGGAATGGAGGTGGCCCGCAACAGCGCCAAGGTGTATGAGCTGCGTAGAGGCTTCAGCTACCTGGTCAAGGAGACCAAGCCCCACAAGTCCTTCGAGATATTCGTGGACCAGGTCACCCACAACATCCAGGGGCTCTGCGTCACCCGTCAGCACCCCACCAACCTGCGGAAGGAATGGGGCCTGGAGAAGACCCCCATCATCTGGTTGAGCAACCAGCTCGGCAAGGTGTACGTGAATCCCACTAACATAGGCATCCTCAGCGACACCATCATCCGCTTCGTGGAGAAGAGCGGGGACAGCGTGGTCCTCATCGATGGTGTGGAGTTCCTGATCGTCAACAACGACTTCGAGAAGGTGCTCAGGATGATCCATCACATCACCGAGGCGGTGATGGAGAACCGCTCCCGTCTCATCGTCTCCGTCGACCCCCGCACCCTGGAGACCAGGGAGCTGGCCCTGCTGGAAAGGAACATGGAGATCATCGAGTCCGAGGAGGCCAAGCCTCGTCAGTAGATGATAGGAGATTTGGCATGTCAGACCTTAATATCACCAGGGTATGGAGCAGGGAGGTTCTGGATTCCCGGGGCAACCCCACCGTGGAGGCCCAGATCGAGACCGAATCGTTGGTGGTCACGGCCATCGCCCCCTCGGGCGCCTCCACCGGCACCTTCGAGGCCCTTGAGCTGAGGGACGGGGGAAAGAGATACCTGGGCAAGGGCGTGCTCAAGGCCGTTCAGAACGTGCGGGAGATCATATCCCCCAGGCTGGCGGGCATGGACGTCACCGACCTGAAGGCCATCGACGAGGCCTTGATAGAGCTGGACGGCACCGGGAACATGGCCAGGCTGGGCGGGAACGCCACCACCGCGGTGTCCTTCGCCGCGGCCAAGGCCGGGGCCATATTGAAGGGCGTGGAGCTGCACGAGCACCTGGGGACCGGAAGCAATGTCCTGCCGGTGCCTTGCATGAACGTCATCAACGGCGGGAAGCACGCCGGGAGCAACCTCAGGATCCAGGAGTTCATGATCGCCCCCTGCGGCGTTCCCAGCTTCTCCGAGGCCCTGCGCGTGGGGGCGGAGGTCTACCATTCCCTCAAGCAGGTGCTGAAGAAGGAGAAGGGGCCGCTGGCCATCAACGTGGGGGACGAAGGCGGCTTCGCCCCGCCCTTCGACACCAGCCGGGAGGCCATGGACACCCTGCTGAAGGCCATCGAGGCCGCCGGCTACACCCCCGGGAAGGATGTCCACCTGGCCATGGACGCCGCGGCCAGCGAGTTCCATTCCGATGGCGTTTACGAGCTGGACGGCAAAAGGCTCTCCCCCGGGGAGATCGTGGACTTCTACGTCGCCCTGAGCAAGGAGTACCCGCTCATCAGCCTGGAGGACCCGGTGCAGGAGGATGCCTTCGGGGACATGGCCGAGCTCACCAGGAAGGTGGGCGGACGGCTCCAGCTGGTGGGGGACGACCTTTTCGTCACCAACCCGTCCCGCCTGCAGAAGGGCATCGAGGCCCGGGCGGGCAACGCCATGCTGTTGAAGGTCAACCAGATCGGCACGGTCAGCGAGGCCGTGCGCGCCGCCCGCATCTGCTACGACAACAAGTACCGGGTGATGGTCAGCCACCGCTCCGGCGAATCGGAGGACACCACCATGGCCGATCTGGCCGTGGGATTGGAATGCGGGCAGATCAAGAGCGGGGCCCCCGCGCGCACGGAGAGGACCGCCAAGTACAACCGCCTGTTGCGCATAGAGGAATCCCTGGGGAGCAGGGCTAGGTACCTGGGCAGGGACGCCTTTATCTGAAGAAGGTTGATGAGCACGTAAGCCGCTTTGGCCAATGCAGGTGATGACATGGGCAAGTTCTTCTCCGCCGAGCACGAGGACATTCGGAACGGATCCACCACCGACGTCTACTTCCAGAGGACCGAGCAGATCCTGAAGGCCAAGGGCCTGTTGGACACCCCCACCAGGTCCGAGTTCACCGTGGCCTCGCTGCCGGATGCCTGGCCCTGGGCGGTCCTTTGCGGAACGGAGGAGATGGTGCGCATCCTGGAGGGCCGGGACCTGGACCTTTACGCGCTGCCCGAGGGTTCCATATTCACCAGCCGCAGCAAGCGGGGGATCAAGCTCCCGGTGGCGGCCATCGACGGCCCCTACGGCCAGTACTGCTCCCTGGAGACCCCCGCCCTGGGCTTCATCTGCTACGCCAGTGGGGTGGCCACCATGGCGGCCCGCTGCAAGAAGGCCTCTGGCGGTCTGCCGGTGATATCCTTCGGGGTGCGCCGCATGCATCCGGCCCTGGCCCCGGTCATCGACCGTTCTTCCTACATAGGAGGCTGCGACGGGGTCTCCTCCCTGAAGGGCGCGGAGCTGGTCGGGAAGCCTGCCAGCGGCACCATGCCCCACGCCCTGGTCATCATGATGGGCGACCAGAGGCAGGCCTTCCGGGCCTACGGGGAGATCATCGACCCCAACGTCCCCCGGGTGGCCCTCACCGACACCTTCTTCGACGAGAAGGCCGAGGCCGTCATGGCCGCGGAGGAGATGCCCGGCCTGCGCTCGGTGCGCCTGGACACCCCCGGCTCCCGCCGCGGGTCCATGACCGACATCGTGCGCGAGGTGCGCTGGGAGCTGGACCTGCGCGGCTATACCGGCGTAGGGGTTTTCGTCTCCGGCGGACTGGATGAGGCCAAGGTCAGGGAGCTGGCCGCGGCCGGGGCCTCCGGGTTCGGGGTGGGGACCTCCATCAGCAACGCCCCCACCGTGGACTTCGCCATGGATATCGTGGAGAAGGGCGGAAGGCCGGTGGCCAAGAGGGGTAAGTTCGCCGGGCGCAAGTACGTGTTCCGCTGCCCCGACTGCCTGGAGTACGAGGTCTCCCTGGACCGCCATATGCCCCCCAAGTGCTCCTGCGGCACGGAGATGAGATGGGCCGAGGTCAAGGTGATCGAGAAGGGCAAGAGGCTGGTGCCCGAGGAGCCGGCCGAGGAGATCCGCCGCCGGGTGCTCCGGCAGCTGGATAGATTGAGGGAGTGAGGGTATGCAGGAGGAGTTCATCACCGAGCTGGAGATGGAGCACGACTACCAGTTCCGCATCGAGTTCGACGATGAGGGCCTGGCGGACGTGCGTTCAGACGAGCCGGTACCGGTGGGCGCTGGGAAGTACCCCAACGCCACCCGCTACCTGTCGGCGGCGGTGGGCAACTGCCTGTGCGCCTCCCTGGCCTTCTGCCTGCGCAAGGCCCGCGCGGAGCCGCAGACCATCAGGGCCACCGTGCGCACCACCCTGGGAAGGAACGAGAAGGGCAGGCTACGGGTGCAGCGCATGCAGGTGACCATTCGCCCAGAGGTGGAGGACCTGGCCAAGCTGGAGCGCTGCCTTCCCCTCTTCGAGGACTTCTGCACGGTCAGCGCGGCGGTGCGCGAGGGCATAGACATCGAGGTGTCGGTGGAGCCCCAGTCCAATTAGCAAAGATAATTTAGCGGGAGCGTATTCCCATTCCTAATGCTCGATGACAAGGACCGGGCCATCCTGAATGAGCTGGAGAAGGATTCCAGGCGCAGCACCAAGTCCATCGCCAAGGACCTCAACATCCCCCGGGCCACCGTCCACGAGCGCATCCGCAGGATGACCGAGCGGGGGATCATCAAGGGATTCACCGTGGTCCCGGACTTCGGGAAGCTGGGGGAGCCGGTCACCGCCTTCATATTCGTCTCCTTCCTGCCGAACAACAACCAATCCCAGAGGGAGCTGGCCGATCGCATCAGCCGCCTGGTCGGGGTGCACGAGGTCCACCTAATCTCCGGGGAGCACGACATCCTGCTGAAGGTGCGCGGGGAGTCCATGGAGCGCATCGGGGACCTGGTCATCGACAAGATCAGGCAGATGGACGGGGTGGGACGCACGCTCACCTGCACCTGCTTCGCCTCGGTGAAGGACGAATAGGCAGATGAAAGCGTACGGGTAGGAGGGCTCCTAGCGGGTAACGCCCTCCTTCTCTTTTATATGAAAAATCTTGCGAAAAACGCAGTTGTACATTATCATGCTGGATAAGATAAAAAACCGTATAGTTCGTTAAGGAAATCTTTAAAATATCCCACCGCCTTAGGCCTTCTGTTCAGAAGATTGCGAGGGGTTAGGTCTTCCGTCCAGTAACTTGTGGGCTGCTGGTTGAGGGGGGCAGCATGCTCTGAATAGGAAGGGGTTTATTGCTTAACGGTCAAATAGCGCAAGCTATGCTCAGGTCGGACGGTGAGGTGCGTCAACCTCACCTGCAGGTCCCGTTGCGGGAAAGGATGATCGTCCTTCCCGACCTGAGCGGTGAGCGGCATGTAAGCCTCTCCTCGCCGTTCGGCGAATGGCAGGGGGCCACGGTGCTCTGCGCCTGCGGTTGCCTGGCGCGCTTGGACCGGGCCACGGTGCACCGGAGGCGGATGATGGGGAAACCGGTGGAATGCCGGGCTTGCCGCAACCGGAGGGTGGCATTGGAGAAGGAGGACCTGGACAGCGAGTTCTACGGCCTTCTCGAGGGGTGACCCCTCGCAACCTTTTTTTTTCTGGGAAGTTTCTTATACGTCGCCCTGGATTGATTTTTTCCAGTTCAAGGTGGTTCAAATGGACATGGTAATCATCGCCGGCTTCCTGGGCAGCGGGAAGACCTCGCTCATCCTCAACAGCATCGACAAGATCTCCGAGCGCACCGGTAAGAAGGTCGCGGTCATCGTTAACGACTTCGGGAACATCGGGATCGACGGCAAGGTCATGGAGAAGTACGGGCTGCAGGTGAAGGAGCTTCCCCGCGGGTGCATATGCTGCACCCTGGGCCCTAACTTCCTGGACGCGGTGAGGAGCATACAGGACAACTACCACCCGGACCTGGTGGTGGTCGAGCCCTCAGGCATCGCCGATCCCGACGCCATCCTGGCCACCATGGAGCACTACCGCGGCCAGCCCCTGGGCAGCATAAGGGTGGTCATCGTTCTGGACGCAGTGCGCTTCCCCATACTCATCCAGGCCATGAAGCACCCCCTGGCCAAGCAGATGCGGGTGGCGGACATGGTGGTGGTCAGCAAGACCGACGAGGTGGACGAGGCCCGCCTGGCGGAGGTCGAGAGGTACACCAGGGAGAGGATCGGCGATAAGCCCATCATCCCCGTGTCCAGCGTCAACGGGCATAATTTGGATGTATTCGTGAGCAGATTAGTGGGAGCATGATCACCGAGGACTTCGCCGCCTACGCCGCCCGACTGAGCGTCAGGTTCCCTGCCGCGGTCCCCCCGGAAAAGGCCCAGCAGATGCTGGAATCCTTCATGTCCGGGGTGGCCATGGACTGCCTGGAGGCCGGCACGCGCCTCATCGGGCACATCAAGTGCGTGGTGGAGGTCGGCAGCTCCTTCATAACCTGCAGCGTGACCGATCACGACGCCCGGGTGCGCTGCAAGGGCCGGTTCGAGCAGCCATTGGATTCGGTCGAGGTCATCGTGAACGTTCTGCAGTACGGCCTGGCCAAGAAGGAGCTGGTCCGCATCACCGCGGAATGCGCCAGGCGCAGCTTCCAGGGGAGCTCGTCCCTGGGGATCGAGGACCTGGAGATAGAGCAGAAGGACCTCATTCAGCTGGGCTGACCTTCTTCTCCGCCTTTTTTGCGGCCGGCCTCTTCGCGGCCTTCTTGGCCGCAGGCTTCTCGGCAGCCTCTTCCTTCTTGACGGCCTTCTTGGGCTTGGCGGCCTTTTTGGCTGCCGGCCTCTTCGCCTTGGGGGCGGCCTCCCCCTCGGCCTTGGATTCCTTGGCCTTCTTGCCTGTTGGGCAATCCATGTTCGCGCAGAACTTCCATCCTCCGCGCCCCTTGACCCTCAGCACCGGCGCGCCGCACTCCGGGCACTTCTCCCCCAGGAACTCCAGCGTGCCGTACTGGGGCAGGGGATAGGTCCGCTTGCAATCGGGATACCCGGAGCATCCCAGGAAGCGCTTGCCCGCCCTGGAGTACAGGACGCGGAGCTCCTTGCCGCACTCCGGGCAATCGCCCACCACGTCCTTGCCCTGGTTGGTTGAGCAGTCCGGGTCTATGCACTGCACCCGCACCGGGTTGCCGCGGCGAATGACCTTGACCATGGGCAGGCCGCAGGCCTCGCACTTCTCCTCGCTCGGCTGGACCAGGGCCCCTCCCGGCTTGGGATAGGTGACGTCGCACTCGGGATATCCGGAGCAGCCGATGAACTCGCTGCCCTTCTTGGAGCGGATGATGCGCAGGTCCTTGCCGCACTTGGGGCAGGTCCCGATGAAGCGCTGCTCCTGCAGGGCACCCCTGATCTCATCGCCGATCTCCTTGCGGTTCCTGTTCATGACCTCCAGGATGTCCAGGAGCATGGCCTGGGACTCCTGGACCACCTCGGCCAGGGTGGACTCTCCGTTGGCGATGGAATCCATGTCCTTCTCCAACTGGGCGGTCATGCGGCTCTCGGTGACGATCTGGGCGTGCTTCTGCAGGGCGGAGACCACGGCCACCCCGCTCAGGGTCGGCACCAGGTCGTTGCCGTCCACGTACTTGCGGTCGTAGAGCTTCTGGATGATGTCATGCCTGGTGGACTTGGTGCCCAGCCTTAGCTTTTCCATCTCCTGCAGCAGGGTGCCCTGGGAGTACCGGGAGGGCGGCTTGGTCTCCTTCCTCTCGCAGCTGACCTCCTTCACCAGCACCTGGTCGCCCTGCCTGAGCTCCGGCAGCAGGACCTCGGTGACCCTCCAGTAGGGATAGTACCTCCTCCAGCCAAGGGAGAGCAGGCGGTAGCCCTCGGCGCGGAATGGCTCGCCCCCCAGCACCACGTCGCATCTTGCGGATTCAGAACGCGCGGAGGGCGCCAGGGTGGCCAGGAAGCGCCTGGTCACCAGCTCGTAGAGGGTCCATTTCGCGCCCTTCAGCTCCTTCTTGGTGGCCGCCTCCGTGGGGTAGATGGGCGGATGGTCGGTGGTCTCCACCCTTCCGCGGGAAGGGCGGATCTGCTCCTGGGCCAGCACCTCCTCGGCCTCCTTGCCCAGGTCGGATTTCTTGAGCTTCTCCAGGATGTTCCTGAGGCTCAGGGACCTGGGATAGACGGTGTTGTCGGTCCTGGGGTATGAGATGTAACCGGAGGTGTACAGGTCCTCGGCCACCTTCATGGCCATGGACGGGGAGAGGCCAAGCTTGTTGGCCTCGCTGAGCATGGTGGTGGTGTTGAAAGGTGCGGGAGGGTACTCGTCCTTCTCCTTGCGCTCCATCCCCAGGACCATCCCCTTGCCGCAGTCCGCCCTCTGGCGGGCGCCCTCGGCGGTAGTCTCGTCCTTGAAGGGGTTGGCTATGTGATTGCCTGAGAAATCCAGGTCCTTCTCCATCCTGGCCGAGACGGTCCAGTAGGGCTCCGGGACGAACTCGGATATCTCCTTGTGGCGGTCCACGATCAGGGTCAGGGTGGGGCTCTGCACCCTGCCCACGGAGAGGAAGTTGTTGCCCATCTGCCCGCTGGTCAGGGAGATGAAGCGGGTGAGCACTGCGCCCCAGGCCAGGTCAATGACCTGCCTGGTCTCCGCAGATTCTGCCAGGCGGTGGTCGGGATCGGTCAGTTCCTGGAAGGCCCTCTCTATCTCGTACTTGGTCAGGGCGCTGAAGCGGACGCGGCGCACCGACCGCGGGGGCTTCTCCAGCAGGGTGACCGTCTCCAATCCGATGAGCTCCCCTTCCCGGTCGAAGTCGGTGGCGATGATGACCTCGTCGCACTCCTGCGACAGCTCGCTCAGGGTGCTCAGGATGTTCAGGGCGGTGACCCGCTTGGCCGGGTTGGTCTTGACCAGGTCCACGGGGTCCACCTTGGACCAGTCGTTGAACTCCGGCGGGTAATCCAGCTCGATTATGTGGCCGCGCAGGCCCACCACGAAAAACTCGTCCCCACCCCTCTCGAAGTTGAAAACCTGAACGCTGCGGACGCTCTTGCGCTTGGCGCTGCCCTCGGACAATATCGTGGCCACGCGCTTCGCGGCATCGGACTTCTCGGAGATGACCAGTCTCTTCATCGGAGGGCATCAAGAGTTAACATTTAAAAAGGTTATCTACTGCGCTGCGTCCTAGCCCCCCCGCACAGCTGTGCGTCAGAAACGATTATGATGCTCCTGTGGCTTCAGCGCCGGGAGGAGCGGACCTGCCGCTAGCGTACATGGAGAAGGGGTCATTTCCGTCCAGATCGTTCGGTCGCATCGACATTCGATCCAGCCGAACGGCCCCTGCGCCTGCGCTCGCCATCATATCCCCATCTCTCCGCGGGAAGAGGTGAGAGGCACGTCCGACCTGTTCGGTTTCAAGGGCTATGACCGCCGGGTCTGGGTGCTGTTCTATTCCCGCCTGATCGACGGCGTGGGGTTCAGCATCGTGGGGCCATTCCTGGCCCTGTTCATGTACGACACCATGGACGCCCCTCTTGCGCTGGCTGGCCTGGTGCTGACCGTGGCCGGGGTGGCCGGGGCCGTCGGAAGCCTGGTCGGCGGATTGGCCGCGGACCGCTTCGGGCGCTGGGGGGTGATGACGTACTCCATGCTGCTGCGCACCTCCACCTTCCTGGCCCTGGCCTTCGTTATATCCTACTGGCCGAACCTGTGGGGCATAGCCGGCCTGCTCTCGGTGAACTACTTCTTCGGGGGCGCCTTCGAACCGGCCAACAACGCCATGGTGGCCGACGTGGTGGAACCGGCCAAGCGGCTGGAGGCCTTCGGGCTGCTGAGGGTGGCCTGGAACCTGGGGTTCGCCTTCGGTCCCATGGTCGGCGGGATCATCATGTCCTACTCCTATTTCGCCTCGTTCCTGGCATCGGCCATGATCTCCCTGTTCGCGGCCCTCATCGTGGCCTATTACCTGAAGGAATCGTATATTCCCAGGCCCATGGAGCGCCGGCCGAGCGTGTGGAGGGAGATAAGCAGCGTCAGGCCCCTGTTCCTGGCCTTCTGCATCATCCTCATACCCATGATCGTCATGTCCGGCCAGTTCGGCACCACCTTCACCGTCTACTCCAGCGACAGGCTGCTGCTCAGCACCACCGTCATCGGTCTGGTCTTCGGCCTCAACGGCCTGATGGTGGTGCTGTTCCAGATCCCCATCGCCCGCTGGCTGGGTAAGCGCAACATGTACCTGGGCATGGCCGGGGGAACACTTCTGTACTGCCTGGGGTACCTCTCCCTGGCCGCGGTCACCGACGGGTTCGGCCTGGCATTGGCCATGGTCGTGATCACCCTGGGCGAGCTGGTGGTGGTCCCCATATCCATGGACCTCACCGTGGCCATGTCCGGCGAGGAGGAGAGGGGCAAGTACCTGGGGATCTACGGCCTGATAACCTCCTTTGGCTGGTTCTCCGCCTCGCTGGTCGGCGGGGTGCTCTACGACAGCCTCACGGACAACTGGCTGCTGTGGAGCGCCGTATCGGCGCTGGGACTGCTTACCGTGCTGGGCATGGTCCCGCTGTGGTCCAGGGACCGCCGTTCCCGGGCGGCCATGGTCCAGAAGTGATGCGGACGCTCAATGCTCGTGCACGTATGCCTTTGCAGAATCCTCTGCCAGGCTGACCGGGGTGCGGTGCAGGGTGCGGTGGGTGACCCCCTTGACGCTTCCAAGCTCGTCAGACAATTGTCTGACCTCCTTGACCGTGCCGTTCACGATCAGCACCTCCAGGCACTGCTCGATGTCCAGGTGCACATGGATGGAGGATAGGATGTGCTTGTGGTGCTCGTGCTGTATCTCCATAAGGCGCTCCTTCACCCCGCCCTTGTGATGACTATAGAAGAGGGTGATGGTCCCGAAGACCACGGCGTTCTCATCCTCCTTCAAGATCTCCTTGGCCAGGGCGCTTCTAATGAGGTCTCTTATGGCCTCGGACCGGGTGATGTAGCCCTTGCGGTCTATGAGCTTGTCGAAGTCCTCCAAGAGCTCCGGTTCAAGGGAGACGCCTATTCTGGTGACGTTATCCATGTGCTCCGCTTGGTATTATCCTAATGATTAATAATGCTATTCAGCCATGGGAGGAAGGCATCAGGGGTGGACGCAACTGGACGATGATGTTCGCGACGACGCTCTGCTCTCCAGCCTTGACGGCTGCCTCCAGCGGGAGCTGGGAGGGGAGGTCGCGGTGCTGTTCTCCGGCGGCCTGGACAGCTCGGTGCTGGCCCGCATGGCCATGGACCACTGCCGGCCGGTTCTCTACACCATCGGTTATCCGGGCGCGCACGACCTCCATGCCGGCCGGAATGCCGCCGAGGAGCTATCTCTGCCCTGGCACGGCCTCGAATTGGACGATGGGCGATTGAGGGGAGGCCTGGCCGCCCTCCGCGACCTCAGCGGACTGACCGACCCGGTTAGCCTGTCCTTCGAGCTCCCCCTGTACCTGGGATGCACCATGCTCCGGGAGGGCATCCTGCTCAGCGGCCAGGGCGCCGACGAACTTTTCGGGGGGTATGCCCGCTACCGGTCCATGGACGACGCCCAGAGGGCAAGCGCAATGGAGATCGATCTGGGGCGTCTCGTCTCCGTGGGACACCCTAGGGAGGTCCGTCTGGCCGAGGCCTCCGGCAAGAGGCTGGTCTGCCCTTACCTGGACCCCGGGGTCATCAGGGCCGCCTGCCGGTTCAGCGCCTCGGAGATGGTCGGGGAGGCTGGCAACAAACTTCCATTGCGGCGCCTGGCCCGGAACCTGGGGCTGTCCTCCGCCTCCGCCCCCAAGAAGGCCGCCCAGTACGGCTCGGGCATAATGGCGGCCATGAAGCGCCTGGCATCCGGTGACGGGATGCGGCTCTCCGAATGGGTGCGGGGGGTCGAGGGATGAGCCGGACGCTGGAGGAGGACCTGGATTGGCTGTACTCCCTGGAGAGCATGGGCATCAAGCTGGGGCTGTCCAACGTCCGGGCGCTGCTCGGACGCCTGGGCGATCCCCAGGAACGCTTCTCATCAGTGCATGTGGCCGGCTCTAACGGCAAGGGCTCGGTGTCGGCCATGCTGGCCTCGGTCCTGAGGGCCGCCGGCCACCGCACCGGCCTGTACACCTCGCCGCACCTGGTCCGCTTCTCCGAGCGCATGACCGTGGACGGCCATCAGCCCAGCGACGCGGAGCTGGGCCGGGCGGTGTCGGAGATGAGGGAGCTGGTGGAGGGCATGAAGTTGCCCCGCCCGCTCACCTTCTTCGAGATCACCACCGCCCTGGCCTTCCTGCACTTCGCCGACCGCGGGGCGGATATCGCCGTGGTGGAGGTGGGCATGGGCGGACGCCTGGATGCCACGAACGTCATAACCCCGCTGTGCTGCGCCATCACCCCGGTCGGCCTGGAGCACACCGCCTTCCTGGGGGACACCTTGGGCCGGATCGCCTACGAGAAGGCCTCGGTGATAAAGGAGGGGGTTCCGGTGGTGAGCTCCCCGCAGCATCCCGACGCTTTGCGGGTGATCTCCTGGATGGCCGCCTGCAGGGCCTCCCCGCTGTCCGTCTCCGGGAGGGACTTCCATTCCGAGTGCCTTCGCCGCGACCTGCAGGGGACCACCGTCCGCCTTTCGTCCCTGTGCTCGGAGGTCCGGGTGGGCATGCTGGGGAGGTACCAGTGCCAGAACGCCGGTGTGGCCGCGGAGTGCGCCCTGCGCCTGTCCGGGTTCGAGGTTGCCCGGGAGGCCGTAGAGAAAGGGTTGGCGGAGGCCAGATGGCCTGGCCGGCTGGACGTGGTGCGCCAGCGGCCGCTGACGGTGCTGGACGTCACCCACACCTCCGAGGGGGCCCGGGCGATCTCCACCGAACTTGACCTGTTCCCCGGCAGCCCGAGGGTGCTGGTGGCGGGCATGCTCAAGGACAAGGACGCCAGGGGGGTCATGGCCGAGCTCGCGCCCCTCTTCGACCGGGTGATATGCACCAGCCCCAGGACCCCCCGGGCCCTTTCCCCCCGGGGGATGCTGGAGGCCGCAGTCCCCTTCAATTCCACGGCCACGGCAGTGGACGGGGTTCCGGAGGCCATAAGGGCTGCGGAGGACCTTGCCGGCCCGGACGGATTCATCATGGTCTGCGGCTCGCTCTACACCGTGGGGGAGGCCATGCAGGCCTTGGAGGAAGGGCATGGACCTTAGGTGGCTGCTGACCACGATGCGCGGGGCGGTGAAGGGCCAGGCCTTCCCCGGGCTCATCGACGAGGAGGACACCTGGTGGGAGAAGGACCCCTTCCACGTACTGGTGGCCACCGTGCTCTCGCAGAGGACCAGGGACCTGAACACCTTCCGGGCCTCCTCCGAGCTGTTCCGACGCTTCAACTCGCCGGAGGACCTGTCCCAAGGCGATCTCCAGGAGATCGAGGCCATCATCCGCCCGGTGGGCTTCTACCGGGCCAAGGCCAGGGCCATAAAGGAGATAGCCGCGCTGGTGGTGGAGAACGGCGGGGTGCCCAGGGACATAGAGGCCATGACCGAGTGGCCCATGGTGGGCCGCAAGACCGCCAACTGCGTGATGGCCTACGCCTTCAGGGAACCGGCCATCTGCGTGGACACCCATGTGCACCGCATCAGCAACAGGATAGGATTGGTGGAGTGCGAGACCCCGGACCAGACGGAGATGGCGCTGCGAAGGACGTTCCCGCGCAACCTGTGGTGCGAGATAAACGCCACCATGGTCCGCTTCGGGCAGAAGGTGTGCCTTCCCCGGAACCCCCGGTGCGATGGATGCCCGGTGCGCGAGCAGTGCGCGTTCTTCAGGAAGCGATAGCGTTCAGGTGCGCAGGGTCTCGTCGATCTTCTTGGCCATTTCCTTCTCCAGCTGGATCTCGGCCTCCCACTGGTCCAGTCCTTCCAGGGTCTCCCGGAGCGCCCTCAGGCAGTCGATGCAGATCCACTTGGCCCCCACCGGTCTCATGGGCCGCTTCCTGTAGCCTATGGCCCCGCAGAACGCGCAGGCGTGCATGTCCTTGGTGCGGTGCTCGGCGTAAGCCTCCATCTTCTTGGCCTCGATGATGGACTCGATGGCCTCACCGCGCGGCATTTCCTCTGGCATATTGAACCGCCTTCGTATTTCCCTGGGGCTATATCTAGCTTCCTTCCTGGCCAGGCTTCCTTCGCCTATGGCGTACGGGAGTGGGGATTCCATTAATATGGGTTGGTGGATTGGCCTAGACGATGCATGAAGTATCGGTGATGGCCGGCATCGTGGAGAGCGTATTGAAGGAGCTGGAGAACCACGAGTTCCTACGGGTGGAGGAGGTGCAGCTCACCCTGGGGGAGCTGACCTTCCTGGGCGAGGAGCAGCTGCGCTTCGCCTTCGAGATCGTCACCCGGGGCACCTCTCTGGAAGGCTCTGAACTGGTCATCGTTCCGGAGGAGACCGAGCTGCTGTGCGTCTCCTGCGGCTATCGCGGCAAGGCGGACAAGCTGGGGGAGGAGTATCACATGGCCATGCCCTCCCTTATCTGCCCCAAGTGCAAGGGAAAGGTCAAAGTGCTCAAGGGACAATCATGCCGGGTGACCTCCATGAAGGTGGTGCAGGAATGATGGACCTCAGGTACAGGGACGAGGCCACGGCCCAGAAGATAATGTCCAAGCTCAGGGCCATGGACCTGGAGCTGCGCTTCATGCACGTGTGCGGCACCCACCAGGACACCCTGGTGAAGTTCGGCCTAGAGAGGATGCTCTCCGAGGTCGGCATCACCATAGGCCAGGGGCCAGGATGCCCGGTGTGCGTGACCACCACCAAGGAGGTCGTCGAGGCCATAACCCTGGCCCGCAGCGGGGTCACCGTCACCGTCTTCGGTGACATGATGGCCGTCCCCACTCCGATCGGTTCGCTGGCGGACATCAAGGCCGAGGGCGCGGACGTTCGGGTGGTCTATTCCGTGGAGGACGCATTGCGGATGAGCCGGGAGGTGGAGCAGATGGTGTTCATGGCCATCGGCTTCGAGACCACCAGTCCCTCCACGGCCTACGCCCTGCTTCACGATCCCCCGGAGAACTTCAGCGTGCTCAGTTGCCACCGGCTCCTGCCGCCAGCGCTCATCGCCCTGTTCGCCATGGGCGAGGTGCGCATAGACGGTCTCATCCAGCCGGGTCATGTGGCCACCATCACCGGCCTGGACGTCTTCAAGCCCTTCGCCGGCCCCCGGGGCGTGCCCCAGGTGATCACCGGCTTCGAGCCCCTGGACCTGCTGATGGGAGTCTACATGCTGGCCAAGCAGGTGAAGGAGGGGCGCAGCGAGGTGGAGAACGAGTATCCCCGGGTGGTACGTCCGGAGGGGAACCCCAAGGCTCGCGAAATGCTGGCCAGGGCCTTCCGGGCCGACGACCGGGCCTGGAGGGGGTTCCCGGTCCTTCCGCAGAGCTCCCTGGAGGTTGCCGACGACCTGGGGGAGCACAACGCCCGCCTGGTCCACGAGAAGGTGCTCAGCCAGGCCCCCAAGGTCAAGGAGGACATGGGAGGGTGCCGTTGCGGCGAGGTGCTCAGGGGCATAATCCGCTCCGAGGAATGCCCGGCCTTCGGCAAGGGATGTTCTCCGAAGAGGCCAATGGGCCCGTGCATGGTCAGCCGGGAGGGCAGCTGCAACATCAGCTACCGGTACCGGGAGTGACCGCCTCCCGGTCCCTGGGCCATTTCAGCATCATTAATGATGTAAGGAGTATCCAGGTCCCCAGGGCGTACACCACCATCAGCTCGGCCAGGTGCTGACGAAGCACCTTGGTCCATATCAGCAGGAGGCATGAGGCGTTCACGGCCACGGTGCCCGCGGTGACCGCCACGATGATGTCATTCATGCGCCTTGCGGCGGTCAATGGAAATATCATCAGCAGCAGGGCCATGGAGGTCAGGAGGAAGAACCCCCAGGCCAGGGCGTCGTGCACCGCCCTCAGCTCCATGGTGAACACGCCCAGCAGGGCCAGGCACACGCAGCCGGAGAGCAGCAGGGCGATGGACCATCTTCCCATGGCCTCAGGCTCCGATCCCTGGGCAAGGAACTGCCCGAGCCCCAGGGCGAAGAGCATGCCCGATATGCCCATGACCAGGAGGGCCGAGTTGAACAGCCAGGCGTGAGGGCCGGGAAGGCCCAGCTCGCTCATGAAGTCCAGGCCGAATCGCCACTCCGGGCTGAGGTGAAGGGAGGCTGCGAACAGGATGTTGAAGGCCAGCACTCCCAGCAGGCCCGCTATGGAGCCCCAGCGCATCACCCTCTCCCCGCGCATGGTCAAACAATCAACAAAACCTTATTTATGGTTCACCGAGCCACCTAGATTATTATTCCGAAAGGGCAGAATATATTTATCAGATGACGATACCGGTTCGGGAGAAAGGAGTATGTTCGCTGTTGAAGTGAATGACCTGGTGAAGAGCTACGGTTCCTTCCAGGCGGTGAAAGGTATCTCCTTCCGGGTGAGGGAGGGCGAGGTGTACGGGCTGATCGGCCCCAACGGGGCCGGGAAGACCACCACCCTGCGCATCCTGGCCACTCTGCTGGAGGTGACCGACGGGAGCATCAAGGTGCAGGACATCGACCTGCGCAGGGACCCGGAGGAGGTCCGCAAGGTGATCAGCTATCTGCCTGAGGACGCGGGGGCATACAAGCACCTTAAAGGCCGTGATTATCTGAAGTTCATCGCAGAGTTCTTCGCCGAGGGCAAGGAGGCCCAGGCCCTGGTAGAGCGCGGGCTGGAGATCGCCAACCTCGGTGAGAGGATAGACGACAAGGTGGAGACCTACAGCAAGGGCATGGCCCGGCGCCTGCTGGTCGCGCGGGCCCTGATGATAAGGCCCAAGCTGGCCATCCTGGACGAGCTCACTTCCGGCCTGGACGTGCTGAACGCCCAGGAGATCAGGAGGACGGTGAAGAATTTCGCGAGCCAGGGCACCACCGTGCTGCTGTCCTCGCACAACATGCTGGAGGTCGAGCTGCTCTGCGACCGCATCGCCCTGATCAACGACGGCCGCATCGTGGCCGAGGGCACGCCCACGGAGCTCAAGGAGAGGTACGGGGCGCAGAACATAGAAGAGGTCTTCGTGAAGGTGGTGAGGCAATGAGCAGCCTGTCCAAGATAATCCGCAAGGAGGTCAAGGAGCTCCTGACCCCGGCCACATTGGTCCCCATAATCATAATCGCAGTGCTGTTCGGTTCCCTGGGCGGAGTGTTCGGGGGCATCGAGGAGACCATGACCGAAGCGCCCAAGGTGGCGGTGATCAACCAGGATCCGGGCATGATGTCCGGGGTGGCCGTGGCGGTCATCAACCAAAGCGCGGAGATCGTCTATCAAGGCCAGGATGTGCAGGATGCCTTGAACGCCCTGGACGACGCCGGGGGTGTTTCGCTCCTTATAATACCCAGCAACTTCACCTCGAACATCATGGGGGACAAGGTCGGCACCATCGAGGCCATTTGGCTGATGAAGGGGGCCGGGATAATGGACTCCCTTCCGGGGGCCTCGGTCGAGGGCGTTCTGATGAACGTGGACCAGGCCATTTCCATAGTCCTCATACAGAACAACCTGACCGCCAACGCCTCGCTCATCCTGAACCCCACCCAGCTCATGGAATCAACAGTGTTCAAGGGAAAGACCATGGAGGGCGTGTCGCCTATCACAATATCCAGCATGATGTCCTCCCAATCGTTCGTCATGCCCCTGATCGTGCTGATGGTGATCATCTATGCCGGAAGCATCGTCATCTCATCCATGGGCACGGAGAAGGAGAACAAGACCCTGGAGACCCTGCTGACCATGCCTGTCAGCCGCACGTCCATCGTCTTCGGCAAGCTGGTGGGCGCGGCCATAGTGGGCCTGCTCATGGCCGTGATCTACATGCTGGGCATGAGCTACTACTTCAGCTCGCTGATGGGCTCGGCCACCATCGATCTGGAGCAGTACGGCATGACCCTGGGGATACTGGACTACGTGCTGGTGGGCATATCCCTGTTCGCCGCTCTGGTGTTCGCCCTGGCCCTGTGCATGATCCTGGGCATATTCACCAAGAACTACAAGGCCGCGCAGACCATGACCCTGCCGGTGACCTTCCTGGCCATGATCCCCATGTTCGTGACCATGTTCACCGACTTCGACACGCTGCCCCTGGTGGCCAAGGCCGTGGTGTTCGCCATACCCTTCTCGCACCCCATGATCGCCATGCGCGCCCTGATGTTCGACGATTACGTGCTGGTGCTGTCCGGCATCGCCTACTCGTCGATGATGGCATTGCTGGTCATGTTCATCGCGGTCACCCTGTTCAAGAAGGACATTCTGCTCACAGGGAAGGTGGCCAGCTCGGATTCCAAGAGCCGGTCGCCGCTGGTGAACCTGATGCGCAGGGTGGTCCTGAAGCCTGACCTTGACACCTAGCTAGGTCGGGTTATGGGGCAAATGTTGAAATCTTCAATGCTGGACGCTGCCGCTTCCAGCGAAATGAGTAGAAATTAAAGGTGTCCTCAACCTTTACTGGATTTGTGAGAAAACAGACCAAGCTGAGGACAACTCAGCTTACGCCGAATGACAATAAATCGTTTTCTGTCGGCACCGCCCTGATGATCGATGATTGGTATGAGAGATTGGGGTTGATCGACATCATCGGGCGGCACAAGAGCAAGGGCATCGCGCTCGATGCCCTTGTCCGCGGCATGTTGGTCGACCAGTTGGGCGATAACTTTAGCGTCCTGCAGGCTAGCGAGTGGATGAACCGAAAAGAAATATTGGAGCACTACGGCATCCGGAAGTTCAACGCTAAGACGCTTTACCGGGCGGTGGAGACGCTGGGACGGAACCGGGAACGCATCATACGTGAGCTCCAGGACAACGTCCTGGAGCTTTTAGGACGTCCGCGTACGGACGTCCTGCTGGATTGGACGTCTATCGTCTATTACGGCGACATGGCGAAGCTTGCGAAGTATGGTTACTCGCGAGATCACCATCCGGGCGAGCGTCAACTGACGTTGGGGGCGGCGCAGCTGGCGCCGCCTTACGATGTACCGATCGGTCTGACGGTCGAGGCGGGGAACATGAACGACCAGGCTCATATGAAAGCCACGTATGGCCAGGTCAGGCGCCTGCTGGCGCCTGGTTCGCTCGTCGTCTTCGACCGGGGAGCGAACGACAAGACGAACTTAGACCGCATCGAATTTGACGAAAACGACTATCTCACAGCAAAGAAGCTGAACGTTTCCGACGACGCGGTGTTCCAGGCGTTCTCCAAGGACGACTGGGAGTGCATAGACGCCGAGAGCGGCGTCTATGCTATGAAGCGGACGTTCCCCAGTCGCGTCAACTATTACTTCTTCTCGGAGAAGCTGAAGACGGATCATCTGAAGTCGCGCCGCCGCAAGGCGGAGCGACTTCTTGCCGAGGCGGTGGCGATACAGAACAGTCTGGACAAGGGAAAGAAGCTTCCCAAGCGTTTCCGCATCAACAACCCGCTGGTGGACGTGAGATACGATTACCAGACGAAACTGGTCGGCATTGACGAGGAGGCGGCGCTCCGCCTCCTCCTGGAGGACGTCATAGACGGCCGTGAAGGCTGCTTCTGCCTCACCTCCAGCAAGGACATGGCTGCAACGGAGGCGCTGCGCATCTACCGCAGCAAGGACGCCATCGAGAAGCTGTTCCATTCGCTGAAGAGCGAGGTGGAGATCAAGCCCGTCCGCGTATGGACGGAGGACGCCGTCTTCGGCGTCCTCCTCATCGGTTTCATCGCGCAGCTGATGATCAGTTTGACACGTTATTTCGTCAAGCCAGTGAAACGCATGTCAACGAAATTCATCATTGACGCCTTGAAAAAGTTGACAGTTACGATGGTTTCGATGGGCAACGGGCTGAAGAAGCGGTTCTACTCGAACTTCAACGAGGTCAACAGGGCCATTTTGGCCGATTTCATCTCCGAAACCTAGT
>MVPZ01000060.1 GCA_002067045.1 Methanomassiliicoccales archaeon PtaB.Bin134 | reverse complement strand
CCCCACACCAGCCCGAAGGTGTGCAGGCCTATGGCCATGGAGGCCCAGGCCTGAACGAACACGGGCAATCTGACCCACCCCGCCCGCTCCAGCACGTACGGGAGGGCCATGACCAGGGCGCCCATGGCGGCCGCTGTGCCCGGGTAACGCATTCCGCCTCCGGCGGCAATGGCCCCCATGGCCGCCAGCAGGGCCTCCGAGGCGATGAGCACGGCCAGGGTCTCCCTGCGGACCTTCATCGGGCCTCCTCCGGGACCATCAGTATGTCCTGGTAGTCCATCCTGCGCATGTCCCTCTTGAACAGCGCCCCGGCCAGGAGGCCGAACGCCAGTATCCCGACGAGCGAGCGCATCAGCTCCCCGTTGGAGACCTCCGCGCCCTCCATCATCTGATAGGTGGCGGCCAGAATTGCGAAAAGGGAGGCCTGGGAGATGGCGGCCACGGTGGCCAGTCCCAGGACGAATCGGTAGTTCATGTGGAAACTGGTGCGTTTCACCAGTATCATGATGAGGAACAGGCACATCAGCAGGGTTGCCATCATGGTGACTAACTCCCTGAGCAGGCCCAGGGCCACGATGTCCCCGCGGCCCACCAGGTGCAGCAGCACATACGTGGTGAACGGGAAGACCATGAAGACCGTGAGGGGGCGCTGCAGCTTCGGCTCCTCCGGCTGGTCGAACAGGGGATAGCGTCCCAGTATGGCCGCTATGATGCCCGCCTCCAGCGTCAGCCATTGGACGTCCCTGGTGCTCACGCTGACCAGCAGCGCCGCGGCGACGCTGAAGTAGAACCAGGCCCGGAAACCGCTCCTCCACATGGTTACCGGGGTGAATGCGTGAACACCATCATATGGATTCCCCAGGCCGCCTCAGATAAGACGCCTGGGAAAGCGCCCCTGCAGGTACTGGTCCTTCAGCTCCGCGTAGCTCAGGGCGCTGCGCTCGGCCTTCTCCCGTATGCTCATGTCGTTGTGCCGGACCACCTTCCCCGGCAGCCCCATCACCACCGAGCGCGGGGGTATCTCGGTCATGCTGGTGACCAGGGCGTTGGCCCCTATTATGCACTCGTCACCGATCACCGCGCCGTCAAGGATGGTGGAGTTGATGCCGATTATGCACCGGTCCCCCACCACCGCCCCGTTTATGACCGCTCCATGGCCCACGGTCACCATGCGTCCTATGACGCTGGGAAAATCATGGCTTGTATGGATCACCACTCCCTCCTGAACATTGGTGTCGGCCCCGATGCGCACCTTGTTGGCGTCCCCCCGCAAGACCGCAGTGGGCCAGATGGAGACCCCCTCATCCAGCTGAACGTCCCCGATGATCACCGCAGCAGGGTCCACGTAGATCTTTCGCTCAGGCATGCTGAGGTTATGCACGGGAATGAAAAAATAGCTTGGCCTCAGGCCTCGGCGGGCTTGGAGGCCGGGCGCCGGGCGGAGACCCTCTTGGGGAAGTACTTCAGCAGCACGACGTCACCGATGGCCTGGATCCAGCGGAAGGGGACGTTGACCGCCTTGGAATCCTCCACCAGCAGGGGGTTGGACTCGCTTATGAAGAGGCCGTCGACCTTCCGGCTTTCCACATCGATGACCAAATTGTTCACGTTGCCCAGGAACACCCCGTTGGGCGTGTAGACCTGCATCCCTACGAGCTCAGAAGCCTCCTCTAACATCGGCGCACCCTTGTCAGATATCGCCGTCCCCTATTAAAAAGGTTATCCGGCTCCCTGCCCAGGCAGGGCCAAGGGGGCACCGGGCGCCGCCCCTCTGCCGGCGGTGAAAATTCGTCGACCAGGAAGGATTGTGTAAAAGGTTAAATACCGATGAACATCAATACGGTTTTGTAATAGCGATGCACAACCGCGATGCGAGGTCCTCCTATGGCTGACGAAGAGCTTGCCGAGATCAGGAGGCGCAAATTAGAAGCATTGGTGGGTCAAAGCAAGGATACAGGAGTGAAGAAATTGTCCGGAGTAACCGAGGTCAAAGACAGCACTTTCGAGGAATTTGTCAAGAGCGCGCCGTTGGTCATAGTGGACTGCTGGGCTCCCTGGTGCGGTCCTTGCCGCATGCTCTCCCCGATAATTGAGCAGCTGGCAGAGGAGTTCGAGGGTAAGATCAAGTTCGGCAAGATGAACACCGACGAGAACGAGAGCACCCCCATGAAGTTCAACATCACCGCCATACCGACCATGCTGGTGTTCAAGAACGGGGTGCAGGCGGACCGCATTGTCGGAGCTGGCAACAAGGACTTCATGCGCCAGAAGTTCTCCAAGTACCTCTGACAAGGTATCGAAACCCCTTTTCCAAACCGTTTAATCCTTCCATTTTTATTAGCTCATGATGACGAGCGATTTCGATGTGGCGATCGTGGGAGCCGGTCCTGCGGGGCTCCAGGCGGCCATCCACGCCGCCCGCAAGAAGGTCAAGGTCTGCGTGCTCGGAAGGCCCGGCAACAGCGCCCTGGGCCGGGCGGACATAGAGAACTACTTCGGCGTGCGCTCCATGAAGGGCGCGGAGATGCTGCAGATATCCGCCGATGCCGCCAGGGAGTTCGGCGCGCAGCTTCTCGAGGAGGACCTGCTGACCATAGAGATGCAGGATGGGGGCTTCCGGCTCAAGACCGAATCGCTCAAGGAACTGAACGCAAAGGCGCTGGTGCTGGCCCCGGGGATATCCCGCAAGAAGCTCAACGTGGAGGGGGAGAAGGAGTTCCACGGGCTGGGGGTCTCCTACTGCGCCACCTGCGACTGCAACTTCTTCAAGAAGAAGACCGTGGCCGTTCTCGGCGATGCCAGCATGGCCGCGTCAGCAGCTCTGCTGCTGAGGGAGTACGCCTCCAGGGTCTACTGGGTGGCCAGGGAGTTCAAGGCCTCCCCGGAGCTGACGGCCAAGGTGAAGGGGACGGACATCGAGATGGTGCAGGCCTGGCCGACCAGGATACACGGCGATCAGGTGGTGCGGGGCATGACCCTGGACAACGGCCGGGACCTGGTGCTGGACGGGGTGTTCATAGAGATGGGGGCCAAGGGGGTGGCCGACCTGGCCATGGAGGTCAACATATTCCCTGACGAGAACGGTTACATCGCCGTGGACCGGCATTGCGCCACGGAGACCCCAGGCGTATTCGCCTGCGGGGATGTGACAGGACTCCCATGGCAGCTGGCCAAGGCTGTGGGCGAGGGCTGCGTGGCCGGGCTCTCCGCGGCCGCCTTCGTGCGCAAAGAGAAGGAGTGATGGCATGAGCATGGTGGAGGAGCTGGTCTCCGGGATCCTCCGCAGCGAGGAGGGTTTCCGGGAGGCTCTCCGGCACATCCTGGAGGAGGAGCTGAAGATATCCGTGCCGGACTTCTGCGAGAGGACCGGGCTCTCTCCAAGCACCATCTACAAGATACTGCAGGAGCGGCGGGAGCCGAACCTGAGGACCGTCAGGGCGGTCATCAAGGGCGTAAGGAAGCTGGATGCCTATCCTGGCGGCGAGTTCATAGCGGTCATCGCCTCCCGGCCGGTCCTCAACAAGATCGAGGAGAGGATGATGAAGGTCGGCGAGCGCAACGTGCGCGTGAAGGAGTACCCGGCCGGAACCATGGAGGACGCCATCATCGCCGCGGTGAAGGCGGAAAGGGACGGCGCTTTGGCGCTGGTCTGCGCCCCGATAGTGGCGCCCACCGTGGAGCAGATAGTCCGCATCCCGGTGTCCGTGGTGGTCCCCAAGGACAGCATGGTGCGGGCCATCGAGGTCGCCGTGTCCAAGGTGCTGTGATCAGTCCTCGACCTTCACCATGCTCTCCAGCTGGGCCAGGATCTGCTTCCTGAGCGCGGCGAACTCCGGGGAGGCCCGATCGCGCGGCCTCGGCCATTTTATCTCGTAGATCTCCCCGATGCTGCTGGGCCTGGCGGTCATCACCACGATGCGGTCGGCCAGGAAAACGGCCTCGTCCACCGAGTGGGTGATGAAGATCACGGTCTTCCGGGTCTCGCTCCAGATGCGCAGCAGCTCCTTCTGCATCAGGTTGCGGGTCTGGGCGTCCAGGGCCCCGAAGGGCTCATCCATCAACAGGATGGCCGGCTCGTTGGCCAGGGCGCGGGCGATGCCCACCCTCTGCTTCATCCCTCCGGAGAGCTGGTACGGGTGGTAGTCCTCGAATCCCTTCAGGCCCACCAGGTCGATGTATCTCTGGGTCCTCTCGTGCCGCTCCTCGGCCGATACCCCCTTCAGCTCCAGGCCGAACTCCACGTTCCTCCTCACCGTCCTCCAGGGGAACAGGGCGAACTCCTGGAAGACCATGCCGCGGTCGGAACCAGGTCCGGCTATCTCCTTTCCATTGAGAAGTATCTTCCCGGTGGTCTGGGATTCCAGCCCGGCGATGATGCGCAGTATGGTGGTCTTCCCGCATCCGGATGGCCCCAGGATGCACAGGAACTCGCCCTCCTCGACGTTCAGGTCGAAATCGGCGATGGCCACCATCTCGCCCTTCTTCTTGGGGAAGGACTTCTTGAGGTCCTTGATCTCCAGTATCATGACACTCCCATCCTGCGGTTGGTAAGGTTCTCAAAGTATTGCATGATGCCCGTGGTGGATATCCCGAGCAGGGCGATCACTATCATGCCGGCGAACATCCGGTCGTACCACCCCAGTCTGGCCTGCAGGTCGATGTACATGCCGATACCGCCGCCCACGCCGCCGATCATCTCCGCGGCCACGATGCACATCCATCCGATGCCCATGCCTATCCGGATCCCGGTCATCAGGAACGGGACGGTGTAGGGGAACACCACCTTGGTGAACAGCTGCAGCCTGGACGCCCCCTGGGTCCTGGCCGCATCCAGCAGGATGGGCTCGACGCTCTTCACTCCGAAGTAGATGTTGGACAGCAGCGGGAACAGGACCCCTATGAATATGACCATCACCGGTCCCCAGAAGTAGAGGAACACGGCGATGAAGAACGGCACCCATGCTATGGGCGGTATGGGCCGGAACACCTCGACCACCGGCTTGGCCACCAGGTCGAATAGCTTGGAGTATCCCATGGCCAGGCCCAAGGGCACGGCCACCACCAGGGCCAGCAGGAAACCGAGTATGAAGCGCTGCAGCGAGGCGTAGATGTTCTGCCACATGGTGGTCCCCAGGTTGGGGTCCGGGAACTCGAACGACCACACCAGGGCGTCCAGGACCTCCGGGGGGGTGGGCAGGTATGGCAGGTCAGCCCAGATGGCCACCGCCCACCAGGTCACCACGAACATGCCGAGCGAGAACACGGTGACTAGCGTGTTCTTGACCAGGGGCTTGTTCAGAAGCTCCAAGGCCTTGTCAATCCCACTGGCGTTCTCCTCGGTCATGCCCGTCCTCACAAATTTAAAGAAATAAAAAGGTTTGGTGCGGTCCCTATGTGCCAGCCAGCTTCACCTTGAATCCGTGCTCCTGCGCGAAGGCCAGCAGCATCAGGTGCTGGATGGACCCCGGTCCGGGGGTACCCAGGGTCTTTCCGCCCAGGTCCTCTATGGACTGGATGTCGGCGTTCACGATGATGGCCGAGCCCTCCACGTTCACCTGGGCCACGATCCTGATGTCGCTGTTATCGGTGTTGACGTTCAGGTGCCTGACGATGGCCGGCGGGGACCCCAGGTAGCCCATGTCTATGGCATCGTTGGCGAAGGCCTCCATCACGAAGGCGCCGTTGGCATAGGGGCTGGGGGAGTCGATGTTCACGCCCCACTGTGCGAACATGCTCTTTCCGGCGAAGGCCGTGTCGTCCCACATGGTGACGTTGGACGCGACCACCCTGGCGAACTGGTGAAGGTCGCCCAGCAGGTATCCGAGGCGAACGGTGCCCACGGTCGAGTTGACCTTGGTCAGGTTCCCGGCTATGTTGAGGTAGGTGTCGTCCACGAACACGTCAATGAAGTTCTCCACCGAGGAATAGCCCCGGTCGGTGACCTTGCCCATGGAGGTCTGGTTCAGGGAGATGAACTCGTTGGTGAAGTTGACCAGGTAGTCCTTCAGCTGCTCGTTCATCTCATAGAGCAGGGTCATGTGCTCCAGCGAGGCCGCCACCACCGTGGCGTTGCGCCCGCTGAAGGCCGCGCCCATGGCCAGGAGGTTGGTGTAGTTCTCCTCGTTGGTGTCCTGGTTCTCCACGGCGTCCAGGATCCAGTCGGTGGCCTCGATGTGGGCGGCCAGGGTCCTGGCCACCAGTTCGGGGTTGTCCTCCGCGAACCCGGCGTTCACGGCCACTATGCAGCAAGGATGGTTGGGCCAGAAATCACCGGACCACAGCAGCGCGTGGGCGCTCCCGGATATGATCGAATCGGAGCAGTACGGCTCCCAGCTCACTCCCCCGTCTATCAGGCCCTGGGCGATCTGGTCCTTCTGATTGACCGGAGGGACCTGGACCCAATAGATGGTGTCATCGTCCGTATCGTTGCCCATGAACATAGTCACCGCGATGGCGGCTACGACGACAATGGCCACGACCAGGACGGCCAATATGGCGGTCTTCTTTTCCATATGAAAGTCACCTGTTTGCATTTAAATCGGGGGATGATATAAAGCGTTTTTGTCCTTAAAGGAAATTTTAATCCTATTTGTACAATTTGAGCGGCATATTGCCCAACTGTACCCCGTTAACTGGGAACCGCCCGATCCCGGCCCCCGGACATCGTATATGATAATAGTTAAGGAAACAAGTTTACAAATTCTTAATATCCCGAGCATCTTATCGACCACACAGATAATATGTTCGAGCTCAACGTGATCAGCAACACCCCCCTCACCCCGGTGGAGGACCTCAAGGAGGCCTCGTTGGAGTTCCTCAAGCAGATCGGATACATATCCAAGGGGTACGACCCCAAGACAGACGTGGACAACATCCAGGAGAGCATCCCCTACCGGCTGTTCACGGAATGCTTCCTGGGGAACCTGAACCGGGTGTGGGCGGTGGAGGAGCTGTCCGCCTACCTGGGGACGACCAAGCCCACCGTGTACCGGCATCTCAACAAGCTCAAGGCCATTGATGTCCTGGAGGATGTCTCCATGGACGTGGGCGGGCAGCGCAAGAAGGGATACCGCATAAGGTACGGCGACCTGGGCAAGGCCTGGAGCTTCACCGAGGCCAACGTGGAGCTGGCCATGCAGTCTTACCGCAAGACCGTGGAGCACCTGCAGCGCCTGGCCAGGGAGGTGTAGGCATGGACGAGAAGTACCCCACCAAGCTGACCCGGGGCTCCCGATACCACCTGTTCATAGGGACCGGCGGCGGCTCCACCCTGGAGGTGGAGGGGGAGTTCGTGGGATACCTGCAGTACGGCAGCGACGTGGCCCTGACCATGCGTTTGGAGGCGGGGACGCTCCGGGTTGTCCCCTCCCGGGCCATCATCTACCTGGATATCCTGGACTCCAAGGAGGAGAAGGACGACCGTCCCAAGGAGAACGGGGTGTACTTCGGCTGAAACGTCCGGGAAGTTAACTCATGGACCGCCGCCAGGAATACCACCAGCATCTGATACGCCTGCTCCTCTCCGGAGAGATCGCGGACAAGGACCAGCTGCAGCGCCGGAAGGTGAAGCTGAGCGGGGAGTACGGACTGGCGGGGGTCCCGAAGAACTCCGAGACCCTGGCGCTGGTCCCCAAGGGCCGTCTGCCCGAGGTGCTGGCCATCCTGAGGAGGAAGCCGGTGCGCACCCTGAGCGGGGTGGCGGTGGTGGCGGTGATGACCTCCCCCGCCCCCTGCCCGCACGGCAAGTGCACCTACTGCCCGGGAGGAGTGGAGAACAACTCCCCTCAATCCTACACCGGCAAGGAGCCGGCGGCCCGCCGGGCCGCGGACAACGATTTCGATCCATACCGCCAGGTCCGGTCCCGGCTGGAGCAGCTGTCCGCCATCGGCCATCACACCGACAAGATCGACCTGATAGTCATGGGCGGGACCTTCACCTCCCGCCCCGAGGAATACCGGGAGTGGTTCGTCAAGCGCTGCTTCGACGCCTTCAACGGTGAGGACGCGCTCAGCCTGGAGTCCGCGCATTCCCTGAACGAAGGGGCCGGGCACCGGGTGATAGGCATGACCGTGGAGACCCGCCCCGATGCCTTCACCGGGGACGTGGCGAGGGAATGCATGAGGCTGGGCGCCACCAGGGTCGAGCTGGGCGTCCAGATACTTGACGACGGCATACTGGAGGCGGTCAACCGCGGGCACGGGGTCCGCGAGGTGGCCGAGGCCACCAGGGTGGCCAAGGACCTGGGGCTGAAGGTCTGCTATCACGTCATGCCGGGTCTGCCCGGCTCCTCGCCGCAGAGGGACGTGGACTCCTTCCGGCAGATGTTCGACGACCCGCGTTTCCGGCCGGACATGATCAAGATATACCCCACCCTGGTGGTGCGCGGCACCAAGCTCTTCGAGGCCTGGGAGAGGGGTGAGTACGTTCCGTACGGCACCGAGGAGGCGGTGAGGGTGATAGCGGAGATGAAGAGGCTGGTGCCGGAGTACGTGCGCATCCAGCGCATCCAGCGCGACATCCCCGTTCCGCTCATCGAGGCCGGGGTGGACAAGGGCCACCTGCGCGAGCTGGTCAAGGAGAGGCTGCGCTCCCAGGATGCCGCATGCAGGTGCATACGCTGCCGGGAGGTGGGGCTGCTGGGCATCGAGGAGGTGTCACCTGGGGACCTGGCCGCCCGCATCATGGAGTACGAGGCCTCCGGGGGGCGCGAACAATTCATCTCCCTGGTGCTGGAGGGGGACGCCCTGGCTGGTTATGTGCGGCTGCGATTGCCTGACGGCGACGCGGCGCTGGTCCGCGAGCTCAAGGTGTTCGGACGCATGGCCCGGTTAGGGGGGACCGAAGGGGAGTGGCAGCACCGGGGGCTGGGCGGGAGGCTGCTGGAGATGGCCGAGATGGCCGCCAAGGAGGCCGGGTGCCGCGAGATCAAGGTCACCAGCGGGGTGGGGGTGCGCGGCTATTACGCGGCGCACGGGTACCGCAAGGACCTGCCGCACATGTCGAAAACCCTGTCCAGCGACAATCATTAATCCCAGTCTCCCAATATCCCTTCGGGATGCGAATGGTTTGCAAGTTCTGCGGGGCCCCGTCGGCGGAAGGGGCCATGGTATGCTCCGCCTGCCTGGGGAAGCTGAGCGGGGAGCTGGTGCTGAGGGAGTGGTCGGCCGACCCCCGGTCCGACGTGCGATCGCTGGGCTTCAGGAGCGCCTGCCTAAGGGTCGGGCCCAGCTCCCAGGGCGAGGTGCTACTGGGAAGGGGCGTGGACCCATATCTGCTGGTGGAGAGGACGCTGCAGTCGGAGGACCGATCGCACCTGCCCACCGTGCTGGACCATTACCTGGCCGGGGCTGGACTGGGTTTGCACCTCATGGGCGATGAGCAGGTGCCCCTGCGGGCCAAGCTGAGGGACCTGGTCCAGATACCCGACAATCACGATTACCAGGGGGAGCGCTGGGGAAGGGCGCTCCTGCGATTGGGGAACCTGCTGGCCATCAGCGCCCGGGACGCCTCGCGTCTGCCCCTGGGCGAGGAGGGCCGGAGGCAGGCCTTCGCCGAGAGGGCCGCCAGGGCCATGGACCTGTACCGGCGCGCCGGGGAGGTGTCCGAGCTCTCCGAGATCGCCAGGGCCAACCTGGCCATGCTCCGCCACTGGGGCGGGGAGCATGAGGCCGCACTGAACGAGCTCAAGGAGCTGGCCAACACCGAGGGCGTACGCGTCCAGCTGGCCAAGGCCTACTGGGAGCTGGGCATGGAGGACCAGGCCGCGGAGGCGGTGTCCTCCGCCGAGGACATCGAGGGGGCCATCCTGCGCCTGAGGAGGGGATGCCAGTGACCGACCTGGCCGAGAAGCTGGACCTCAGCAAGCGCCAACGCCTGGTGCAGGCCATACGCAACCTTCCGGAGCCCGGGTTCCGGGACCTCATGATCTCGCTCATGGGGGGCATGGGAGTGAGGGTGCAGTCCGCGCAGGAGCAGCGCGGCACGCTGGTCATCTACGGTCAGGGGGAGGAGGGCTACCTGGTCCTGGCCGCGCGCACCGACTTCACCGACCCGGAGCTGATCGTCCGGTCCCTGGTGGAGGAGGCCAGGTCCACCCTGCGCACCCCGGTGTTCATGACCCTGCAGTCCCTGGACCCCGGCACCCTCAACTACCTGGAGAGGGAGAGCGTATCGTTCGCGGCCGCCGAGAAGTTCCTGGCCCTGCTGGAGAAGTTCGAACTGGACGAGCAGCTACTGGCCGGGGAGGACCTCAAGGTCCTGGAGGACCGCGGCGAGCCCTGCCTTCCCTCGGTGTGCAAGCTGGAGGCCCTGCTGGAGGAGGCCGAGGAGCGCCGGAACAAGGGCGACCATGCGCGGGCGGTGCAGGTCCTGGACCAGGCCCTGGAGATCAAGCCCCTGAACGATTCGCTGTGGCTGAAGAAGGCCAGCTACCTCCTGGAGATGGGCAGGCCCGCGGAGGCGCTGGCGGCTGCGAACCGCGCCGCCGAGCTCCGTTCGGGGGACGCCGGGACCTGGTTCCTCATCGCCCTGATCCAGGAGCAGCTGGGGGACCGGGAAAGGGAGCTGGCGGCCTACGACAACGTGCTGAGGATCAACCCCAACCATGTGCCGGCCATCCTGAACAAGGGGGCCGCGCTGTACGACCTGGGCCGGCTGGAATGGGCATTCAAGGTCTTCAACGACCTGACGCAGCGCTTCCCGCAGGAGCCCCGCGGCTGGAACAACCGGGGGCTGGTGCTGAAGGCCATGGGCCGCCTGGTGGAGGCCCAGGCCTCCTTCGAGAGGTCCAGCATGATGGACCCGGACTTTGCCGACCCATTGATCAACATCGCCCGCCTGAGGGAGGAGAGGGGGGACATGGAAGGCGCGGTGGAGGGCTGGAAGGACGTGCTGCGCCTGGTGGACTCCCGTGCGGACATATGGGCGCATCTGGGCACCTGCCTGCGCGGCATCGGCCAGCTGGAGGACGCCCTCACCGCCCTGGACCGGGCCCTGTACCTGGAACCCGCTCTGGAGCTGGTCAGGCAGGAGCGGGAGCGGCTGGCCTCGGAGATGGGGCTGGACGAGGAGGAGCCCCGGGGCAATGAGGATGACCCTGCGGGGACGGTCGCATCCGCCACCGCGGCTGCCCAGGACGACGTCCCACCGGAGGAGAGGACCGAGGCTACAGAGGAGGCCGCCTCTCCCGAGGCCCCTGCCGCAGGGGATGCGGGGGTCGCAGTCCAAGAGGGCGGATCGGAGGCCCCGGAGGCGCGGTCCGCGACGGTTCCCGCGACCCTCCCGGAGCCCCGCTCCCTGCAGGAGCTGGGCGAGACGGCCGTGGAGGAGGTCCATGCCCTTCCGCCCGCGGAGGTCGACAGGCAGACCGCCGTAATGCCCGTGGAGGAGGTCAGGGCCGTGGAGCCCGTTCCGGAGCCCGGCAGACTGGTGGAGTCGGAGGAGGCCAAGCCCCTGGCGGCCCCCGCGCCTCCCGCTACGCCGGAAGCAGCGCCTGAACCGGATTCCGCCGGACCCCCGGTCGAGGGGAGGGCCATTCCGGCCTGGCCCTTCGAGGTGTCCCTGCCCCCGCTCCCGGAGGGCGGGGAGGCCCTCAGGAACCTGGAGGCCCTGCTGCTCCTGTCGGGCGGGGAGAGGGAAATGGCGCTGCAGCTGCTGGTGGACGGCATGAGTGACGGCCCGGACCTGGAGGGCCTCAGGCTCAAGGCCCGCGCGCTGCTGTCCCTGGGCCGGGGGGAGGAGGCCGCGGAGGCCCTCAAGGAAGCATTCAGGCGCTGGCCGGCGGCAACGTGAGTGGATACGTCCCGCCGGGCCCTGGAGCTACTGGAGAACGGGCAGTACAACGAGCTGTCCAGGATGGACGTGCGGGGTCAGGAGCTGCCGGTCCGGCTGGCCAAGGCGCTGGCCCTCATGCGCCTGGGACGTTACCGCGACGCCTCCAAGCTCCTCAAGGCGCTCATCTCCGAGTTCCCGGCCTTCCCGGAGGGCCTGGACAACCTGGGGGTGTGCATGCGCTTCATGGGCGAGTACGACTACGACCAGGCCATACACTTCATGGAGCTGGCCATGGAGGTCGATCCCCATCATTCCGAGGCCATGAACAACATCGGCTGCACCCTGTTCGCCTCCGGCGGCTACGAGAGGGCCATCGAGGTCCTCAAGGCCGCGGTGGAGGAGGACCGCAGGCCGGAGTACCTGCTGAACCTCAGCAACGTGCAGATGGCCCTGGGGGACACCGAGGGGGCCAAGCAGAGCCTGACCTCCGCCCTGAAGATGGAGGAGTCCGCGGACGTCCTGTACATGCTGGGGGTGATCGCCGAGGGCGAGAAGCAGTACCGGTGGGCCCACAGCCTCTATCAGGATGCTTTGGACAAGGCCCCGGGGTTCCGCGAGGCCCAGGCCGGCCGGGACCGCACCAAGGTGCTGGCCAAGGGCTGAGGGCTTACGCTGTCGCAGGAAACGATGAAAAGGACTGGGGGTTGGGGTTTAGCGGGAGATGCTCATGACCACGACGTCACGAACATCCTTCATCTCGCTGAACGGGAGCACGAGGCGGCCGTGGCTGTCAGTGCGGAACAGACGGCTGTCGATCTCCTCCGCCGGGACCACCAGCACATGGTTTATCTCTCCGGTGACGGTGTCCACCACGAAGTTGTCTATCATGCCCAAAATCTGACCGTCGTTGGTCATGACCGTCTTTCCCTTCAGCTCGGATATGAACTTCCTCATTTGCGCACCCCAAACAGTTGGCCGAATTAACTATCGCATGAGATTGAGCGTATTTATAGATTTATGGACTGGGGTTCCAGGGGCCATCAGAAGATGGCGAAGTAGCGGCAGCGGCAGTAGCCCTTGACGGCATCCATCTCCTTCCCGCAGTCGCGGCAGGGGATGGGCATGGTCTCCATGGCCTCGTCTATCCTGAGCCTCTTGCCCGCCATCTTGCGGCAGGCCGGACAGGCGTCCTTGGCGCACTCTATCTCCACCCTCTCGAAGCCCATGTCCTTGAAGGACTTCAGGTTGTAGCGGGCGATGATCTCCTGGATGGTGCGCAGGTCCTCCTTCTGCCCCGTTTTGGCCAGCAGGTCCACCATGGCCTGGTACATCTTCAGCTTCTGATCGGGGTGCTCGGTCTTGATTATGATCTCCTTGAGGATCTCCAGCGCCGCCATCCACTCCGGGGGCTGCTTGCCCGAGGCCACGGTCATCTGGCGCATCTTCATGGAAAGGTCCATCTCCCCCAGGTAGAACTGGGCGAGCATGCGCAGGCTCTCCTCTCGCAGGTCCAGCTGGGGAGCCTGCTTGGCACTCTTCGCCGGGGCCTTCTTGGCGGTCTCCTTGACGACCTCTTCCTTCTTGGGCTGGACCTTCTTGACCGTTCCGTTCGGCTTCAACACCTTGACCATCGATCACACCTACCTGAATATGCCCAGGTCGTCCATGCCGCCCCGGGCCTTGTGCAAGCTCTTGCTCATGTTATCGTACTGCTTGGCGGACTCCTTGTCCACCGAGGGCTTGACCGTCTTGAAGGCGGCCTCGAAGTGCCTCATCTCCACCACCGCGGCGTCGCGGTCCTGCCGCAGGGCGATCATGGCCGCCTCCCGGCAGAGGTTCTCCAGGTCCGCTCCCACGAAGCCCTCCGTGCGGGACACCAGATCGTCCACGTTCACCTCCTTCAGGGGCATGCTGCGGGTGTGCACCTGCAGTATGGCCCTGCGGGCCGGGGCGTCCGGTACCGGCACCAGCACCAGCCGGTCGAACCGACCGGGGCGCAGCAGGGCGCCGTCCATTATGTCCGGGCGGTTGGTGGCGGCGATCACGGTGATCCCCTCCCGGGAGGTTAGCCCGTCCATGAGGGTGAGCAGCTGGTTGACCAGGGCCTCGGTGACCTTGGGCCCCTCATGTATGCCCCTGCGGGGGGCGATGGCATCGATCTCATCCAGGAACACGATGGCCGGGGCCACCTGGCGGGCCTTCTTGAACACGTCGCGCAGGGCCCTCTCGCTCTCGCCGTACCACTTGGACATTATCTCCGGGCCCTTAATGCTTATGAAGTTGGCCTTGGACTCGTTGGCCACCGCCTTGGCCAGCAGCGTCTTCCCGGTCCCCGGGGGGCCGTAGAGCAGGACGCCCTGCGAGGGCCGCACGCCCATGCGCCGGAAGGCCTCCGGCCTCTCCATGGGCATCTCCACGACCTCCTTGAGCTGCTGCTTGACGTCCTCCAGTCCCCCTATCTCGTTCCAGCTCACCGTGGGGATCTCCACCAGCACCTCCCGCATGGCCGAGGGCTCGATCTCCCTGAGCGCCGCGTCGAAGTCGGCGCTGGTGACCTTCATCTGGGACAGCACGTCGGCCGGTATGGCCCGGTCCAGGTCAATGATCGGGACGAAGCGCGCCAGGCACTTCATGGCCGCCTCCCGGGACAGGGCGGCCAGGTCGGCCCCGGCGAAGCCGTGGGTGACCTGTGCGTACTGGTCCAGGTTCACGTCCTCGTCCAGGGGCATGCCCCGGGTGTGGATCTGCATGATCTCCTTCCTGCCCTGGAAGGAGGGCACCCCCACCTCTATCTCCCTATCGAACCGTCCGGGGCGGCGCAGCGCGGGGTCCATGGCGTCCTGGCGGTTGGTGGCGCCGATGACGATAACCTGGCCGCGCTCGGACATACCGTCCATGAGCGTGAGCAGCTGGGCCACCACCCTCCTCTCCACCTCCCCGGTGACGTCCTCGCGCTTGGGGGCTATGGAATCTATCTCGTCGATGAAAACGATGGAGGGGGCGTTCTTCTCCGCCTCCTCGAACTTCTCGCGGAGCTTCTCCTCGCTCTGGCCATAGAACTTGGACATTATCTCCGGTCCCTGGATGGAGTAGAAGGAGGCGCCCGATTCGTTGGCCACCGCCTTGGCCAGCAGCGTCTTCCCGGTCCCCGGGGGGCCGTAGAGCAGGACGCCCTTTGGCGCGTCGATGCCCAGGCGCTCGAATATCTCCGGATGCTTGAGGGGCAGCTCTATCATCTCCCGTATGCGCTGCAATACGTCCTCCAGCCCCCCGATGTCGTCGTAGGTGACCGAGGGGGCCAGGGTCTCCTTGACCTCGCTGGCGTCCGTTCTGATCACGATCTCGGTGTGCTCGGCGATGGTCACCACCCCCGCCGGGGTGGTGGACAGCACGTTGAACGCCCCGTAGTTCGAACCCCATCCGTAATTGGGCACCAGGAACTCGTCGCCCTTGACCATGGGCCGGCCGCTCAGGCTCTTCCTCAGCAGGTCGTCGACGCCCGCTCCCATGGTCACGTGCTTGCCGGTCGGCGGCTTGGGCACCAGCACCACCTTGGTGGCCGGCTGGGGGTCGGCCTTGCTCACCGTGACCCTCTCCCCTATGGACACCCCGGCGTTGGAGCGTATCATGCCGTCGATGCGGATGATGTCCTTGCCCTCGTCCTCCTGCTGGGCGCGGAAGACCCTGGCCACGGTCATCCTCTTGCCCACGATCTCCACGGCATGACCGACCTCCACTCCCAGCTCCTTCCTGGTCTTCATGTCCAGGCGGGCGCGTCCCAACCCCACCTCATTTTGCAACTGGGCTTTCGCCACCCGGAGAAGAACGGAATCGGCCATGATATCGCATTCGAAATCTGTTCTCTGGATATTAACTTTGCACAGGAGGAACGAAAGGAATATTATCGCCGCCCCTCTTTCACGCTCATGGAGTTCACCGCAGAGTGCGCCCCCTGTCTCTTGCGCCGGGTACTTTTCCAGACCCGGCTGGTAGACCCCTCACTGGAGGCCAAGGTCATGTCATCGTGCGTCCGCCTGCTGTCCGAGGAGTGGGAGCCGGGCACCAACTCGGCGGCCCTGGCCACCAAGGTGCACAGGCTGTCCTACGACCTGCTGGGCGTGGACGATCCCTACCGCGGGCTGAAGGCCGAGGCCAACCGGGTGGCCGCCTCGCTGCTGCCCCGGGCCGAAGAGCTTATGCAGGCCTCCACCGACCGGCTCAGGACCGCCTGCCTGGTGGCCATCGCCGGCAACGTGATGGACTTCGGAATTGGGGGCTTCGAGAGCCCCGAGGAGCTGAGGCACACCTTCGAGGCCATAGTATCCGAGGAGCCGGAGCCCGACGACGTGGAGAGGCTGAGGGAGCTGCTCAGGGGGGCCAAGGAGGTGCTGTACCTCTTCGACAACTGCGGGGAGATCGTGCTGGACACCATACTCATAAGGGAGCTGAGGTCCATGGGCCTGGCGGTGACCGGGGTGGTGAAGGGCGAATCGATAATCACCGACGCCACCTGGGAGGACCTGGCGGCCTCCGGGGCGGACAAGGCGCTGAGCGCCTGCCTGACCACCGGGGCGTTCGCCATAGGCGTGGACCTGGAAAAGGCGCCCAGGGAGCTCCTGGAGGCCTTCTCCCGGGCGGACCTGGTCCTGGCCAAGGGCATGGCCAACTTCGAGGCCCTCTCCGACAGCGGCATACGGCCCATGGCCCACCTGCTGCGCAGCAAGTGCCTCCCCGTGTCCAAGGCCATAGGGGCCAGGAAGGACCGCAACGTCATCAAGGTGCTGGAGCGATGATCCAATGACCGGAAGGGTTGGGCAGGCGGTTATTCTGGCCGGAGGGGAGGGCACCCGCCTTCGGCCGCTCACCTCCTCGAGGCCGAAGCCCCTGCTGCCGGTGCTGGGCGTTCCTTGCATAGAGTATGTCATCTCCTCCCTGGCCCAGGCCGGGGTGCGCCATATCATCCTGGCCTGCGGCTACCGCTCCGAGGACGTGGTCAGGGCGCTGGGGGACGGCCGGCGGTTCGGCGTGGACATCGAGTTCGCCTACGAGAGGGAGCCCATGGGCACCGCGGGGGCGGTGAAGCTGCTGGAGGACCGTCTGGAGGGGACCTTCGTGGTGGGCAGCGGGGACACCCTCACCGACGCCGACCTGGGGGCGCTGATAGACTTCCATGCGCGCAAGGGGGCGGAGGCCACCATGGGCCTGACCGAGGTCGAGCATCCCGAGCAGTTCGGCATCGTGGGCGTGGACGCCGACGGCCGCATCGAGCGCTTCAAGGAGAAGCCCCGCACCGAGGAGGTGTTCTCCCGGGTGATCAACGCCGGCACGTACGTCCTGGAGAAGGAGGTGCTGGGCATGATACCTCCAGGCCAGAAGTATGATTTCTCCAAGAACCTGTACATGGACATGCTGGAGAGGGGCCGAGGGCTCTACGCCACCCCGCTGAACGGCTACTGGAAGGACATAGGGCGGCCCTCGGACCTGTACCTGGCCAACATGGACATGGCCTCCCGGAGGACCGGCTCCGCCGCTCCTCCAGGTTCCAAGGCCGAGCCGCCGTTCTTCTTCGTGGGAGAGGGCAGGGCCGAAGGGGCCAGGGTGCATGGCAGCGTCGTCGGGCGGTCCTGCTCCCTGGGGGCCGGGTGCTCCGTGGAGGGCAGCCTGCTCCTCGATTCCGTATCCGTGGGGGAAGGGGCCCTGGTGCAGGGCAGCATCATCGGGGAGGGCTGCGCCATAGGGGCCGGGGCGGTGGTGGTGGACTGCGTGCTGGGCGACGGTGCGAAGGTCACCCAGCTGTCCTGGGTCAAGGGCGCCAGCATGGAGCCGGGCGGCATCTATTGAGGAGCTCCATCTGTAATAAATAGATGGATTGGATAAGGGCTGGGCATGACCGAGCCCCCGCGCCACACCCATGCCCTGCTCATCCTAGCGGGCATGATCTGGGGCACCTCCTTCGTGGCCGGGAAGCTGGGCGTGGACAGCACCGATCCCTACCTGTTCTCGGCGATGCGCTCGCTGGTCTCGGCCATCTCGATACTGCCCATCTTCTTCCTGATCAAGTTCGACTACTCCCTCTTCAGGAGCAAGGCGGTCTGGGGGAT
>MVPZ01000059.1 GCA_002067045.1 Methanomassiliicoccales archaeon PtaB.Bin134 | reverse complement strand
CACCCATAAGAACACCGGCATGGCGGCCGCCCTGGCGATCGCCCTCCTGGGGGAGGTCGCGGCCATGCCCGCCACCATCTGCATGACCGTGGACATCGCCTGGCTCATCTACCTGAGCCACTACATTTACCCCCACGACAGTCGCCCAGCTCCCCGCCGATAAGGTCTTTTTTATAACTTGGCCTCCCATTCTATGTCGATTCATCATGATCCCGGAGCTTACATATGACCAGGCCAGAAAGGCGATGGACGAGAAGGCGTTCACATGCGACAGTACGGAGGAGATCAAGCCGCTGGAGACGATCCTGGGTCAGGAGAGGGCCCTCAGGGCCCTGAACCTGGGGCTGCGGATCAAGGACAAGGGCTTTAACATATTCATCTCCGGGATCCAGGGAACGGGCAGGAAGTCGGCCATCCAGGACTTCTCCACGGCCCTGGCGGTGAAGCAGCCGGTGCCGCCGGACTGGTGCTACGTCAATAACTTCGTCGACTCCTCGCGGCCCCGTGCCATCTCCCTGGCCGCCGGTCAGGGCGCGTCCTTCAAGAAGGCCATGGAGCGCCTGGTGACGCAGATACCGCCCGCCCTCAGGGAGGCTTTCGAGAGCGCGGAGTACGCCAAGCAGCGGGAGGCGGTCGTCCAGAAGATCAACCAGGAGAGGAACGAGATCGTGGCCAACATCAACGCCCTGGCCAAGGAGGCGGGGTTCCTCCTGCAGCCGTCGCCCGTGGGCATCGCCCTCACCCCCATCGTGGAGGGGCGCCCCCTCACCGAAGCCGACTTCCAGCAGCTGCCTCCGGCGCTGCAGAAGAAGATCAACGAGGAGCGCGAGGCCCTTAACAGCAAGATGGGGGAGATGTTCCGGCCCCTGCAGGAGACGATGCGCAAGGTGGACAAGGAGCTGCTGGACCTCAACCGCAGGGTGGCGGCCTTCGCAGTGGCGCCGTACATCGGCGGGGTGCGCGATGAGTTCCACGATAACCATGAGGTCATCGAGTACCTGGAGGAGGTGCAGAACGACATCGTGGACAACGTCCCCCTCTTCCTCAGCACGCAGCCCAAGGAGCAGAACACGCCGGCGATAGATCCCACCCGCAACTACAGGGTGAACCTAATCGTCGACAACTCCAGGACCGTCGGCGCTCCGGTGCTATCGGAGTTCAACCCCACGTACGTCCGCCTGTTCGGCTACTCGGAGCGGGAGGCGAGGTTTGGCGCGCTGGTCACCGACTACACCATGATCCGCGCGGGCACGGCCCACCTCGCCAACGGTGGGTACCTCATCATACCGGTGGAGAGGATGTTCCAGGACCCCATGGTCTGGGAGGGCCTGAAGCAGACCATCTCCACGGGCAAGCTGGAGCTTGAGGACCCTGTCTCGAGGATGGGTTACATGGTGACAAAGACCCTGAGGCCGGAGCCCATCCCCTTCGATGCTAAGATAGTGCTCATCGGGAACCCGCAGGTGTACAACATACTCTACAACCTGGACCCGGACTTCAAGGAGCTGTTCAAGGTCAAGGCCGATTTCGACACGGAGATGGACCGCACCCCTGAGAACATCGAGCTGTACACCAGCTTCATGTGCTCTCTGGTCACGAAGGAGGGTCTCCTCCACCTCGACCCCTCCGCCCTGGCAGCGGTCGTCGAGCACGCCTCGCGGATGGCCGATGACCAGGGGAAGATGACCACCCAGTTCGCCCGGGTCGCGGACATCATCCGGGAGGCGTCCTTCTATGCGCAGGAGGAGGGCTCCAAGACCATCTCCCGCAAGCACATCCTGAAGCAGCTGGAGGAGAGGGAGTACCGCTCCAACCTGATCCAGAAGAAGATCGAGGAGTCGGTGACAAAGGGCCTGTACCTCATCGACATCACCGGTGCGAAGGTAGGACAGATCAACGGGCTGGCCGTGTTCAGCGTGGGCGACTACGCCTTCGGCAGGCCGTCACGTATAACAGCCACCGTGGGGATCGGCCGCGAGGGCATCGTGGACATCGAGAGGCTGTCGCAGATGGGAGGGGCCACGCACACCAAGGGCGTGCTCATCCTCAGCGGGTTCCTGCACGAGCGCTATGCCCGCACCGTACCCCTGTCGCTGTCCGCACGTCTGGTCTTCGAGCAGTCCTACTCCGGTGTGGACGGGGACAGCGCCTCCAGCACCGAGCTGTACGCCATACTGTCCGCCCTGTCGGGCGTGCCCATCCGACAGAACATCGCCGTCACCGGTTCCGTGAACCAGAAGGGGGAGGTCCAGGCCATCGGAGGGGTGAACCAGAAGGTCGAGGGGTTCTACGAGACGTGCAAGGCCCTGGGCCTGACCGGCGACCAGGGGTGCATGATACCGCACTCCAACGTGCAGAACCTCATGCTCAAGGAGGAGGTCGTCCAGGCCATCAAGGACGGCAAGTTCCACATATGGCCGGTGAGGACCATCGACGAGGGCATAGAGGTGCTGACGTCGAGGCCCGCGGGAGCGTTGAAGGAGGACGGGACCTTCGAGGAGGGCACCATCAACGACCTGGTGCAGAAGAGGCTGCAGGAGATGGCCGAGGCCGTCAAGGCCTACCACCCATGAGCCATAAATCCAGACAACATATAAATTCATAAATATACATATAGTGGCCGGGATGGGAAAATGTGCCTTTATGATCAGGGGCATCTCCCCCCGGCCGGGACCTCAACAAGGGGCAGCGCGACCGGGGAACGGTGCCTGAGGGTTCGGGAGCGCGTACCCACCTCCCCGATGAGCGGGGGGAGTGGTAGATGAAATGCTACTACCTGCAGAATGACGGCAAGTGCGACGGCCGCTACAAGGGGTTCGCGTGCATAGGCGCCAAGTGCCGGGCGGATAAGGACCCGCCCTGCGAGCATTACGTTCAGGGCTTCTACTGCAGCAAGTACAGACGCTTCGGGTGCGTGGGCATCTCCAACTGCACTGGCAGCATAGAGGACCACGCCCGGGTCCGCAGGGAGAAGGCCAAGACCTGATCACAGGTCGGTGTAAAGCTCCTTGCGTATGCGGGGGACCATCGCTGCAATTACTGCCTGCTCAGCGAGAGCTGTGCGGTCCAGCGCCCCCTTGGTGAGGAAGCTTATGGCGCCCTCCTTCTTCCCGTCCCTCTCCCAGCCGTATAGCTCCCGGAAGGACCTGCCTACCGTCCACCCCTCGCGCACGAGCTCCGCCACCGCCGGGGGGTAACGGAAGCCCATGCCGTGGCCGATGGTGTACCGTCCCCGCTGGTCGATCACCGCGCAGTACTGGACGTCGTAAAGGCCATCATCGGTGTCGAAGACCCCCGCTTCCAGGCCCACCCCTAGGTCCGCGTCCTTGATGGCCTGCGATGCCCGCACCATCGCTCCCCTGCGGGTCTCCTCCCCCATGGGCTGCTCCGCCACCCCGGATTCCACATCCACACCCGCTATCTTGACCTCCCCGTAAAGCCGGGTAAGGACGTTGGTGACGGCATCGACCTTGATCCTGTTCAGGGAGCCCACGTTCACCCTCAGGGGACGCAGGAGGCGGCCCTCCACGTCGATGTCCCCCCTCACAATGCGGTGGGCCGATATCGGCAGGAAATCGTCCGCCAGGACGTGCGGGACCTCTATGAGCTGGAGGGGCAGCAGCCCGCGGGCGATGCGCTCACGGTTGATGCCCTCGGCCGCCCTCCGGGTCTCCGGGGAGACCACCAGGGCCGAGATGTCCGTGCGCTGGTCCATCCTTCCGGCCACATCTTCGATCACGGACACCTCCCAGTTATCGCCCTTGGTGCGCAGGTACGCTTCCAGCCTCTCGCGCCTCTCGTTCAGTGGGAGCACCCCGGTCTTGCGCTGACCGGCGAACTCATCAGAGGTTATGCCGATGATGACCTGGTCCCCGGCCTCGAAGGCCTTGTCTATGAGGGCGCGGTGGCCCCGGTGAAAAATGTTGAAGGTACCGCCGAGCCCCACCTTCATGATCAGACGCCCACGAACAGAAGGGCCGCTATGAGGACCACCACGGTCAAGCCATACAGGATGAGGAGCTGGCGCTTCCTCTTCTTGAGCAGCTCATTGTTACTGACCTTGCACTCATCGGAACAGAAGCGTTCCTCCCCAAGGAAGGCCTTCCCGCACTTAGAGCAATGGCGATGCTGGGGGATCTTCTCGGTCATGCTCGCCTCATGTCAGCCTGGCGATAAAGGCTTTGCTGTCCCTGCCCTTCTTAGGACCGCATCCCACCCCTACTCTCCGTGTGGACCATGGTCCGTACGACCAGGAAAATAGACCATACCTCGATCTAACCACGGTCCATGTTCTCCATTTCCTTCAGCCTCATTCTTAACGTCCCTGGAACCAAGACGGCGTTAGGAAAAATGGCTCTGCCGGTTCCTCTTCCACGAACAAGAGGCTTATGACACGATGTCCCTAGCCTCTGCGGTCAAGCTCGTTGAGCATTATGGTGATGCAGTGGTCCGCGTGGTAGGACAGCGGCCCCAGGGTCAGCTTTATGGGCTCCCTTGATAGCAGCTCGGCCTCCTCCTCTTCCTTAAGGTCCTGGTGGTCGGAGATGATGAAGGTGAGGTCCCCGTCCAGCTCCTGCGTGCGCACGTCCTCGCCGTCCTCCTTGAGGTACACCAGGCGGGAGATGGGCTGGAGATCGTCCAGTACATCCTTGAAGGAGCGCTTGGAGATGTATATCCCGGGAGAGGAGC
>MVPZ01000058.1 GCA_002067045.1 Methanomassiliicoccales archaeon PtaB.Bin134 | reverse complement strand
GGCCATCACCGGCAGGTGCTCCAGGTTCAGGGTGTGGAAGACCATGGAATGGGGATCGGAGGGCAGGATGGTCACCAGGCAGACGACCTCGTGCCCGGACTGCTCCATGAGATGGGCGGCGTAGGTGGAGTCCTTCCCTCCGGAGAACAGGCAGGCCAAGCGCATGGACGGGAATCCCCATTGGCGCATATAACCGCTGTGGGGCAAGATTTGAAATTTGCCCCCGGGCATTACCCCTGCGGTACGAGAATGCCGCTACACTGCCCCCGTTGCAAGAAGGACATCGACAAGTCCAAGGTCGACGAGATCGACGCCCGGCTCATGAACACGTTTCAGAACGATTCCCTGAGGAGGGGCGTGTGCCCGGTGTGTCACACCCCCCTGATCGACACGGAGAAGGTGAAGGAATGAGGATAGACGAGATGAGCTCGGCCGCCTTCGCCAAGGCGGTCAAGGATGATCCCGTGGTCTTCCTGCCCATGGGGGCCGTGGAGGCCCATGGCCCGCATCTGCCCCTGGGAACGGACACCTTCCAGCCGGAGCATGTGGTGCGGGAGGTCTGCAGCAGGACCGGAGGGCTCATCGCCCCCACCATCAACTACGGGCAGCATTCCTCCACCCGGAACTTCCCAGGGACCCTGGACATCACCTTCGATACCCTGAGGGCCCTGGTCGCCGACGTGCTGGCGGCCCTGCAGCGCAACGGGATCCGCAAGGTGGTGATCGTTTCAGGCCACCTCGGCTCCGTCCACAGATCGGCCATAAAGCTGGCCTGCGAGCACGCCGCCAGGCAGGGCATGAAGGTCATGATGCTCAGCGATTACGAGCTGGCCTACGACAAGAAGCCCGACGTCTGCGAGGGCATACCGGACGGCCACGGGGGCATCATCGAGACCTCCCGCATCATGGACATAAGGCCGGACCTGGTCTCGGAGGAGCGCTCCGTGGGGGAGTTCGTGGACATGCACTTCATGGTGCACGCGGACGCCGAGAGGTGCCTGCCGCAGGGCTTCGGCGGGGATGCCAGGAAGGCCAGCAGGGAGAAGGGCCGGCTGGTGAACGAGTACGTGGTGAATGGACTGGCCGACCTGGTGAAAAAGAACTTCGAGGGTTAGGATGTCCGAGAAGAAGCGGTTGGCGGCGGAGAAGGCCGTGGAGATGGTGCAGGACGGCATGAAGGTCGGCCTGGGCACCGGGAGCACCGCCTATTTCGCCATCGAGGCCATCGGCCGCCTGGTCAAGCAGGGATACGACATCCTGGCGGTTCCCACCTCCATAGCCAGCGAGAGGCAGGCCCGGGAGCTGGGGATCCCCCTGGCCACCCTGGAGGAGGCGGGGACCCTGGACCTGACCATCGACGGAGCGGACGAGGTGGATGGGAACCTGGATTTGATCAAGGGAATGGGCGGGGCCCTGCTCAGGGAGAAGATCGTGGCCTATTCCACCCGCACGCAGGTCATCGTGGTGGACGATTCCAAGCTGGTGAGGGACCTGGGGACCAAGTTCCCCCTGCCGGTGGAGGTGGTGCCCTTCTCCCATGGCCGAACCAGGCTGTACATGGAGGAGCTGGGGTGCAGGGCCGAGCTGCGCGGCGGAAACGACCCCTTCGTCACCGACAACGGCAACCTGATCTACCACCTGCATTTCGAGCGCGGGATACGAGATGCCTACGACCTGCAGAGCAGGCTGAAGGAGATACCGGGAGTGGTGGAGACCGGCCTGTTCCTGAAGATGGCGAAAAAGGTGGTGGTGGCCTCGGAGCAGGGAATAAGGGTGATGGAAAGGGTTTGATCAAGGGTTCAGGGAAAGCGCCTTGAGCTGCTCGATGTTCTTCTCGATGGACTCCATGCGCTTCCTCTCCTCCTTCTCCAAGGTCTCGATGATCTTGTCGAAGGGGATGGCCAGTTTGTAGGCGTGCACCGGCCGGCCCTTGCCCTCCTTCTTGATGTCCCTCTTGATGACCCACTTTCGGCGACGAAGCTCCTGCATGGCGATGGAGACCTCTGGCTGCCTGAGGGCCGTCATGATCTCTATTTCGACAGATGTCGTTTCCTCCTTCTTACGCAAGAAGGCCAAGGTCTTGGCGACGTTCTTGGGCATGCCGGTGTTGACCAGCAGGTCAACGAGCGATTCGTCTTTCTTGTTGAAGCCTTTGTCGGCCATATCATTACATCCTTTCTCTGATTTTTAGATACATATCAATTATTATTCGGTTGATATATATCACTTTCTATTTCTCCAATAATTTCTTGCATCTGGCTAATATGCTGGCCATGTCCATTTAAATTGCCTCCAACTTAAATGGATACCCGCAGATATTAGAGGGGAATATCCCCGAGAATGCGGGTCATATTATAAACTTTCGTTTAATTAATGAATAACGATAGAACATGATCCCCCTCCCGGGAGGCAGGACCGCCGGCGAAGGATGCCCGTGACCCCGGTACGGGAGTAAGTTGAATTACCTTGGCGACCGTACCTATTCTAACAATTTCCGAAACGATGTATGGCAATTGACGAAAATCTCAAGCCATCCCCCCATAAAGCCAGATAATGTCACCCAGCTTGACCATGACGGGGTTCTTGTCATGCTAAGGGTTTAAATATGGAATGAGTATTAAGGCATTTTTGCTCCAAAGGGATGAATTTAATGAAGATGCCTAGGTCCATCAAGACTTACTGTCCATCCTGCAAGACTCACACCGATCACGAGGTCGAGAGGGTTAAGAAGAAGAAGGCCAGCGAGATGAAGTGGGGTCAGAGAAGGTTCCGAAGGGCCACCGCCGGTTACGGCGGTTTCCCCAGGCCCAAGCCTGAGGGTCGCGAGAAGCCCACCAAGAGGATCTCTCTCAGGTACCGCTGTAAGAAGTGCAAGAAGGCCCACCAGAAGGCTTGCTTCCGGGCCAAGAAGTTCGAGCTGACGGAGTGATCACGATGTCCACAACCGGGAAGTTCATAAAGGTAAAATGCCAGGATTGCGGAAACGAGCAGATCACCTACAAGAAGCCGGCCATGAACGTGGCCTGCGCGGTGTGCGGCTCTACCCTGGTCAAGTCCCGCGGAGGCGAGGGCGAGATCAGGGGCGAGCTGCTTGAGGTGGTCGACTAATGGCTAGGGTCGGCGAGTTCCCCGAGGAAGGGGAGCTCGTGGTCTGCACTGTACAGAACGTCAAGAACTTCGGGGCGTTCGTTACCCTCGATGAGTATGGCGACAAGGAAGGCTTCATTCACGTACGTGACGTCGCGACCGGATGGGTCAAATACATACGCGACTACGTGAGAGAGGGGCAGAAGGTCGTCTGCAAGGTTCTGGGTGTGGACTCGACCAAGGGACATATCGACCTTTCTTTAAAATCGGTCAACGAACACCAGCGCCGCGAGAAGGTCCAGCAGTGGAAGAACGAGACCAAGGCCGAGAAGCTCCTTGAGATCGTGGCCACCAGGCTGGAGAAGACCCTCGAGAGCTGCTGGGAGGAGTTCGGTTACGAACTTGTGGATAAGTTCGGCTCCCTCTATTCCGCGTTCGAGAGCTGCGCCATCGACGACAGCGCGTTGGGGGAGGCCGAGCTTACCGGCGATTGGACCAATGCGTTCGTGGAGGTGGCCAAGGAGAACGTCACCCCGCCGTTCGTGCAGATCGCCGGGATATTGGAGCTTCGCTCCCCGGCCCCCGACGGAGTGGACCTCATAAAGGCCGCCCTCAAGAAGGGGATCGAGTCCGCCGAGGAGGAGCTGGAGATCCAGTACATCGGCGCCCCGCGCTACCGGCTGGTCATGACCGCCCCCGACTACAAGGTGGCGGAAGAGGATATGAAGAACGTCACGAACCTCATCATCGCCGAGATCAAGGAGAGCGGCGGGGACGGGGCGTTCCACCGGGACGCCAAGTGAGTCCGGGCAATAGAGATTTATCGAAGGCCTGTCTTATCAGGTCTTGCAGGTAACAGCATTATGAAGACCACTCTGAGGCGGTGCGATAGGTGCCGTGAGTACACGCTCAAGGACACCTGCCAAAGGTGTGGAGAAAGGACATCGACGCCCATCCCGCCGAGGTTCTCTCCTGACGACCGTTATGGAGAGTACCGGCGGAGGGCGCGGCAAGAGATTGGTGATGGAGATGGATAGCGTCATAATGGTCATGCACGAGCGTCCGGAGCTGAAGGCCCCGATACTGATCGAGGGCCTTCCGGGCGTGGGCAACGTCGGGAAGCTGGCGGCGGAACACCTGGTGGAGCAGGTCAAGGCCGTCAAGTTCGCGGACATCTATTCCAAGCATTTTCCGCCACAGGTGCTCTTGGACGACGACGGGGTGATCCGTCTGGTGAACAACGAGATGCACTACTACCGCGGGGAGGGAGACCGCCCAGACATAGTCATACTCACCGGGGACTATCAGGGCATGACCCCGGACGGACAGTACGAGCTTTCGCATCACGCCATCCAGGCCTGCAAGGAGCTTGGCGTCAGCCGCATCTACACCCTGGGCGGGTACGGGGTGGGCAAGATGGTGGAGAAGCCCCGGGTGCTCGGGGCGGTCACCGACATCGCCCTGTGCGAGGAGATGACCAAGCATGGGGTGATATTCTCCAAGGGCGAGCCGGGCAGCGGCATCGTCGGCGCTTCCGGACTGATGCTGGGCCTGGGGAAGATCGAGGGCATAGAGGCCGTGTGCCTCATGGGCGAGACCTCCGGGTACTTTGTGGACCCCAAGGGGGCGGAGGCGGTGCTCAAGGTGCTCATGTCCCTGCTCA
>MVPZ01000057.1 GCA_002067045.1 Methanomassiliicoccales archaeon PtaB.Bin134 | reverse complement strand
GATATCCATGGGGCAGGAAAGGTCGGAACCCGTTTAAAAAACATGCTTCCGTCAGAGGCCGGAGCTCTCCAGGCGGCGGCGCAGCTCTTCGATGAGCCCCCGTTCAAAGTAGTTGAAGTAGGCGAAGGAGACCAGCCCGGACACTATGAACAGGGTCACGGAGTAGCCCAGCAGCCTCCAGGCGATTACCTCCGCCCCGATCTGCTGGACGGCCAGCCGTACGATCAGGAACAGGGTCCCCAGGGCCACCACGGTCTGCGTCATGCGGGTCCGGGCACCCCTGTAGAGGTAGAAGTCCTCACGCACTCCTTCCGCCTTGGCACCCAGTGCCTCCAGGGTGGACCATGGCAGTACCAGCACGGGCACCAGCAGGGAGGTGAGGGAGACCAGGCTGAAGGTCTGGCTGAAGCTCATGGACTGCAGCAGCACCGGGTTGAGGCTGATGTACACGGCCAGGAGCATGCCCAGGACCATCTGCCAGAGCAGGGCGCGGCGGAGGCGCCCGTTGGCGGCCTTGGGGTCCAAGGGCTGGGGCTCCAGTCTCAGCGTTCCGGGCAGCAGCACCCGGGGGAAGGCCACCGCCCAGGCCTCCGCCCTGGCCAGCCAGCTGTCCCGCCTGGTGTAGTCGAGTCCCCTGATGTCCGTCAGGAAGCGGGGCACCGCCCTTCGCAGGACCTTCTCCAGCAGCCAAATTGCGCTGCAGGCCGCGGCCAGCATGAGCACGGAGAGGATGAGGAGGATGATCCAGAGCGACAGAAGGCCCAGGGCCGCCCCGGCCGGCGTGAACAGGTCCACGCCATCCAGGACCAGCTCGGAATCTCCGATGTACACCGTTAGAATGACCAGGGCGGAGAACACCAGGCAGAGGCCCAGCATCACCAGCAGCACTCGGGAGAAACGGACCCGGCCTCTCCCCCTCACGGAGAACAGCACGGCGACCCCATGCAGGGCCAGGAAGGCCACCGCTATGCCGAATGAGGCGCTCATGACGGCCACCGGCCCATCGCCCCAGGCCGCGGAGATCACCACGGCCAGCAGCCAGAGGGTGAGGGTTCCGACGATCAGGGCCCACAGGTCCAGGCGATTCAACTTCCCCGGTCCGATCCGCATATTCTCAGGGTAATCAATCCCTGATACCTAATAAGAACTCCCGAGGGACCGATGTTCAATCCTCGAGCATGGAAAGGTCCCCCAGCTCGTGACCGCCCTCCTTGGCCTTGAGCACCCGGCGCATGATCTTGCCGGAGCGGGTCTTAGGCAGGGACTCCACGAACTCTATCTCCCGGGGGTACGCATAATAAGCCAGGCGCACCCGCACGAAGTTAGTGATGTCCTCCTTCAGACGGTCCGAGGGAGCGCTCCCCGGCCGCAGCACAATGAACGCCTTCACGATCTCCCCGCGCAGCTCGTCCGGCTTTCCGACCACGGCCGATTCCGCGACGGCCGGATGCTCTATCAGGGCGGACTCCACCTCGAAGGGCCCCAGGCGCTCGCCGGAGGTCTTGATGACGTCGTCCGCCCTCCCTAGGAACCATATGTAGCCGTCCTCGTCCCGGTAGGCCTGGTCCCCGGAGGCGTACCATCCAGGCACGTAGAAGTACTCGCGGTACTTGGTGACGTTCCCCCACACTCCGGTCATCATGGACGGCCATCCGGGCCGCAGGGCCAGGAAACCCTCCCTTCCGGGCGGAAGCTCCAGGCCGTTCTCGTCCACGACCGCCGCCACGACCCCGGGCACGGCCTTGCCCATGGACCCTGGCTTCACGGTCATGCACTGGAAGTTGGAGATGCACGGCGCCCCGGTCTCCGTCTGCCACCAGTTGTCGTGGATGCGGCGCTGCAGCACCTCCATCCCCCAGCGCACCACGTGCGGATTGAGCGGCTCGCCGGCCGAGCACATGTGCCGGAGCGAGGAAAGGTCGAACTCCCTGACCGCCTCGTCCCCGGCCTTCATGAGCATCCGCAGGGCGGTCGGCGCGGTGAACCACACGGTGACCCTGAAGCGGCCTATAAGCGAATACCAGGCCCGGGCGTCGAATCTCCCCTCGAAGGAGATGATGGTGGTCCCCAGGTACCAGGGGCCGAAAATGCCCATGGAGGTGCCGGTGACCCAGCCGGGATCCGCGGTGCACCAGAAGATGTCGCCCTCCCGGAGGTCCGCCACGAACTTGGCCCCGGAGAGCTGCTGCAGCATGGCCCGGTGCGGGAGCGTGACCCCCTTGGGCTTTCCGGTGGAGCCGGAGGTGTAGTGGATGATGTAGGGCTCATCCGGTCTCATGTCCACGGCCGCCGTGTCCGGCGATCCGGATGCCAGAACCTCCTCGAACGGCAGCGTACCCTTCGCCGCTCCGCCCACGCATATCACCTTGGGGCTGGGGGAGACCTCCCTCAGCACCTGCGATATCCTCTCGAACAGGTAGGGGGAGGTTACGATGGCCGATGGCTGGCCGTCCAGCAGGCGATCCTTGACCGCCTCCGGACCGAGCGCGGAGAAGAGGGGGCAGGCGATGCCCCCCATCTTGACGATCCCGATGATGGAGATGAAAAGCTCGGAGCGCCGGTCCAGATAGACGAACACGCGATCTCCCCGGCGTATGCCAGTCCTCAAAAGACCATCGGCGAACTGACTGGAGAGCCGGCCCACCTCACCGAAGGTCAGGCTGTGCACCTCCCCGTTGGCGCGCACGGAATGGATGGCCACCCTGTCCGGGCGGTCCCGGGCGTGGCGGTCCACCGCCTCGGCGGCCGCGTTGTACGGTCCACCGCGGGACCAGTCGAACTCCTGGTGCAGTGATGCCCAGTTGAAGCTTCCGTAGGCGTCCTGGTAATCCATCAGGTTGCCGGGGCCGGTGGGGGGTATCGCTTCTTCCATCTGTCCTCTTCCGTGGCTTGCCGGTTAACGGTCGTACGGTATTAAATCTAACAGGTTAAGCTTCGAACGGGCAGAATGAAGGTCGTTCGCTCCCAACATGGGAAATTTGACGGAGTATGAGGCACGGCCGCCGGAGGCGAGGTGCTGGTGGCCACACCGGGGAACGCGCTCACTTACGTGGATGGCGATCCTACCAACGGGATCACGTACTTCTACCGGGTGAGCGCGGTGAACGCGGTGGGCGAAGGTCCTCTGTCCGATGGCGACAAGGCCACGCCCGGTGCCGATGGCGGCAGCGGTGGGAATGGCGGTGACAGCACCATGCTCTACCTAATCATATCCATCGACGCCATCGCGGCGATGGCCGCCGTGGCCTTATTCATAATGAAGAGGAGGTGACCGGCAAACCTCTTCATTTTTCATTCTTTTCGGTCATTGACGATTGTATTAATCGACCATGAGCGATAAATGCTTGTAAACAATGGAGAAAGTTACTGGCCACTTTGAAAAAACACCCTGCTCTATTTTATACCCCTTTTCGACATATTTTCCGCATGTCCGTCGTGGGGGATTGGACCTTGTCCCGGCGCAAGTTAGGCGCCACATTGCTTGTTATGCTGCTAATGCTGTCGACCGTCGTTATCGTTTCCACAGCGCCTGAGGAGGTGGAGGCGGCCCGCGCGAGCCCCATCAGGACCACCAACGGCTGGGCCCTGCAGATGGTGGACGGGGACGAGGACACCGGTTACAGCACCTCTCTGGCCATAGACGATCTCGGGCACAATCACATCGCCTACGCGCAGTACGACGATTACACCGTTTACTACGCCACGGACTCCAGCGGGACCTGGGAGATCGAGAGCCTGAACGATATGGTGGATGTCGAGCAGGAGATAAGCCTGGCCGTCGACGCCGACGGTCATGCTCACGTGCTGTACATGCGATACTACGATGATTTCGAGAACCTGACCTACGCCACCAACGCCGGCGGCACCTGGGAGAGCACGGTCATCGGTCCCAAGGTCAGCGGGCTGTACAATGACATAGTCATTGACGGGAGCGGGGTCATCCACATAGCGTACACCGTCAGCGATACCAGCTGGAACAACAACGTCCTGATGTATGCCAACAACTCGGGAGGGGTCTGGAGCACACCGGTGCTGGTGGACGACAACGGGGGCGGGGTGGGCATGCACTGCTCGCTGGCAGTGAGTCAGAACGGTCACATCTACATCGTCTACCAGGTGGAGAGCGGTACGGACCGCTTCCTCAGGCTGGCGCAGAAGACCCCCAGCATGGACTGGAGCCCCGCGTCCCTGGACTTCACGGCCGGCGACGATGAGCTCGGCTACTACGCCTCCATCGCCACGTTCGGGGACGAGGTGCACGTCAGCCATTACGACTATGGTTCTTACGACCTCATCTACAAGCACTTCGACGGCGTGGCCTGGGAGGCCTCGCAGATAGTCGACGGGGACGAGGATGTCGGAGAGTACTCCAGCATCGGCGTGGACTCCAAGGGGGTCCCGCACATAGCGTATTACGACAGCAGCCACGGCGTGCTGAAGTTCGCTGAGATGATCGGCACCGGATGGAACGTCTCGGTGGTGGACGGTCTGCCAACCACCGGAGAATACTGCTCGCTCGCCATGGCCCCCGACGACCGGGTGCGCATCTCATACTATGATGACAAGAACTACGATCTGTGCCTCGCGTCCGAGGATGTGTGGATCACCGATGTGGTCCACCCCGGGCCCCTTGTGGGCGAGAGAAGCGCCCTGGCCCTGGATAAGAACGGCAACGTCCTCATCGCCTACTGCGATTACATGAACAGGGACCTCTGGTTCGCCACCAACGCAGGCGGTTCGTGGGCCACCGAGCTCGTGGAAAGCACGGGGGACGTCGCCGCCCGCCTTTCCATGGACATTGACGATGAGCGCAACGTTCACATAAGCTACCTGGAAAGGGCCAACGTGACCAACAAGGTGGGGTACCTGAAGTACGCCACGAACGCCGGAGGGAGCTGGACCACGGAGGTCCTGGCGCAGATAGCCGTAGGCTACTCGCAGACATCGTCCCTCAAGGTCGATCCCGCCGGGAACGTTCACATTTTCTTCTTCAACGGCACCGATGATGCCCAGGACCTCTGGTACGCCACCAATGCTGGCGGGTCATGGCAGGTGAGCCTCTTCGAGGAATGCACCATTGACTATTACCACGTGGGAACCGAGAACAGCCTGTTCATCGATGCGAACGGCGATATGCACCTCACGTACCGGCGCGCCCACAGGTATGGCGCCGACCAACGCGGCGATATCGTCTACGCCAACAATGTGGGCGGCACCTGGGCCTTTGAGATCGCGGCCAGCGGAAGGCTCTTCGGGCAGGGGACGACCCTGGCCGTCGATACCGACGGCAAGGCCCATGTGGCCTTCCGGGAGATGGGGAACTTCTCCCTGGTGTACGCCACCAACGCCGGAGGGAGCTGGACCAATCGCACGCTCGCTCCAAATGCCGGGGAGTTCGCCTCCCTGGCGGTGGACTCCAAGGGTGCGGTGTCCATCTGCTTCCTGAGCACCACGGAGAGGTGGATCAGGTACGCCAACAACGCCGATGGCATATGGTCATTCATCAATGTGGCCTCCGCAGGGACCACGGTGGAGGCCCCCTCGATGGCCCTGGACAGCGGGGGCATGGCGCATATATCATACTACGAGGCCACCGGCGGAAGGGATGGCCTGAAGTACGCCACGAACAGCGCCTGGAAGCTCACCACCATCTTTGAAAGCCAGGGCCTGGGGAACTTCGCTCCCGGCTATACCTCGATGAAGGTGGATGCGAAGGGATGGGCGCATGTATGCTACTACGACACCAAGAACACCAGCCTGATGTACGCGACCAACACCGGCGGGGCATGGACCCTGACTCTCGTGGATCGCGTGGGGACAATATTTGATAACATCAACAACAGCCTGGCCCTCGACTCCGAAGGTAAGGTGCACATCAGCTACGTGGATTCTTCGCTCCACCGCTTAAAATACGCAACTAACGCCGACAGGGGTTGGAAGAACACGACCCTGGATCGCGTTGACGTCAGCTTCGGGACGTCCATAGCGGTGGATGGCAACGGTGTTGTCTACATCAGCTATCACGCTTCCTCCGCCGGAAGCCTGAAATGCGCTAGGAATACAGGAGGTTCATGGGAATACTGCACCGTGGAGGACGGCACCAACGTCGTCGGCCGACACTCGTCCATAGCCATTGAAAAGACAGACCGCACCACCTATCGCCCGCACATCAGCTACTACGACAGCACCGGCGGGGACCTCAGGTACGCGGTGTACAAGAGCGGCGCATGGAGCGAGAGCGTATGGGACCTGTCAGCGATATACGCCCCGGCGTTCAACGTTGGGGAGTATAACTCCATGATCCTGGACGCCGACGGCATGGCCCACGTGAGCTACTATGACGCCAGCAACGACCGCCTGCTGCTGTCCATCAACACTGGCGCCTTCTGGAACACCATCACCATCGACATCCACGCCGGTTATTACACGTCCCTGGCGAAGAGCGCCTCGGGGGTCGTTTTCATCGCCTACTACGACAACAACGATGATGACCTCAAGATCGCGATGAACTACAATGGGGACAACCTCATCAATGGAGGATGGGGAGTGGCCACGGTCGACTGCGCTGGGGATGTGGGCAGGTACATCTCCTTGGACACCGGAACCCAGAACACCGTGCACATCAGCTACGTCGATTACACCGGCGAGGCGGTCAAGCACGCCCAGCTGCGCGCCGAGCCCTCGACGCCCTTCGGCCTGTCGGCGGTCGCCTCCGGGGACGATGTGACGCTCAGCTGGTCCGCCCCGCAGATGAACAACGGCTGCGCGATAACCGGGTACGTTCTGCAGAGGACCGCCCTGGACGACAGCAGCGTGGACCTGATCGAGGTGGGCAACGTCCTGAGCTATGTCGATGCCGGCCTGATCGACGGCAACTACAGCTACAAGGCCGCAGCCATGAACTCCCTGGGGACCAGCGTCTACAGCCTCAAGGCGGATGTCACCGTGGACACCTTGGTGATTACCGCGCCAGGGTCGCCGACCAACGTGGCCGCCGTCCCCGGTGACGGTAATGCCACTTTATCCTGGTACGCGCCCCTAGGCGATGGCGGGGCGCCGATAACCAATTACACGGTCTACCGTGGCGATGTCAGCGGAAACCTGACCGCGCTGATCACCCTGGGGGTCCAGCTCAACTACACGGACCTGGGATTGGAGAACGGCCATACGTACCACTACGCCGTCAGCGCGACGAATTCCATAGGTGAAGGTCCGCGGTCGGTGGAGGTCACGGCCGCTCCGGCCGCCCTCCCCTCGGCCCCGAGGAACCTGACGGCCACCCTGGACGGCAACGACGTCATACTGACCTGGGAGGCTCCGGAGGACGACGGCGGTTCACCCATACTCAACTACACCATCTATTCCGGGACCATCTCCGGAGACCTGGAGTATCTGTACAAGGTCGGGGACCTGCTGACCTACACCGACACCATGTCCCTGCCGAACACCACTTTCTATTACCAGGTCACAGCCACGAACGCATTGGGCGAGGGGCCGCGGTCCAATGAGGCCGCCTCCGATCCGGACCTTCCCACCTCCCCCGTCCTGTCGGGCGAGGCGGACGGGGACGCGGTCGTTCTGAACTGGGTGGCTCCGAGCAGCAGCGGCAGCTCCGCGGTGACCAACTACAGGGTGTACCGCGGGAACACCTCAGGCGCGCTGACCATGATCGCCGAACTGGGGAACGTTCTGACCTATCAGGACGACGATGTCGTGCCCGGCGCCACCTACTACTACAAGGTGACGGCGGTCAACGGTCAGGGCGAGGGGCCGTTCTCCAACGAGGTCTCCGTCATGACCGGTTCCCTTCCGTCCGCGCCGAGGAACCTGCAGGCGACCGCGGGCAACGCCACGGTCACCCTCACCTGGGACGCTCCGGAGGAGGACGGCGGCTGGGAGATCACCGGGTACAAGGTGTACCGCGGGACCTCGGAAGGCTCGGAAACGCTGCTGATAACCCTGGGGGACGTCAGCAGCTACACCGACAGCTCGGTCGTGAACGGCCAGACCTACTACTACCGGGTCAGCGCGGTGAGCGATATGGGCGAGGGCCCGCAGACCGTCTCGGAGGACGCCACCCCGACGGCCGATGACGGGAGTGGCGGTGATGACGAGGATAACGGAGGCGGAGACAGCACCATGCTCTACATCATCATCGCCATCATCGGAATCGTGGCGGTGGCCGCAGTGGCGGCTTTCTTCTTCATGAAGAAGAGGTGACCCGCAAACCCCTTCATTCTCTTTTTCTCGTTCATCGACGAGCGCGTAGTACGACCAATGGCGTTGGAACCCATGCTAACACTTGTCACTGGTCGATCCGTCCGAACAGGGTCCACCTGTGGCCATTTTATACCCAAGCAGAACATATTTTCCGCATGTCCGCTGTGGGGGATAGGACGTTCGTCCGGCGCAAGGTGGGCGCTTCCTTACTCGTTCTCGTGCTATTGTTGTCGACCGTTGTTATGATATCGACCGCGCCCGAGGAGGTGGAGGCAGCGCGCGTCAGCCCGATAAGGGCGGATTCCAACTGGGCCATCGAGATCGTGGACGGGGAGCACCACATCAACAGCTACACATCCCTGAGGATGGATAGCTGCGGGAACATGTACATCGCCTATGTCAACGCCATCGTTGAAGGGGACCAGGACCTCATGTACGCCACCAACGCCGGCGGCACCTGGGCCTACACGACGGTCGACCCGGTGAGCGCGGTGGGCCAGTGCGTGGACCTGGAGATCGACGATCTGGACCATCTTCACATCAGTTATTTCAACGAGACCGATGGGTCGCTCATGTACGCCACCAACGCCGGAGGTTCCTGGGCCATCGAAAAGGTCGATGACGTCGGGACCGCCGGTATCGTCAACTCCATGGTCCTGGACATCCAACAGGTGCCTCATATCGCCTACCAGGATTTCCAGGGTCAGGACCTGTGGTACGCCAAGAAGGTCGGCGGAACCTGGAACATCTCTCTGGCCGTGGAGAACGTCGCCCAGAACGGATGCTCCCTGGCCCTGGACGCGGGAGGATACCCCAGCATCGTTTACTACGCCACCCATCCCAACAGCGATCTCATGATCGCCACCTATACCGGCTCCGCCTGGTTCCCTTACGCCCTGGAGAGCGAGGGGGACGTGGGCAAGTATCCGGCCATGGTCTCTGATTCCGACAGCAATTTCCACGTGGTATATTCGGACGTCACCGACAGCAAACTGCGGTATGCCAATTACACCGACGATCAGTGGCACTTCGAGGATGTGGACGCCGGGACCGGCATCGGTTCGTACGGGGCGATATGCGTGAGCTCCTCCGGGACGCCCTCAGTCAGCTATCTGGATGCGAACGGTATGGACCTGAAGTTCGCCAGCAAGCTCAATGGCGTCTGGGAATCGATAACCGTGGACACCTTCGGAAGCGCGGGCTTCTTCAGCTCCGTGCTCTCGCTATCCGATCACCAGGCATACGTGAGCTATATCGAGGCCACCGATCACGTCCTCAAGCTGGCCACCAACGACGTGTGGACCAGCGAGGTCGTGGACGATGGATGGCTGGTGGGAGATGCCTGCTCCATGGTCCTCGATCCGGAGAACCGGGCCCACATCAGCTACTACGACAGCTGGAACGACACCCTGAAGTACGCCACCAACACCGGAGGCTATTGGCATACCCAGACGGTGGACGATGAAGGCGACGTGGGAGCGGCGACCTCCATCGCCCTGGATGCCAACAACAAGGTGCACATCAGCTACCTGGACAGCACCAACCAGGACCTCAAGTACGCCACCAACGCCGGAGGCTCCTGGGTCAAAGAAAAGATCGCCGATGTCGGATCTGGATATAACCAGGTCTCATCCATCGCCATAGACACCGCGGGAAAGGCGCACATCGCCTTCTTCGACGCCAACACGTCCCGCATCGACCTTCGTTACGCCACCAACGCCGGCGGCTCGTGGGTCAACGAGACGGTATACAGCACAGGCCACACAGGATACCACCCATCTCTTGCCCTGGATTCCATGAACAAGGCCCACATATCGTTCAAGAACGGCTCCTCCACCCCTCCGTATCCCCACTTCCTCATGTACTCCACCAACGCCGGGGGCAGCTGGACCACGGAGGTGGTGGACTGCGGGGGGAAGGTGGGTGACTACAGCAGCCTGGCCCTTCGGGGGGACGAGGTGCACATCAGCTATTACGACCAGACCAACGGTAGCCTGAAATACGCCACCAATGCCGGCGGCACATGGGTGAACCAGACCGTAGACGTCATCGGAAGCACGACTAAGAGGACATCACTGGCCATCGACCCGGAGGGCAAGGTGGGGATCAGCTACTACGACTCTCTGGGCGATGCGATCAAGTTCGCCGAGCTCTCGGGAGGCTCGTGGAGGATGATGCACGTGCATGCCACCATGGGCGGCGACAGTTTCCTGAGGTACGATACCGGGGGCAACGCCCACATCGCCTTTGACCTCGATGACAGCGCCCAAGCGATCCTGATGTACGCCACCGACGCCTCCTGGGAGATGACCAGGGCGGCGACGCAGAACCTGATCGCCCATGAGACCTCCATCGACGTCGATCTGAACGGATTCACGCACATAAGCTTCTACGATGGCAGCACCGAGGACCTGATGTACGCCAAGAACACCGGAGGCAACTGGCAGGTGGAGACCGTCAATTCCACCGGGACGGTGGGCAGGTACAGCAGCCTGAAGGTGGATTCCAGCGGCAAGGCCTACATCAGCTACTACGATGCCACCAACACCAACCTGCGGTACGCCACCAACGCCGGCGGATCGTGGGTGAGCTATCTGGTCGACAGGGACAACGATGTGGGCATGCACTCCTCCCTCGCCATGGACAGGCTCGGCAAATTGCATATCTCCTACTACGACAACACCAACGACGACCTGATGTACGCCACCAACGCCGGAGGCTCCTGGGCCAAGACCACAGTGGACTCCACAGGGAACGTTGGAAGCTATTCCTCCCTGGCCTTGGACAGTGACGGCAGGCCGCACATCGCCTATTACGATAACAGCAACTTCGATCTGAAGTACGCCACCATCGGCAAGGCGGGTTGGACGGCGACCACCTTGGACAGCACGGGGAACGTGGGGCTTTACGCCTCGATCGCCGTGAACGAGAAGACCGGCAAGGCGCACATCAGCTACTACGACGCCACGAACACCAACCTGAAGTACGCCACCAACGCCGGAGGCGCATGGGCGACGATCACAGTGGACGATTCGGCCAACGTGGTCGGCATGTACACCTCCATCGCCATAGATGGCCGTCAGGACGTTCACATCAGCTACCGCGACGACACCGATCAGGACCTGAAGTACGCCACGCTGATGAACGGCGTATGGTGCACCACGAAGGTGGATATGAAGGGCGATGTGGGGAGATACTCATCCATCGATGCCGATTCCAGGGGGGTCGTCCATATCAGCTACATCGATTCCACAGGCGGCGACCTGAAGCGGGCCCGCATGCTTGCCGAGCCCTCTCCCCCCTTCGGCCTCACCGCCGAGGTGGACGGCAGGGACGCGCACCTGGAATGGTACTCGCC
>MVPZ01000056.1 GCA_002067045.1 Methanomassiliicoccales archaeon PtaB.Bin134 | reverse complement strand
CCGACGATGCGGTGCAGGAGGTCCTGGAGGTCCGACCGGACCTGGTGGGCCTCAGCGTCGGCAGCCTGGTCATCAGCGGCTCGGGGGTCTCCGACAGCCCGCCCAGAGTTGGCAATGACACCATCGTCCTGCTGGGGGTGGCGATGGTCCTGATGGCGATGTTCCTGGTCCTCAGCATTCAGAAGGGGGTGTTCTCACGAAGAAAGCGCTGATGCTCCTGCTGGTCGCCAGCCTGCTCCTGCTCTCCCTGCCCCTCGGGCAGGCGGAGGAGGCGCAGAACGAACCATTGTACGCCAGCCTCGACGGTCCCCTGATGGTGGCCGCGGGCAGCGTGACCCAGTACACGCTGACCATGATCGGCGGTCCGGGCGGGGAAGGGGCGGGCAACTACTCCTACATGGCCACACTGACCGGGGACGGCGAGACGGCCGGAAGGGCCATATCACCGGTCACCGGCGGACCCAAGGCCACAGGCGAGTTCTTCCTGAACCTGACCGCGCCGAGCGTTCCGCAGACCGTGACCATAGCTGTGGACTGCACCTCCTCCGCCTCCGGAAAGGCCTCCACGGCCAAGGTGGAGCTGAACGTGGTGGTGGTGGAGCCCATCGTGCTCACCGCCTCCCTTAGGAACACCGGCAACGTGAGCGCCACCGACATACCCATCAGCCTGCAGGTGCTGAAGGACGGGGAATGGATGGAGTTCCACAGCACCACCGTGGACCTTGCGGCCGGAGCCTCCTATGCCTTCAAGTACAACTGGACGGCCACCGACCTCGATGCCGGGGAGCACCGCGTGCGCATGGTCCTGGACCCCAGCAGCCACATCGTGACCTTCGAGGGCGGGGACTCGATCTACGAGACCACCATCTACTACAAGGTATCCGGATACGGGTGGATGAACACCCTGCTCTGGGTGCTGGTGGCGGTCCTCGGGGTGACCGTATTCCTCATCTGGAGAAGGCCGAACCGGGGCAAGAGGAAACGCTGAAACCCATTCCTACAATCTTTTCTCCAGCTCGCCCAGCCGTTGGTGCAGCCTTTCGCTGGACACGGCCATGGCCACGTCCCCCCTGGTCTTTTCCAGCACCGAACGGGCGATGTCCTGCTTGCGCCTTATCGACACCAGGGCATCAGGGTAATCGAAGCGCATTATGACCAGGAACATTTCCTCCATCAGGTCCAGGTATCGCTCGGCGGAGGCGGTGTCCCCCCGGCGCAGGGCCTCCAGGGAGAAGCGCCTCAGCTCCCCGATGGTGTCGGCCATGCCCATAAGGTAGGCCGCCCCGGGCATGCCCAGTTGCTCCGGCTCGGGAAGGTCCTCCCCGTGCACGATCGAGGAGAGGATGGCCGCCTCGGCCACCTCCATAAGGGCATCCTGGACCATGCCGGAATGCCATATCTCCACGTGCTCCGAGAGCACGCTCCTCAGCCGGTGGGCCTCGTCGATGGCCTCGGCCAGGGCCTCCCTTCCGTCGATCCCCTTGTGCATGCCGTGGACCACCCCGCTTGACATGCGGATTATGGCCCGGGAGGACTTGATGGCTATCTCCCTAACGGTATCCTTTTCGTCCAGGGACCCCTGGATGCTCTGGGCTATGCGCTCCAGGTTCTGCATGCAGGTAGATTCCCGGGACAATATGAAAAGCTTGCTCAGCCCCGGACCTGGCGCATGTGCTCCACCCTCCTGCGCACCAGGTCGGCCTTGCCAATGTCGTGGCGGACGAAGACATCCCCCTTGACATGGATCAGTCCAGCCTCGCATACCGCCTCGGCCTCCTCGATGCTGTCGGCCACCCCCACCACGCCCAGGGTCCTAGAGGAGGTGGTGTATACGCCTCCATCCCTCTCATCCACCGCGGCGTAGTACAGCCTGGCCCCGCTGTTTGCCAGAGCGGCCTCGTCCACATTTATGGGGAGGCCAGCCTTTGGCTCAGTGCCGTAACCGGCGGGCACCACGTACTTGCAGACCGTGGCCTTGCGCAGGAACGGGGCGTCCGAGGAGAGGCGTCCTTCGGCCACCTGCTGGCATATGTCCAAGAACCCGTTCTCCAGCAGGGTCAGGACGTTCATGGCCTCGGGATCCCCGAAGCGGGCGTTGAACTCGATGACCTTGGGGCCGTCCCTGGTAAGCATGAATTGCCCGTAAAGCACGCCGCGGTACGGGCAGCCCTCGTCGCGCATGGCCTGGACGGTGCGGCGCACGATCCCCTCGGCCTCCTCGCGGTCTGCGCTGGTGATAAAGGGCAGCAGATGGTCCGCGTCGGTGTACGAGCCCATTCCACCGGTGTTCGGCCCCACGTCCCCCTCGTAGGCCCGCTTGTGGTCCTGCACCAACGGCATCCCCCGGACGTCCTTACCGTCGCAGAAGGCCTGCAGGGTGAACTCCTCGCCGACCAGGCGTTCCTCCAGCACCACTCCCGCGCCCCCTATGCGACGGTCCAGGACCTCCCTGACGTATTCCAGCACCTCCGCCTTGCCGTTCAGGTGCTCCCCTTCCACCTTGACCCCCTTGCCGCCGGTCAGCCCCTCCGGCTTGACCACCAGCTCTCCCGGGAAGTCATCGACGAACAGTTTTGCAGATGCATAGTCCTGGAAGGTGCCGAAGGCCACGTTCCCCGGGACGTCGTGCTTCTTCAGCAGGCGACGGGAGAAGCGCTTGGACGTCTCCAGTCTGGCCGCGGCTTGGGTCGGTCCCACGGAAGCAATGCCCTTGCGTGCCAGTTCGTCGGCCAGCCCGGCCTCCAGCGGAGCCTCCGGCCCAATGACCGCCAGCTCCACTCCTGTGCTCATAGCGAACTCCACGACCTTGGGCACGTCGGTCTCCTTGACCAGGCGGAACTCCTTGGCCGCGCGGGCGATGCCCGGGTTCTGGTTCTTCATGGCCGCGTAGACCGCCGCCCCGTCCCTGAGTAGGGCCTCCACTATGGCGTGCTCACGCCCTCCGCCGCCCACCACCAGCACCTTTGTGTTCATGCGCTGCGGGGATGGGCGACGACGGTAATAAATGAATTGCCGCTCAATCCAGCAGGCGGTCCACCAGGGCCTCCAGGCCCTCCCCGGTGCGCACGCTGACCGGATGCAGGTCCCGGCCTCCTGAGAGCTTCCGGTAGTCGGCCTTGACCCTCTCCACATCGATCTCCATGTAGGAGGCCAGGTCCATCTTGTTGATGACCGCCAGGTCCGCGCCCTGGAATATCATGGGGTGCTTGCGCACCATGTCGTCCCCCTCGGTGACGGATATGACCACCAGCCTGACATCAGTGCCCAGGGGGAAGTCCGCAGGGCATACCAGGTTCCCAACGTTCTCCACGAAAAGGAAGTCTATGCCGGTAAGGTCAATATCGTACAGGGCATGATCCAGGAGATGGGCGTCCAGATGGCATTCCTTCCCGGTGTTGAGGTTGAAGGCCCTGACCCCTCCGGCCTGGAAGCGGTCGTAATCGTCCTGACCGGTGACGTCGCCGGCTATCGCAGCTACACGGAACCCCCTATCCATTAGGATCTTGGACAACTTGATGATCAGGGCGGTCTTGCCCGCTCCGGTGGTGCCCATGACATCCACCGAACGGATGCCCGCCCCCTGCAATTTCTCGTGATTGTGCTCGGCCAGATGCCTGTTCTCCGCCAGAACGTCTGTCTCCATGCTGATGTGGGTGATCTTGTGCACGGCAGCGGATTTCCACTCCCGAGTTAATAACTTTCCCTAAAAGCTTCCAGCAGGGTCGAGGTTCCGATTATCGTCAAGTTGCCTAACGCCGATTAACAGTATGTATGGCTACCAATTCACAGGTCATTTTATCGAATAACTTTTAAGTAATGTCACGCAAATATGTTTCTTCAACCAAACAGGGGTCCCTATAGGTGGATGGGATCTTAATGGGGGAATTCAATGGACAATCCAACTGTTAATCGAAATGACAATTTGAGCACTGGCTTGGTCAAGAGGGCCGCCTTGTATATCGGTATACTGGCGTTCGCCCTGGTCCTGCTTCTGTTTTTGGGAGCTGGACAGGCCAGTGCTGAGGATGTCTCAGGCGACATCACCGTGGATACGACCTGGGCATCCGACAGCATAATCAACGTGACAGGTGATGTGAACATTTCTGAAGGCGTCACGCTCACCATCGAGAAGAACGTGACCGTGATGTTCCAGGGCTACTATGCCTTCAATGTGTATGGGAACCTGGATATCGCCGGCGCCGAGGACAACTGGACCGTCTTCGACAGGAACTCATCCGCGATTACGACTTGGAACGGGGTGTACTTCTATGAGGGCTCTGGCGGTTCCATAGCGTACCTGTCCATGGAGAACGTGTCATATCCCTTGAATTATGACAACACTACGGACGGACCATCGATGTCCAATGTGATGGTCAGCCATGGGGACACAGCCATCCGATACGCATTCTACAGCGATGTGCGCCAGGACATAGCCCTTACCATATCCGGAGTGGAGATTTGGGACTTCTGGGCGGGCCTCTATGTCTACAATTCGAACGGAAGTCTGGATGTCACCCTTGACGGAGTGGTCGTCAACTGGACCTCCGACATTGGCTACTTCTGGGCGCACGCCTGGGTCGAGGATGGCCGCATCGATATGACCATAACCGGGTGCGAGTTCACCAACTCCTTTAACGGTGGCATGAACATCAACGGGGACATTCTGGGCGATGTGCTGGTGTCCGATACCTGGTTCTCCCACATAGGCAACATGGTCATCGGCTCCGAGCCCCTGATCGGGCCTCCGATCGTATATGACTTCATCATGGAGATGTATGGCGGCGTCAGCGCTACCTCTTTCACCCTCGACGGGGTCATCGTGGACAACGCCAGCGCCGGCTTCTCCTACATAGTGGGCTCCGGAGATGTGATCCTCACCGTCACCGACTGCTCCTTCACCAATGTGTTCAGCGACGCGATCGTGGTCGATGGGGATACCGTTAGCTCCATCCAAATGACCAACTCCGAGTTCATCAACGTCTGGGGCACCGTGGTAACCTCTCACGCCGATGAGGGCGACACCGTGATCATGCTCGACGGTGTGGTCATGGAGAACGTCTATTACGGCATCTGGGCTGTGGTGGAGTTCGGCAACATCGACCTGACCGTGGTCAACAGCTCCCTCGGCGGATATTACACGCTGATCGACCTGGCCGTTAACTCCTTGACTCTGGACACCGGTTTCGTGACCCTGGATGTCAGCGCTTCCAGCTTCCACGAGGCTGAGATGGCCATCGACGTCTGGTGCATCGAGCTCTCCCCGATGGTCATGACGGACACCGAGTTCGTCAACATCTCCGGGATGGGCATGCGCTTGGAGGTTCGCGAGAACGACGTCTCCCTGGGCTATGACAATGTGACCATGGTTAACGTGGGCATAGGCCTCTGGCTATACGCTAACGATGGCGATCTGGAACTCGAGTTCACCGAATCGCACATCAACACCAACTTCGCTGGAGCTATTGTGGAGGTCAGTGCCCCCACCGATGCTGACCTGAACAAGGTCAATATAACCGTACTGAACTCCGTGTTCGAGGGCGGCGACTTCGGCATCTGGGCCATCTCTGTTTATGGTGGAACGGTCGCTATCCACAACTCCCAGTTCCTCGGGCAGAACGAGGTGGGCTTCACCTACGACTCCCTCTACGGGCTGGTGGACATGGACGTAGTGGACAGCGTGTTCGACGGCAGCACCGCCGAGTATGCTGGAAACGTGTACGTGCTCGAACAGATCGACCCTGAATACATACTGTACGGCCGGCCCGAGGTCGGTGACGGTAACGACTGGGATGACTGGGACTATGGCGACTCCTGGACGGTCGAACTGCCCTTCATCTTCGAGTACAACGGGTACGGGTACAGCGAGGTCTTCTTTAACGAGGAGGGTTCGCTGGACTTCGACGGAAGCGCCACCAGCATCAGGCCGGTGGGCAACACCAACCTGAACTACTATGGAGATCACTTCAACGCCTACAAGGTGGCCGAGGACGGCTCCTGGGTACTCTTCAACTGGTACGCCAGGAACGACAACTCCGGCGACGGCGAGAGCAACGCCTTCCAGGTGATACTGTACGCCACCGGCGAGATACAGTTCAACTTCGCGGCCATGGACGGATCGGGCGGATCCAACGCCTGGGGCCTGCTGAACGACGAGTGGCCGTACATCGACTACAACATGTACCGCGTGTTCGGCTGGACGGCCTGGGAAGCGGACTATACCAGCTACCTGTTCACCCCCAACTCCATATCTCCGGGTATGGGCATGAGGGTGATCTCCCAGGTCGGAGATGTCGACCTTAGCCTGACCAACAACACCGTGACCAGCTACTTCGCCGGTGGCGTGTTCGCCACCACCGAGAGCGGGGACATGATGTTCTCGGCCATGGACAACGACTTCAGCTACCTGCACGCGACCGAGTGGTACTACGGTCCGGCCGCGGTGGTCGCGCTTAGCGTCCTCGACGGTACCATGGACATGTCCGTGGTGAACAACACCTTCGAGCGCCTGTGGACCGCGGCGGTAATCGCCTGGGTCCTCAACGGGGAAGGCGGGGTCAACTCCTTCGAGGTGACCGGCAACCAGTTCAACAAGGTCGTCTACGGCGTGCACACCTCGGTCATCGTGTTCAGCGATCCGGACGAGGAGGCCACCAACGCCACCCTTGACGTTATGGCCAACTTCCAGGACAACGTAATGACCGACTCCTACGGGCTCGGGAACAACGTGATCCTGCTGTCCGAGGACTTGGTGGACTGGACCATCAACGTGGAGCAGACCTTCGTCAACAACGTCATGGAGCAGATATGGTATGAGGGCGAATATCCGTTCAACCACTATACCGACACCAACCACCCGCCGATGATCGATGTCGGCCTGACCGTCTACGACTTTGTCGACGAGGCCACCGCGCTGACCGTTGACCACATGGTCACCGTCACCGGGAACCACCTCATGCAGGCGGTGAACTGCTATGGTGGCATATCCGTGGAGAGCTATGTCTACAAGAACAACGGAACCACTGATTACGCCTTAGCGGCCACCATCACCGACAACATCCTGGAGGACATCTGGGGTTACGAGAGTGGTAGCGACTACTACTACGGAGATATCATATCGGTATACTCGGATGTTTACGCCGACCTCGGAACCGTAAGCTCTGATAGCAGCGCGATAGTGGAAGGCAACCAGATATTCGGGGCCATGCCCGAGGATGCCGACTCCTGGAACCTATGGGGCATTGGCGTTGATATGGAAATTGGCACCGAGGGCCACCAGGCCCTGGACGTGGAGTCCCTGGTGTACATCTCCATAATCGACAACCTGGTCGATGGGTTGAAGGGCGGTGCCTGGGCCTATGTGGACTACTGGATGTACGACACCGTGGGCAACTGGGTCATGGATGTGACCGTGCACATGGACAGCAACCAGATGTTCAACGTGACCTATGGGCTGTGGTATGGGATGTACGATTGGGCGGATTTCGGCAGCGACTACTGGCCCTACTATGACGAGGTCGCAGTGGCCAACCACACCCTCAACTACGTGGTCACCGCGGACAACAACGAGGTCACCAGCATCTATCTGGGAAGCGACATGGAGTACGGCATAATCTATGTAGACGTGAACTACGGAGCTGAGGTAGACCCTAGCACCCTGTTCACCGAAGCCTACGTGCACGTGGCCGGAAGCATCTCCATCAGCGGCAACCAGATCACGCAGACCGACGGCAGGAACGCGATGATAACCCTGTACCAGTATTCCTACAGCGAGAAGACCGGAGTGCTGGATGTGGCCGTGGACATGGCGGTGGAGAACAATGTCCTGAACAATGTTCACTCCATGTACGCCATGGTCGACCCTGCCTGGTACGGCATATACGTCTTTGAGTACGTGAGCCTGGATGGCAACTACGACATACCCACCGACAGTCCGACCTTGATGGCTGATGTAAGCTGGTCCATAACCGGCAACCAGGTCGTCGGGCCGTTCGAGAACGGCATAGGCGTACAGCTGGTCACCGAGGCAGAGTCTCCG
>MVPZ01000055.1 GCA_002067045.1 Methanomassiliicoccales archaeon PtaB.Bin134 | reverse complement strand
GGGGGGAGCGCTGGGCATCTTGCTGGGCTACGGGTTCACGGTGGCGATGGCATCGATGGCGCTGCAGATGATGGGCGGGATACCCGTCGTTCTGCCCTTCAGTCCCACCCCCTTCCTCATCAGCATGCTCATGACCGCCCTCGTGGTGCTGGCCGCCAGCCTGCTCCCGGTGGCGTTGGTGCTGCGGCAGGATATACGGACCGCCTTGAGCTACGTTCCGAGATCGCACATCTGGGCCTGGAAGGGTCCGAACATCTCCCTGTCGACATCCCTTGGGATCCGAAACCTCTTCCGCGACCCCAAGCGTTCGGTGGCGGTCATGATGGCGGTCGGCCTCACCGTGGGCGCTGCTGGTTCGTGGCTGGTCCTGCTCGATTCCTCAACCTCGTACATCGACGGGCAGTCCTCCTCCTACCTCTGGGATGTGTCCATATCGTTCACGTCGCTCAGGGACCAGAGCGAGGCGGTGGAACGCTTCAGCAACGAGCAGGTGGAGAAGGCCATGCCTTACACGAAGCTGAGCGGTCTCGCTTCCTCGGACGGAAGGTCCACAGGCGTGGTGATGACCGCCTCTCCGGAAATGGCCAGCGTAAGGTCCTTCGAGGTCCGCCAAGGGTCCCTGGACTTCAGCGGTGCGGTCATAGCCAAGAAGCTGGCCGACGAGCTGGAGGTCGGTCCCGGCAGCATGATCAGCCTGGCCTTCGGCGGTAGGAGCATCGATCTCATGATCACAGGAGTTGTCGATGACCTGCAGACCAACGCCGTTTACACCAGCAACAACCAGGCCTCATCCGTCATCGGGGAGGATGTCTGCCAGGGCATGTTCGTGTCCCTGAGGTCCAGTGAGCAGGTGTCCAGCTATGTCTCTGCCGTGTCTAGCGATCCCTGGGTTGCAGGGGTCCAGCCACAAGAGGATGCAGCGGGCTCTGTACACGACCTGCTGGCCAGCGCCATCTCCCTATTCTACGGATTCTTTGTGCTCAACCTTCTGATCGCGCTCGCGGTAGCGACCTCAGCTGTCGTGATCTCGACATCCGAAAGGGACCTGGAGTTCACAGCGATATCCTCCCTCGGCCTGCCGCGCTCCTTCACGGTAAGGTCCCTGCTGGTGGAGGCCGCCCTCCTGGGCCTGGTCTCGTCACTGCTGGCGGTCCCCTTCGCCTACCTCCTGGCCCAGGTGTTCGCGGGCCTGATGGAGGAGGCGGTGTTCTACATCCCTGTCGCCATGACCATCGCTGCGGCCTTGAGCGTGATTTTAGTGGGCTGGGCGTTCACCACGCCCTCGGCCATCTGGCCCATTCGTTGGACAAAAAAAGTCGATATAGCCAGGACGCTCAGGGAGAGGCTCCAGTAGGTCCTTACATGCTCAACTTAGGGCTAGGTACGCACCCTCACGAGGCCCATCCAGCCGATCTGCCCTTCCCCCCGTGCCCAAGAACAACATCCTACATGGAGCGGCCCTCGCCGTGGACAATCAGGTCGTTCAACTGTATGACAGCAGAACTGCCATGTACACTATGTAAAGGGCCACCAATGCCACGCCCTCCCATCTTCCGATCCCCTCCCGCCTGTACACGATCCCCGCCAACAATATACCGGACAGGAGCAAAGGCAGGATGCCGAGCAGTATCTGGCTATCGGTCATGGTGAGGGGCCTTATCACCGCGCCAATGCCCAGGACGAACACGGAGTTGAACACCAATGTTCCCAGGGTATTGCCGACCGCGATATCCGGCCTCTTCTTGTATGCCGCGAGCATGCTGGTGGCGAACTCAGGGGTCGTGGTGCCAAAGGTCACGATGGTTATGCCTATCAGGAACTCGCTCATCCCCAGTATAGTGGCCACCTCCGTTGCTGACCTGACGGCCGCATCGGTGGCCACTATGAGCATGACCGCACCTACCAGCACGAAGGACAGGCTTTTCAATGGAGGCTCCGTCTCCGGCCTCGCGGCCTCGAACTCCTCCACCACCGCTCGTGACGGCCGGCAGCAGTAGAGAGACCTCACCAGCAGCGTGAGGTAGAGGACAAAGAGGGCGATCATGATGATCCCATCGAGAGCATTGATGACGCCATCATAGGCAAATAGGAAAAGGACGAACAATGCCACCAGCATGAAGATGGCCTCTCTCCTTATCTGCTCGAACCTGACAACAATGGGGGTGAGGATGGCACATGCCCCTATGATGTAGGTGGCATTGGAGATGTTCGCACCGATGACGTTGCCGACCGAGAGAGAGCTCACTCCCTCCAACCCGGACATCACTCCCAGAACGAGCTCGGGCAGGGAGGTGCCAAAGGCGACGATCGTCAGCCCAATGACCAGCGGGGGCACGCCCAAGTAGGCCGCCAGCTCCGAAGCGCCCTCGACCAGCCATTGAGCACCGAAGTAGATAGCGACGATGGCGATCAACAAAATCAGTATTGGGAGGAGCATCGACCTTAACTGTCACCAGCGGATAATAAATTCAACTCACTGTGGTAAAAATACTGTGAATTTGTCCTAATGATTGAGTGGGCCCGGTCGGATTTGAACCGACGGCCATCGGGTATCTCAGGTCCCATAGGGACTCCTATGAGCCTGACGCTCCACCGGACTAAGCTACGGGCCCTATGA
>MVPZ01000054.1 GCA_002067045.1 Methanomassiliicoccales archaeon PtaB.Bin134 | reverse complement strand
ATCTCCCGGGTGATCATTCCGGCCTCCCTTTCGGGCATAAGCACGGCCATCATCCTGGGCATGTCCCGGGCCATCGGCGAAACCATGGTGGTGCTCATGGTGGCCGGCGGCGCGGCCATGATCCCCAACTCCCTTTTTTCGCCGGTGCGGCCCATGCCCTCGAGCATCGCCGCCGAAATGGCCGAGGCCCCTTTCCGGGGCGACCACTACTACGCCCTTTTCGCCATCGGCATCGTGCTGTTTCTCTTCACCCTGCTTTTCAACATCATCGCCGACTACATCGCCGAGAAGCACAAGCAGGTCGGCGCGGCCACGCTGTAGGGAGGCCAGACAGCCATGTTCATACCCGCCGGAGCGAACAAGAACGCCCGAAACGCCACCCAGCGCGTCATGTGGGGCCTTTTCGGGGCCTCGTCCCTGGTGAATCTCACGGCGCTTCTGATCATCTGCGCCTTCGTCCTCATAAACGGCCTGCCGGCCATCACCTGGTCCTTTCTGACCGAGGCCCCCACGGACTCCATGACCGCCGGCGGCATCTGGCCGTGCATCCTGGGCACCATCATCCTCAGCCTGGGGACCATGGTCGTGGCCTTTCCCCTGGGGGTGGCCTCGGCCATCTACCTCAAGGAATACGCCACCCCGGGCCGTACCGTGCGCATCATCCGCCTGGGCATCAACAATCTGGCGGGCGTTCCCTCGGTGGTCTTCGGGCTTTTCGGCCTGGCCTTTTTCGTGACCTTTTTCAGCATGGGCGTGAGCATCCTGGCCGGCATCCTGACCCTGGGCATCCTGGTCTTGCCGGTGATCATCGGCACGGCCGAGGAGGCCCTCAAGTCCGTGCCCCAGACGTATCGCGAGGCCTCGCTCGGCCTTGGGGCCACCAAATGGCAGACCATCCGGCTGGTGGTCCTCCCGGCGGCCATGCCGGGCATGCTCACCGGGGCCATCCTGGGCCTGTCGCGGGCGGCGGGCGAGACGGCGGCCATCATGTTCACGGCCTCGGTCTTTTTCACTCCCTACCTGCCCACGTCGGTCTTTGACAGCGTCATGGCCCTGCCGCTTATGATATCGGCTTCCCAGGAGGCCATATCTGCTGTGCCAAAATCAGTGCGCGAGGCCTCCCTGGCCCTGGGGGCCACCAAGTGGCAGACCATATGGCATCATGTGCTCCCGTACGCGCTTCCGGGCATATTCACGGGCATAATCCTCTCCGTCTCCAGGGCCGCAGGGGAGACCGCCCCGCTGATGCTGACCGGGGTGGCCATGTCCCTGTCCAGGCTGCCGGACAGCTTCTTCGACAGCTTCATGGCCCTGCCCTATCACATCTACTACATGGCCACGCAATCGTCGGACCTGATCGCCACCCGCCCCATCCAGTACGCCAGCGCGCTGGTGCTTCTGCTGCTGGTGCTGGGCATGAACCTGGTGGCCATAGTCATGAGGAAAAGATATCGCGAGAAATTCAAGTGGTGAATATGACAACTGCAATCCGTACTGAAGATCTGCACGTGTTCTTCGACAAGAACCACGCCCTGAAGGGGGTGACCATGGACATCGAGATGAACGGGATAACCGCCGTTATCGGCCCTTCCGGCTGCGGCAAGTCCACCTTCATCCGGTGCATCAACCGCATGAACGACCTGATACCCGGCTGCTCCGTCAAGGGAAAGGTCATGGTGGACGGCTCGGACGTGAACGGCGACGACGTGGATGTGGTGGACGTGCGGCGGAGGATCGGCATGGTCTTCCAGAAGCCGAACCCGTTCCCGAAGAGCATCTACGACAACGTGGCCTACGCTCCCCGCCTTCACGGGATGCTGGAGGAGAGGAACGGAAAGATGCGCAGGCGCAAGCACACCAAGCAGGAGATGGACGAGATCGTGGAGCACTCCCTGCGCCGCGCGGCGCTCTGGGAGGAGGTCAAGGACCGCCTGGACAAGTCCGGGACGTCCCTATCCGGCGGGCAGCAGCAGAGGCTGTGCATCGCCCGGACCCTGGCCATCGATCCGGAGATCATTCTGTTCGATGAGCCGTGCTCCGCGCTGGACCCCATCGCCACGGCCAAGATCGAGGACCTGCTGGTGGACCTGAAGAAGGATTACACGGTGGTCATCGTCACGCACAGCATGCAGCAGGCCGCGCGCATATCGGACCGCACAGCCTTCTTCTACATGGGCGACCTCATAGAGATGGGGGAGACCAAGCAGATATTCGAGCTTCCCAAGGAGGAGCTGACCGAGCAGTACATCACCGGGAGGATGGGCTGATGACGCCACGGACGACCTTCAACCACGAGATGGAGGAGCTTTCGAAGGAGATCACCGAGATGGCCAACGCCTCCCGCACCGCCTTCGAGAAGGCGGTGCTGATGATCGCGGACATGGATTTCTCCCTGCGGGAGGAGGTGCGGGCGCTGGACCGCCGCATCTACGAGCTCAACGAGCAGATCGACCGGCACTGCCTGGACATCATAGCGCTCCACTCGCCCGTGGCCGGGGACCTGCGCATGATCTCCGCCTGCCTGAAGATGGTGGAGGACCTGAACCGCTTCGGGCGCTACGCCATGGACATCGCGGAACTGATCGACGACTTCGAGGAGGGCAAGGCCTTCAAGCGCTTCGAGTCCCTGCGCACCATGTCCTGCCTGGTGGTGGGGATCGTGGACGACGCGGTGTACGCCTTCCTGCAGAGGGATGCCGTTAAGGCGTCCCAGCTGCACGAAAGGGACGACGCGGTGGACTCGCTCTACGACGCCATATTCCGTGAGATACTGACCTACATGATGGAGGACCCCCGGAAGATCACCGTGGGCATCGACCTCATCCTGGTGGCCAGGTACATGGAGAGGGTGGCCGACCACGCCTGCAACATCGGAGAGTACGTATACCACATGGTCACCGGGCAGCGCCTGGACCCCAAGCTGAGGACCGGGAACGTGGAGCAGCCTCCCTGCCGCATATTCGAGCATCCCGAACCGCGCAGCGAGTTGGACCTGAAGTGAACGGTCATCGGGCGGCCAAGGACGAAGATGATGCGATGAGGTGAGGCCTCCGGCACATCACCATGCGTCGGGCGGCATACCTTAGTAGCTTGCGACAGTACCCCGCATTCCAGAAAATTAATGGTAATGAAAGGCATTAATAGCCTCCATAATAATGCAAAGATGCTAGGTAAGGTAAAACATGGAGCTATTCTCATTGAGGACCGTCCCGAAGGATGTCAAGATCGCCATCCTGAGGGAAATGGGATACTCATCCGATGGTGTGTACATCTCCGATAAGAACGGGGCATTGGTCATCGATCCATATATTGATGAGCCAGTAAAGCTGGATAACATGATGATCCTTCACGGAAGCGAGGTCATCCTGGACAACAATCCCTTGAGCGTCGCTAGCTATTTTGAGGATTACGGGGAAAATCTCTAGGGACATCCAATGTCTGAAGATATCCCCTCTAACACAGATGTGGTCGCTGGCATAGCGAAAGGCACATTGGAATGGGGGAGGAAAAGGTCCGAGATATCGTGAAAAGGTATCGGAACAAGGAACTGGCGTTTGTTGAGGATCCTGATACCGTTTCCCTGGTCAAGAAACAGAGAAAAAGTTCCGAATGGAAGATATTGGGCGACATATTAAAGGATAAAGAACTACGAATATTGGCGAGCATGGGCTTGACCCTGAGGGACCTGGAAAAGGATCCTGTTCATGCACAAGAATTGAGAAATTCCATCCACCGGAAATTTGGGGCCGATGGCCTTCACATCGCGGAAGCTGTCCAGAATGGGATAGTTAGCATTTTCATCGGTATCGAAACCCCTACCACCTCCGTACCTGCGGACCTGACACGAAAAGTGGAAAAACTGTTGAATAACATAGAGAAATACATTGTATTCATAGGACCTGAAGATAAGATGGATTTCCGACACCGGCAGATTCAGGCACGTCTCTTGGCTGATGTCCCTGACACGCTGGTCTTATTCGGGGCATACAAAGCGAAAAGGCTTGTCAAGGATTTGGCATCGAAGATTCAGGACGAATTCGACGACTACGAGATTTCATCGACCGAGAACGAGGTCAAGATCGTGGTTGTAATCAACAGACTGGTCTAGGCGAGGCAGACCATTGACCAATCGTATAAAGCGGGATCATACTATCGTTTTCAGACCATGCTGCCATGCATAACCATCATCAAGGTTACTCTTCCCTATCACCCACTCCCTTAGAAAAGAATCGCGCCTGCACATAATAATGCAACAGTACTCCTGGGATATGACGCCGTTTGATGAAACGCCTTACAGCGAACGTCTCATTAGATCTCCTTTGATATGGAAATGCCTTAGCAGGGATTCCTTTGAGGAAAAACGTAGGAAGGCCGGATCGGTATTAGACACGCCCCAAATGAATAAATCTCGGTCCGACGTGATCAATATGGCCATTCAGTACGGATAGGCGATGAACAGCAGCAGGCCCAGGGCGAACAGCCCCCAGGTCACCTTGTTCAGCTTCTCCCTCTTGCCGGCCACCAGCATCACCAGGGGATAGGCGATAAGCCCCACGGACATCCCAAAGCCGATGTTGAAGGTGAAGAGCATGAAGGCGATGGTCAGCACCGCCGGCACCACCTGGGTCATGTCCTCGAAATCTATGGTCTTGAGGGTGGAGGTCATGCTTATGCCCACCACCACCAGGGCCGGGGCGGCCGCCAGGCCCAGGAAGCCCACCGGGATCCCGGAGAAGAAGGGGGTCAGGGGGAGCATGGCCAGGAACAGCAGCCCGGCCACGATGGCCGTCCTCCCGGTGCGCCCGCCCTGCTCGATGCCCGTGGCCGACTCCACGAAGGTGCCGGTGGTGCTGGAGCCGAAGGCCGCGGACAGCACGGTGCTCACCGCGTCCACCTGAATGGAACGGTCGTCCTCCGGCAGCCTGCCCTCCTTGTCCAGGAACCCGGCCTTGGCGCTCAGGCCCAGGATGGGCCCAGTGGTGTCCATGAAGTCCATCAGGAAGAGCACCAGGATTATCGGCAGCAGGGTGAGGTTCAGCGCCCCGGCCACGTCCATCTGCAGGAACACCTCGCCCCAGTCCGGGAGCGACCCGAAGAGGGAGGGCACCGAGGAGGGAAGCATGGTCCCGTAACCCAACGCGCCCACCAGGAATCCCAGGGCCAGGGTGACCACCGTGCCCACCAGCACCGAGGCCACCACCTTCTTCAGGTAAAGGAACAGGGTAACCGCGATGCCGATGACCACCACGATGACCTCCGGGGACGTCAATATCCCGATGTCCACCGGTGCCCCGGGGATACCGGGGACGGAGATGCCGGCGTTGGCCAGGCCTATGAACATCAGGAACAGGCCGATGGAGGCCCCCCACACCGAGGACAGGAACGGGGGTATGGCGTTGGCCATCCTCCTCCTCAGCCCGGAAAGGCTGAAGGCCAGGAACAGCAGGCCGGCGATGAAGACCGCCCCCAGCGCCACGTTCCAGGTGATGCCCAGGGCGATGACCACGGAGTAGGCGAAGAAGGCGTTCTCGCCCATGTAGGGGGCCATGCCGAACGGTCGTTTGGCGATGATCCCGCAGAGCAGGGTGGCCACCCCAGCGGTGACGATGGTGGCCACCATGGCCGGCCCCAGCGGCATGCCCGCGGCGCTGAGTATCACCGGGTTCACGATG
>MVPZ01000053.1 GCA_002067045.1 Methanomassiliicoccales archaeon PtaB.Bin134 | reverse complement strand
GGGCGACTTCCTGTGGCCTGCGGACCTCAGAACGCTGCGCCCCCGCCGCTGTTACTCTCCCCGGCGCGATATCGACCACGTCTGTGATGCAGAGATCGAGGCCATGGTGAAGATGATCACCGCCAGGGCCCCAAAGATAAGGGTGAAGAGAGTGGTGAACGACGTCTCCGACCTCCTGGGCTACAAGCGGCCCACCGCGGCCATCAAGAAGCGGGTGGAGAAGATACTGGCCACCATCGCCCCGGGCAGGATGAGGAAAGGGGCGGGCGATACCGCCGGTGGCCGGCTGGACGACCTGGATGGCTTTGAGAGGGGAGCTGGAACTGAGGGCTGAAACGGTCTCGAGCGGTCCATACTCTTTTCTTCAGGACCACGCCTTCTCCCGGAGTACTCCATGATCGAACGGCCGGCATCCCCCCTGGAGCATAAGATCCAGAGATGGCGGGAGGAGCTCCTGGACATGAGCCTCAGGAACCGGCTCCTTAACTTCAAGCCCCGCTCCGCGGTGCGCATAACGGCACCGGAGGCCTCGGCGCTCTTCGAGGACCTCGTGGTCAAAGGTCGGACGATCCCCATTATGGAGATTACAGCGGAGGAGGGCTCGGGCGACGTGCACAAGCTCTCCCTGGCCGCGGACCGACTGTGGGTGTCTCACGACCCTAAAGGCACGGACACCACCCTGAAAAGGATGAGGCTGCGAGCCCGCGGGTCCATCCAGGAGCAGGGCGTGAACATTCTTTTCCTGGCTTTGGGCATGGTCACGTGGTACGATCCCAAGGACAAGGCCCAGGAGCTTATGTCGCCATTGGTCCTGGTGCCCGTGGAGCTGATCAAAGAGGGACCTCTAGTCCCCTTCCGCCTCCGGGCCACCGATGATGACATCGTCGTAAACCCCAACCTCGCCTACAAGTTAAAGGTCGATCTTTCGCTCACGCTCCCGGAGTGGCCGGAGGAGCTCATATCCTTTGACGCGTTCTTGGATGACGTGAGGGCGTCCATCTCGGCCGCACCGGGATGGAAGGTAGAGGCCAGCGTGTATCTCGGCCTCTTCTCCTTCGCCAAGCTAAGCATGTACCAGGAGCTGCTGGTGGAGCACGAGAGGCTTGCCAAGCATCCGTTCATCAACGCGCTGGCCGGTGATCCATCGCTGCTCCCGGCACTTCCAGACCATCCCAGGGCCGATCGCATGGATGCCATGGTCCGCCCCGCTGATTCCTTCCAGATCCTCGACGCCGACTCCTCGCAGCAGGAGGCCATCGAGATGTCCAAGCGGGGGATAAGCTTCGTCCTCCAGGGTCCGCCCGGCACCGGAAAGAGCCAGACCATCAGCAACATCATCGCCGAGGCCCTGGCACAGGACAAGAGGGTGCTGTTCGTGTCCGAGAAGATGGCCGCCCTGGAGGTGGTCAAGGGGCGGCTGGAGGACAAGGGGCTGGGCAACTACATCCTGGAGATCCACAGCCAGAAGGCCAGCAAGACCGCGGTGATGGAGGAGCTTCGTCGGTGCATGATGCCCGCTCCCGTACCCCCGGTGAACATGGACGACCTCAGGAGGCTGGAGCGGGTGCGCGACGAGATCAACGGGTACGTTCAAGCGCTGCACCTGGTGCGCGAGCCCCTGGGCCGCTCTGCCTTCCAGGTCCTCTCGAGATTGGCCACGCTGCACGAGGCGCCGGACCTGCCCATATCCATCCCGGACACCGCCTCCATGCGCTTCGAGGACCTCGAAGCACGTGTGCGTCTGGTAAGGAAGGTCCAGGCCCAGCGTGCTCTGGTCGAGAGGATGGACGCTCATACCTGGAGGGACCTGCGCACAGACGGCTGGAAGGCCGGGGACGAGGTGACCTTGGCGTCGGCCCTGAGGGAGCTTAGGGACAGCGCTCAGAGGGTCCAGGACGTCGCCTTGAGGGCGAGCGCGGCCGTGGGCATGGAGGCGCCCCGCTCCCTGGCCGAGGTCCAAAGGCTGCTGTCCCTGCTGCACCGCACCGTCTCCACCCCATATCCTGAGAGGTCCTGGCTGGTGCCGGGAAGACCGGGTTCCTTGGTCCAGGAGTGCGAGCTGCTGCAGAGGGCTTACCGCCAGAAGGATGATGATGAACGGTGGGTCAGAGAGCGCTACCACGAGGAGGTCCGGACCTTGGATGCCAGAGGCCTCCTGTACCGGTTCGAGGCAGAGCACCGGGGCATGCTCCACTCCCTCTCCTCCCGCTACAAAGCTGATAGAGCCCTCATACTCCAATATCGAAGGGACGGCCGCAGACCCGATCAAAGGGAGATCGTGTCAGACCTCCGCCGGCTGGTATCCAACGAGGAGCGGTCCCGAGAGCTACAGGCCCGGGAGGCCGCCGCCGCTGGCAACCTCGGATCCCGGTTCCGCGGGCCCAGCACGGACTGGAACGAGCTGAGGAGCAGCCTATATTGGACCGCTGATTACCTCAGGGGAACGGAACCTCCGCTCCCGCCACGGCTGGTCCAGGTCCTGTGCGATCCCTCCGGACCGGGGAGAACGCTGGAGGCCGTGGCCCAGGAAGGAGATGCCACCGTGGCGGCCCTGTCCCGCTGCCTGGGCCAGATACAGCGCTGGTTCGACCTCCAGGGCACGACGGGAGCGCAGGACAGGAGCTTCGATGAGCTTATCCTGTTCGCCGAGCGTCATCTCGCGGACCTGCCGTCGATGAAGGAATGGTTGGAGGCGGCCGCCCTGGAGAGGGCGTGTAGGGAACAGGGCCTGGCCGACCTGTTCCGGATGGGAAGGAGAGGAGAGCTTCCAGGAGGGGACATGGCGGCCGCGTTCGAGAAGCGCTCTTACCGGCTGTGGTTCGAGCACGTCTGCTCCATGGACCCCCGCCTCCGCGACTTCCGAGGGGAGGAACATGAGGAGGCCATCGCCCGCTTCCGGGAGCTGGACGAGAGGCAGATGGCGATCGCCCAGACAAGGCTCAGGGCCAAGCTGGCCGCGGGGATCGAAAAGGCCTTGAGCGCACAGGCGGAGAAGGGGAGCGAGCTGGCGGTCCTCAAGAGGGAGCTGGCGAAGAAGAAGAGGTTCAAGCAGGTCCGCCAGCTTTTCCAGCAATGCCCTGACATCATCCTGAGGCTGAAGCCCTGCCTCCTGATGAGCCCATTGTCCGTGAGCCAGTTCCTCGATCCGGCGGTGGTCAGGTTCGACCTGGTGGTCTTCGACGAGGCCTCGCAGGTCAGGCCAGAGGATGCCGTGGGCTCGATCATGAGGGGGGCCCAGATCATAGTGGTGGGGGACAGCAAGCAGCTTCCCCCCACCTCCTTCTTCCGTAGCGAGTCGGGGGAGGTCGAGGACGAGGACCTAGAAGACCTGGAGAGCATACTCGACGAGTGCACCGCCCTCAGCATCAAGCAGCATATGCTACTCTGGCACTACCGCAGCCGGCATGAATCGCTCATCGCCTTCTCCAACCAGCGCGTGTACGACGGCCTGCTGAACACCTTCCCCTCAGCAGGACATGAGGCGGGGGAGTGGGGTGTGAGCTACGTGCGTGTGCCTGATGGGGTGTACGAGAGGGGCAGCAGCCGTACCAATCCCGTGGAGGCAAGAAAGGTGGCCGAGCTGGTGCTCGACCACTTCTCCCGCACCCCCGAAAGGTCCCTGGGGGTGATCGCCTTCAGCGAGGCCCAGCAGATGGCTATACTCGATGTCCTGGACGACCTCCGCCGAGAGAGGCCGGAGTTCGAGAGCCACTTCGCCGAGGACGGGGACGAGGAGTTCTTCGTGAAGAACCTGGAGAGCGTGCAGGGCGACGAGAGGGACGTGATCATCTTCTCCGTCGGCTACGGCAGGGACCCCCAGGGCAGGATGCACCAGAACTACGGGCCCCTGAACGCCGCAGGGGGGGAGAGGCGCCTCAACGTCGCCATAACCCGGGCGAGGATGCACATCAAGCTGGTGGCGTCCATAGGCCCTGAGGACGTGGACGGCTCGATGAGCCAGGGGGCGAGGATGCTGAGGGACTACCTCGCCTACGCGGCCAGTGGAGGAAGTGGGACCGCGCTCCCTGCCTCCCCGGAGAGAACGACAGCGATCACGTTAGGCACGGAGCTGGAGGATGACGTCCTCAACGCCCTGAGCCGTGAGGGATGGAGGGTGCAGAAGCACGTGGGGTGCTCCAGCTACCGCATAGATCTCGCCGTGGAAGACCCCTCCAGGCCCGGGTCTTTTCTGCTGGGCATAGTCTGCGACGGCGATTCCTATCGCTCCGGCAAGACCGCGAGGGACCGTGACCGGCTGCGGGAGAAGGTGCTGAAGGGGCTGGGCTGGAACATCCACCACCTGTGGTCCCGCGATTGGGTGGAGAACAGGGGTCGGGAGCTGGAGAGGATCAGGGCAGAGATCGCCGGGATCAGCGCCTCCCGGGCGGCAATGATAAAGAAGGCACCGGTGTACGCAGAGGCATCAAGGGATGTCTTGGAGAACGTCCCCGAGGGACGGTCGCTCCTGAGGACGGCCATGGCGGACCTGGTCAGGAAGGAGGGGCCGATAGACCGTCCGGGCCTGAGGAGCGCTCTCGAAAGGTCCGGCCTGGGGGAGGTGCCCGGGGACATCTTCGATGCCACTCTGAACGAATTGGTCGCGGATAGGTCGGTCGTGGCCAGGGGGGACTTCATCTGGCCCATTGGCATGGTCCGACCCCCCGTAAGGGGACCCCGGGGGGCGGAAGCGGTGACGCTCGGCCGCGTAGCCCCGGAGGAGCTTGGGGAGGCCGCGCTGTACGTGATGGGTGGCGATGCCCAGATCTCCAAGAGGGAGCTCCTCGACAGGTTGGCCCGCTTCTACCGCCATGAAAGGCTGTCGGAAGAGGACCTGAAGAGGACCGATGATGCCCTCAGACGCCTGGTGGCGGCCGGTTTCCTTACTACTGGGGGAACCGACTACTTCAGAAGGCCCCTGTAGTCCATAGGGCTTATCGGGAGCGTTCCTGAGGCTGGGAAAGTTTATTAAACCCCTGCCTATTAGAGGCTCTGCTCAATGTCG
>MVPZ01000052.1 GCA_002067045.1 Methanomassiliicoccales archaeon PtaB.Bin134 | reverse complement strand
CGACGACGTGACCACCAAGAAGGAGTGGGCAGAGATCAAGGACGGCAAGTTCGGGTACATCATCATGAAGGGCGATGCGATGATCGGCGCCCGCAGGGAGTTCCTGGACCCCATCGAGATGGCAGACTATAACGGCAACCTGGTGAAGGTGCTCTCCATCACCGGAGCATTCCGCAAGCTGCAGATGGCCCTCGACCAGGTCATTAACCAGGTAAAGGCAGGCAAGAAGGGCGCCGAACTGGCACTCCCCAAGCTCGTGGTCACCTCTGACAAGGCAGTCGACGGAGAGTTCACCAACCCCTACGCGCTCGCGAAGGCACGCGCCGCGTACGAGATCGCCCAGTCGGTGGCAATGGTCAACGTCAAGGGTTGCTTCATGACCAAGGAGTGGGAGAAGTACATCCCGATCGTGTCCAGTGCCCATGAGATGATGAGGGTCGCCGCGGTGCTCTGCGACGAGGCCCGTGAACTCGAGAAGGCATGTGACGGGGTCATCCGCAAACCCCACAAGAAAGACGGCGTGATCGTCTCAAAGACCAAGCTGATCAGCAAGCCCGAGTAAACATCTTCCTTTTTTTTATACCCTCGCGAAAGTGCGCGACTTAATCGCCCGGATTACCTCAAGGCGATACCTTTCTAGGTCCTCGATTCTGTAAAATAGGCGGCCAATTCCTCGGGAAGGGTAAGAATGACCGGTTCCAGGTGGAGGCGTTCCATGAATGCAGAATCGCTCGTGGAAGATGCGTTCGGGTTCATGCGCGAGATAAGAGAGCAGAACGCAGAGAACCCGCGGGGTGCTCCCGGCCGGTCAAAGAAGAGGGACATGTTGAATGCATGAGTCCCAAGACTCCGGTACATCGAGAGGACCGAGAGGAGCCCCTCAACGAATGTCTCGACATACGGCTCGAAATCAGGCAGGGACGATATCGGGAGGATGGCCCGCACCTCCCGCTCGCCGAGCGGCACCGCCTGGGCCAGCCAGCAGACCTCGTCGCCAAAGAGGAACCGCGGGCCGGATCGCTCCTCTTTCAGGAGGTCATCCCAGTAACTGCGCCCATGACGGCTGAGGTGGGAAGCGCCGCCCCGCAGGTACCGTTCCACCAGTGGCGGGGGTACGGGGTCCGCCAGCCCCTGGAGATGGGGATGGACAATCGAAGCCCCTGCCGAGGAGAGATAGTTCCAGTTGATGGACGGGAACCCTGGCTGGCCGGCGAGTGATTCCATCATCCCCATAAGCGCATCCCCTACCTGTCCGGGAGTGAATGCTTCGACGTGATGAGCCCTGGTGATGACTGTCACCGTGTGCCACTTTGCATAGGGAAAGAGGTTCGGGAACGTGACGCTCTCTCCCCGTACGATCCGGGTCCCGTCCGAAAAGCAGGGGGTCGTCTCCTCAACCCGGCCGGTGCAGAACGGGCAAAGCGCGGTCTGTTCCGGCGGAGTGTAGGCCACGTCGAGCCTTCGGTTGAGCCGCCCTGGAGCGATCCTGCACCGGAGCCCTGATATGTGCTCTTCGCGGTACTCGATCGAGCTGTCCCCTGATCGGACCCTGGTGATGCGAAACATTGGTCTCCTGGGTATCTCAGGACGAAAGGTCCCGGACCAGTCTGAAAAAAAGGGAGTGTTACCGGTGCTCGAATGCGCCAGGCCTAGACAATGTACTTGCCGAGGAGGCGGATCGAGTTGGTCATGTCAGGCCCGAGTGGGGACCCGAAGATGATCTGGGTGACACCGGCCTTTGCCAGGTCCTCGCACTTCTGCTTGACCGTGTCGGGGGTTCCGGCGATGGTGAAGGCATCGATGGTCTTGTCATCGACGTTTTCTCCGGCGGTCTTGAAGTCAAACTTGGCGAGCGCGGCCTTGATGTTTGCCACCTTTGCGGCGTCAAGACCGTGGCGCTGGAGGAGCTCGGGCGGGGAGCCTGCGGCGATGAAGGCAGCGACGATCTTGGCAGCGTTCCGGGCCTTCTTCTCGTTCATGTCGATGGACATTGCAGTGTAGGCACCGACGTCAAAGCCCTTCTTGCCAACCTTGTCGCAGGCTGCCTTGATGATCGGGATTGCCACGGCGAAGTCCTTCGGGTTGGATGCGTTGATCAGTGCACCGTCTCCTACAGTCCCGGCAAGCTCGAGGACTTTTGGCCCCTGCGCGCCGACGTAGATCGGGATGCCCTTCTTGCCAGGGAGGTTTACTCCCGTGAGCTTGGCACCGTCGTAGTCGAAGAACTGCATCCCCGACTTCTTGACCTCTTCTCCGGCACAGAGCTTGCGGATCTGGGCGATCGCCTCTCCGAGCCGTGCGACCGGTTTCTCGGGCTTGATGGCAAGCTTCGGGAGGGTGGACAGGTCACCGGGCCCGATGCCGAGCACCGCACGGCCGTCCGAGATCTCGTTCAGCGTGCACGCAAACGAGGCCATTGCGGCGGGCGTGTCGGTGAACGAGTTCATGATCCCCGGCCCCATCTTCAGGGTGGTGGTGGCGGCGGCGATCATGGCAAGGGTGGGGTAGCAGTGGCGGTTGTTGTAGTGGTTGGTGATCCACGCGTAGTCAATGTCCTTCGACTCTGCGAGCTTGCAGAAATTGACCACCTGCTTGACATTCACGTTGCCAGGCACAAATTCTATTCCATAGGTTGTCAAGGTAACTTCACCTCATGGAGTATTATCGAACGAAGATTTAAATACATTATCATTTTTTATTGCA
>MVPZ01000051.1 GCA_002067045.1 Methanomassiliicoccales archaeon PtaB.Bin134 | reverse complement strand
CGACCACAGGCCGGTGGTCCCGGAGGAGTTCGGAGCCAAGGTCTTCGAGCTCGAGCCCAACGCTGGATTCGAGCGTTTCATATCCGATATCCTGAACACCATCGACAGCGTGGGAAAGGGTGCCTTCTACGTTTTCGACTGCCTTTCCGACCTCTCGGTGGACTGGTACAGCGACCGCATGCTGGGCAACTTCTTCATGCTCACCTGCCCATACCTATACGATTACGATACGGTGGCCTACTTCGCCCTGATCCGTAATCATCATTCGCCCTTCGCCATTGATGCCATACATGGTACCTCGCAGGTGGTCATGGACATCTATTCCCACCAGGGAGAGGTGTACGTGCACCCGCTGAAGGTGGAAGGGCGGAGGTCCCCCACCATGTACATGCTGCACCGCTGGCATGGTGAGGATTTCCATCCGGTGCTCAACAGCTGCACCACCGCGGAGATACTGGCGGGAGTTCAGCAACCCTGGCTGGACTTCTCCATGCACGAGCGGGACATCTGGACCAGGAGCTTCATCCATGCCCGGGAGATGCTGGGCACGGAATGCGCGCGCGTCACCGAACAGACCTGCGACATACTGTTCAAGCGGCTGGTGCGCATGGCCGTCACCAGGGACCCCCGGCTCATGCAGCTGATCGAGCGCTACATGGACTTCCCGGACCTGGTGGACATCGGAAAACGGATGATCGGTACCGGCCTGATCGGCGGAAAATCAGTGGGGATGCTCCTGGCCAGGGCCATACTCCGCATGCAGGACCCGGATTGGTCCAGGAGGCTGGAGCCGCACGATTCCTTCTACATCGGCTCCGACGTGTACTACACCTACCTCATCCAGAACCGATGCTGGTGGATCCGCAGGAAGCTCAACGATCCGGCCTCCGGCTTCGTGATGGAGGAGGACGCCCGGGAGAGGATGCTTTCCGGGAAGTTCCCCAAGGACGTAGAGGACCAGTTCGCCAAGATGCTCGACTATTTCGGCCAGTCGCCCATAATCGTCCGCTCGTCCAGTCTGTTGGAGGACGCCTACGGGAACGCGTTCTCGGGGAAGTACGAGAGCGTCTTCCTGGCCAACCAGGGGAGCCCTGCGGAACGGCTGGAGAACTTCCTGGACGCCATACGCAGGGTGTACACCAGCACCATGAACAGGGAGGCCTTGACCTACCGAGCGCACTGGGGCCTGCTGGAGAGGGATGAGCAGATGGCCGTGCTGGTGCAGAGGGTCTCCGGTTCGGTCAACGGGGAGCGCTTCTTTCCGCACGTGGCCGGCGTGGGCGTCTCCTTCAACCCCTACGTCTGGTGCGATGAGATCGAACCCGAGGCGGGGATGATGCGCCTGGTGTTCGGGCTGGGGACCAGGGCGGTGGACCGGGTGGATGACGATTACACGCGGATCGTGGCCATGAACGCGCCGCTGCGCAGGCCAGAGGGCAGCGCGGGCGACATCGGTCGGTATTCCCAGCATCGCTGCGATGTCCTCGACCTGAAGGCCAACCAGCTACGCTCGGTGCCCTTCGAGGAGATAGCCGGTGAGTTCAAGGGCCCTGCGATGAACATCTTCACCAGCAGAGACCTGGAGCTGGAGAGGCGCCTCCGCGAGGCCGGGAGGGACGGCTTCTCGTGGATGCTGACCTTCGATGAGCTGCTGTCGAAAGGGGGCTTCGTGCCAAGGATGAGCGAGATGATGAAGGCGCTGGAGGAGGCATACGACCATCCGGTGGACATCGAGTTCACCGCCAACTTCCGCAGCCTGGAGGATTACAAGGTGAACCTGCTGCAGTGCCGGCCCTTCCAGGCCAAAGGGAGCATGCCCAGCGCCATGGACCCCTGCGCCGTACCGCCAGAGAACGTGATTCTGGGCTCCAAGGGCCATGTCGTGGGAAGCAGCCGAGCGGTGGAGGTGGACCGCATCATCTACATCGTTCCTGAGGCTTACGGCAACATGAGGATGGGAGACCGTTACGCCGTGGCCAGGCTGATAGGGAGGCTGACCCACCTGAAGGACCTTGGTCCCCGGCCGATCATCCTGGTGGCCGGACCGGGCCGGTGGGCGACCACCTCCCCGGAGATGGGCGTGCCGGTGTCCTTCTCCGAGATTAACAACGTGTCCATCCTGTGCGAGATCGTCGCCATGCATGAGGGTTTGGTACCGGAGGCGTCGCTGGGAACGCACTTCTTCAACGACCTGGTGGAATTGGACATGCTGTACTGCGCCGTTCATCCGGGAAGGGAGGGAAGCCGGATCGATTCCGGGTTCTTTGAAAGGGCTGAGAACCGCCTTCATGACCTGGTCCCGGAGGCCTCCGGGCTCAGCTCGGTGGTCAAGGTCATCGATGCCGACGGATCGCGGATCCGGGTGTGCTCGGACGTGAGGATGCAGACCTTCGCCTGCTACCTGGACCTCAAGAAGGATTGATGCGATCGCGAATGGTTCGATATTGAACATTGCAGAAGAATGGTGCGGGGGTAGTAGATAGTAGATATTTTTGTCATTGACACATTGTAGCACGGCTCAAATCAATAACATCGATTATCTGAATGGGTACTACCAACTTGTTGTCAAATGAATTTAAATATTAACTTAATATTATTTTATTATGACCTGTTCGAGAAGATATTTCCACTCTTTCGTTGACACATTCATGTTCTTACCTCAATTTATTTCCTGTGGTT
>MVPZ01000050.1 GCA_002067045.1 Methanomassiliicoccales archaeon PtaB.Bin134 | reverse complement strand
GCGGTCGAGGAGGCCTTCGGTCACCCGGAAGACCCCGCCGTCCCTTCCCACGTCCTCGCCCAGGACCACCACTGAGGTATCCCTTTCCATCTCCCCGCTCAGGGCCTGGTTGAGAGCGGACACCATGTTCAGGACGGCCATCACCTCCCACCTCCTTCGAGCTGGCGGGAGCGCTCCAGCTGCTCCGACAGCGCTCGAGGCATCTGGGCGTAGGTGTGCTTGAAGACATCCTCGGCGGTAGGCCGGGGGAACCTCTCCGCCTCCACGACGATGCGCTCCGTCCTCTCCTTGGCCTCGTTCAGAATGGCCTCCTCCTGCCTCTCGTCGAGCATGCCCCTGCTCATCAGGTAGGCCTTGAGGCGGGCCAGGGGATCGCGCATCTCCCACTCCTTCAGCTCCTCCTCGAGACGGTACCTCTTGGCGTCATCCGACGTGGTGTGGTTCCCCATGCGGTAAGTGTACGCCTCGATCAGCGTCGGACCCTCTCCCCTGCGGGCGCGGGCCACCGCCTCCCGGGCGGCTATGTACATCGCCAGGACGTCGTTTCCATCCACCAGGATGCCCGGGAAGCCGTACGCCAAGGCCTTCTGGGCCAGGGTAGGGGCCGCGGTCTGGCGGTGGCGGGGCATGGATATGGCCCATTGGTTGTTTTGAATGACGAACACGTTGGGCGTGCGGAACGTCCCTGCCGAGTTGAGGGCCTCGTGGAAGTCACCGGTGGAGGTGGCTCCGTCGCCGCAGTAGCTCAGGGTCACCGTCCCCTCCCTCCTGATCTTAGACGCATAGGCCATTCCCACGGCGATGGGCAGCTGGGAGCCTACAGGGATAACTGCTGGAAGGACCTTCAGATCCGGTGGATAGTGGCTACCCTCCTCGTTCCCCATCCAGTAGAGGTAGAGCCTCAGCGGGTCCAGCCCCTTCCACAGGAGCCCTGCCAGCTCCCGGAAGGCCCAGACGAGCCAGTCGTCCTTCCCGATGGCCATGGCGGGGCCGAGGGAAGCGGCCTCCTGCCCCCTGTTCGGTGGATATGCTCCCAGCCTGCCCTGGCGCTGCAGGATGACCGCCTTGTCATCGATCTGCCTGGCCAGCACCATGGTGCGGTAGGCCTTCATGAGGATATCGGGATCGAGATCGGGTTCCAGGGACGGGCTTACCACCTTTCCGTCCTGGTCGAGCACCTGCAGCATTCTTCTATTGAGAGGGTCGTAGTCGTCCATCAGCATGAGTCGGTCTCCTTGGAAGCACCTTCATCGGCGTAGTAGGAACTCCTTATTAGAGGGGCGGAGGCCACTCGGAGAAAGCCCATGTCCTTTGCCTCCTCGGCCAGCCTCCGGAACGTCTCCGGGGGCACATACTCCTGGACCTCAAGCCGGCCGTTCCTCGGACGGAGGTACTGTCCGATGGCGACCAGGTCGGTTCCCGCCGCCCGCAGGTCCCACAGGGCTTCGACCACCTCCTGGTAGGCCTCCCCCAGGCCAAGCATGAGGGAGCTCTTGGTCATCATGGAGGGGTCCAGCCTCTTGATCGTCCTCAGGGTCTCAAGCGAGACATCATAGGAGGAGCGGCGGTCCCGGACCGTCTGCAGCCGCCTCACTGTCTCGATGTTGTGCCCCATTACGTCCGGTCCCGCCTCAATTATGGTCCCGATATCCTGGCTAGAAGAGCCCATGTCCGGGATGAGCAGCTCTATCCTTGCTTCGGGGCTGGTCGCTCGGACGGCTTCCACCACCGCACGGTACTGTCCCGCCCCCTGGTCTGGGAGGTCGTCCCTCGTGACGGAGGTGATGACCACGTTCCTCAGCGCCAGCTCAGAGACCGCGTCGGCGATCCGTTCCGGCTCCTCGGCGTCAGGTGGCTCCGGGGGACCTTGCTCCACGGCACAGAACGCGCACCTGCGGGTGCACCTCCGTCCCAGGATGAGGAAGGTCACGTGCCCGCGGGACCAGCAGTCAGAGATGTTGGGGCAATGGGAAGAGTCGCAGATGGTCATAAGGTCCATCCTCTTTGTGAGCTCCCGCACCTCGGCGAAGCGCTCCCCAGTGGGAGCCTTCACCTTCAACCAATCGGGCTTTCCTCGGACGAGCATACGCCTTATGTATGGGAACCCACCAGGGAAAAAGGCAACGGACGGACGAGGTGGAATGGAGGCATCGGAGCACCCAAAACAGATGTTGTCAACACTGACGGTCCCGCAAGAAGGGGAGACGGCGAAAGTGCGGTAAAGCCCTCGATCTTCATGACCGGCCATTTGTAGGAGTTCATCAACAGGACCCGCTATTGGACCTCACACGCTGCTGCTCCAATCCCTTTACGGAGCGCCGAGCCCAGGCAAACCGTGATCCAGAGGATGAGTGAGTGGAACACACTCCAACAAAGCATATCTGCTTGGTGGAACATCCGTAAAAAGTGCCTCCGACAACAGATGGATGGAGCGTCAGTAGCGTTCCCACGATTGATGGACGGACCGCCCTCATCACTGGCGGAGCGTCAGGCTTAGGTGCGAGGATATCCAAGGCCCTGTCCTCGCTGGGAGCGCAGGTGACCATTGCCGATGTGGATGTCAAGGGGGCGACCTCGGTCGCGGAGGACATTCGGACCA
>MVPZ01000049.1 GCA_002067045.1 Methanomassiliicoccales archaeon PtaB.Bin134 | reverse complement strand
CGTCCAGGAGCTGGGCCACGGTGCCCGGGGCCAGCCTGGACTCCACGAGCTTCCATTTCCTCTGCCCGGGGAAGGCGTCCAGGAACCTCACCTTCACATCGGCGTCCCCTCCCAGCATCGCGCTGAAGCCGGTGCTGATCAGAGCGGTGTCCTCCTCGGCCATCCCCTCCTTGCGGAACAGCTCGATGGTGTATGCATCCCTGCTCTCCTGGACCAGCCTGAAGAAGTCGGGAACGCCCTTGAGACGGGGGAGTATGTTCTTGTCGTAGTGGTTTTCCACCGCCACCCCGGAGATGGTCCTGCCCCTGGCGACGACGAAGTCGGTCGACCGCCCCTCTATCGCCCTCACGGCCAGGTGGTGCCGTCCACAGGGGCACTCCGCATCGTCCAGCGCCGCCACGTCCCCGGTCTCGTAGTTGATGAACGGCATGGAGTAGTTCCACAGACCGGTGCCGATGATGCTCTCCTGCCCCCAGGCGTCCTCCTCCACCCTCATTATGCCCGACTCCATCACCTGGTGGTACCGGCCCTCCCGACACTGGCCGATGGAGACCACGTACTCCGACTGGGCGTACCAGTCCACCACCTTGGTCCCGAAGGCCCTCTCGATGGTGTCCCTCATGAACTGGGGCAGCTGCTCCGAGGATGTGTGCACCAGGTCAGGGGTGAACTCCAGGCTCCTTCCCGACCGCTCCATGGCCATGCTGAAGAGGTAGAGGCAGTGAGGGTAGCCCCGGATCCCCTGCGGACGGTAGCGGTTCAGCCTGTCGAGCATCCTCCCGATGCTCCCCTGGTCCATCCTGTAGGTGTTGAAGGACAGCTCCCCCAGCTTAGGGTCCCAGCGCCAGAGAGGCCCTTCCTGGTCCTCCACGAAGTCCCCCCGAAAGCTGGCCATGCGGGCGTTCAAACCCTCGAGCCCTCCCCACGCGTAGCTCCTCCACACCGAGGCGTACTCCATCTCCCGGTTCTGCTGGTCCAGGAGGAACCGGAGGGGCCTGCCGCTGGTCCCGGAGGTGGAGGCCTCCCCCGGCAGGTGCTCGGCAGCATCGGAGGACTTCAGATCGGCATACCTTCTCGCGACGGTCTCCCGGTCCAGGTGGGGTATGCGCTTAAGCGATGAGAGGGAGGTCATGTCCGAGGGGTGGACCCCTTCCCTGACGAGCAGCTCGCGGTAGTAGGGGACGTTCCTGTAGGCGTGCTCCACCAGCGCCTTCAGCCGCTTCAGCTGGAACGCCTCCAGCTCCTCCAGGGACCATCTGTCGGACCCCATGAGGAACCGGAGCTTGTCCCGGAAGCCTCTGCCCAGGAGCACCCTCCGGGGGACCGGCCTCAGGGCCATCCCGACGGTCCTCCTCACCGCAGGCGGCATCCTCTCATACAACCTTATACCTGAACTGTAGGACGGCATCCTCCAACCTTTCCCGCCTTGCTCCACCGCGGTATCGCGCTGCCCACTACTATACTTTCCATGACAATGCCGGTTAGCAATAATCACCGGGATGTGTATCTGAAGGCGCTGATATTGAGGGTACCTTGTTCACCTGGATGTATGTTCCTTCCTCGTGACATGCTCGTTATAGAACGGGGGGCGCATTTCTTGAATTAAATATATGGTCGCTATCAATGATAAAGAATTCCGACCATTTGGATTTAATATCACGATTTATATCTATCAGCACGCTGGTGGGATAAAGATCGGGTCCAGGTTGAGAATAGGGCTGCTTCTGGAGCGCGACGTCGTTCCCTACTGGGCCTCTATGGCCGTCGAGAGGATACGGGCGTCGGAGCACGCTGATATCGCCCTGCTGATCCTGGACCATGGGCCGCCGGACCGTGAGAGAAGTTCCTCCCGCGGCTCCCCCCTCTACCGCGTCCACGCCTGGTACGACCGGGCAAGGCACGGGAACGGCCAGGACCCCACTCTCGATGTGGGCATCCCCCCGGGCCTGGAGAGGGTCAGCAGGATGCGCCTGGGCCGCAGGGAGGGTGCCCCGCGGTCCCTCGCCGAGGGAGACATGTCCGCCATAAAGGGCCAGGACCTCGATGTCATCCTCGACATCGGCGGGGTTACCCCCATCAGGGACCTGTCGGAGTGCTCCCGGTACGGGACGCTGTCGTTCCATCCCTGCGACGGCAGGTGCTATGACGGCAGGTACGCTGGATTCTGGGAGGCTGTCGACCGCGTCCCCGTCACCGGCTCCCACGTCATTAGGGTCAAGGACGGCGTGGCGACGGTGGTATACCGATCCTTCTCGCACACCATAACCTGGTCGGAGAAGAGGAACCGGGAGCAGGTCTACCATAAAGGCATCTCGTTCCTGCCGCGGATGGTGGAGGCCCTGTACCAACGGGGGGAGGCGGCGATCGCATCCGAGGAACGCGTCCCCCTGGTCGGTGAGGCGGCCCCCTCCCGGCCCGCGCCGGGGAACCGGGACATCCTGCGATACGTCGCGCGCCTGGCCTCGATGAACGCCCGGAACATCGCGTCCTCCATCACCTCTGAGGAGCAGATAGCGGTCCGCTACCGGCTCGGCGATGGCATCCCGGAGTCCTTCGATGGTTTCACCACCCTGATACCTCCGAAGCACCTGTGGTGGGCGGACCCCATCGTCACCCGGCAGGACGACGACTTCTACATATTCATAGAGGAGCTCGCGCTGCCCAGGAGCAGGAACCTCGGCCACATCTCGGTTATCAAGGTGGATGCCGAAGGGAGATACCAGGCCCCGGTCCCGGTGCTGCAGCGGCCCTACCACCTCTCCTACCCCTTCGTCTTCCAGCACGACGGCAGGCACTACATGGTCCCGGAGTCCTCGGGAGCGCGCACCATCGAGCTGTACGAGGCGGTGGAGTTCCCCTACAGGTGGGAGCATGTCATGGACCTCATGAAGAACGTGCACGCTCACGACACCACCCTGATCAGGCGGGACGGGCGGTGGTGGATGTTCACCAACATCATGGAGAACCCTGGTGCGCCAGTTGACGACGAGCTGTTCATCTTCCACTCCCGGGACCTGCTGTCCGAAGAGTGGACGCCCCACCCCCTCAACCCTGTGGTCACGGACGTGCGCACCGCCCGGCCGGCGGGACCGTTCTGCGAGCGCGGCGGCTTCCTGTACCGCCCGTCCCAGGACTGCTCCGTCTGCTACGGGTACGCGGTCAACATCAACCGGGTGGTGGAGCTGAGCGAGAGGAGCTACCGGGAGTCGCTGAGCAACCGCATCGAGCCGGGGCACTTCGAGAACACCACGCGCGTGCACACCTTCAGCCACATGAAGGGGTTCACGGCGGTGGACACCTTCTTCATGAGGAGCCGTCTGCGCCCCGGCCGTTAGGGCGTCCGTGGCACCAGCGATCTAGTCCAGCGTTCCAATTTTAAATAATACATAGAAAATATTAATTAGTGGTTCCCCCTATATTAGCGTCCGTTCGGTGGGAAGGGGTCCTTGGCGCGGCCGCGGACACGCCTCGTTCCGGACGATATGCCGGGGTGCCAGAGCATTAATGGAGTGGACCGCAAGTCCATGTTCGATGGTGCAACTCCATCCCCCGGCCCCATGACTCTCCCTGAGGTGACCATGTGACCGGACCTGCGTTCATGATGGGGCCTCGCGGCGTAAAAAGGCCTGGAGGGCGTGTGGACTGTTCTCGCTGCTGTGCCCGCTCGCTCGATCTCTCCCATGTCCTCGGACCGGACCGCGTGCCGCGGGGGCGGTTGAAATGGTGAACCGTACCCTTAGGGCGCTGGTGATGGCCACGGGGTTCCACTCCGCGCTCCTGCTGCTGTACGTGGTGGCCAGGGTCACTCTGACAAGCAACTGGGCGGGCCTGGACGATCCCTTCTTCTTCGAGGTCCCGCAGCTCACGTTCCTGGTCGTGGCCGTCCTGAGCCTCGCCCTGTGCGCAGCGTGCGTCACCATATACTTTGTCATATGGGGATCGCGGGAAGAGGGAGCGTCCGCCTCCGGACCGGAGGGGCCGTTGCCATGACCGTCGTCGAGGGCTTTCTGCTTGCGGAGGCCTGCCGTTGAGCGCCGATGCCGTCGAGGGATCAGGGCTGCTGGGCCGTGCCGTTCTCGGGGTGTGGCTGCTCAGCCTCCTGTCGTGGTGCGCCATCGTGGCGTGGATCATGTCCGGGGGCTGCGCCTGCGATCTCCACACCCCCCTGCTCGGCGATATCTCCTACATCAACGCGGTCACCCTGGGCATGGCCATGTTCATCCTCAGCTTCATGAGCATGTTCGCGTACCTTGCGCGGTGGTGGCGGTCCGGCTAGCACCATCCATCCTCGCCGTGGAAGTCGAGCCGAGGGTGATGGGGATCAGGCAAGGGATATTAACACCACAGAGCATCGTCGTGACGCCCATGAGAACGAAGTACACCGCCATAGGCATGGTCGTCGCCCTCCTCGCCGCCGGCTCCGCCGCCGTGCTCGTGACCCAGGACTGTGAACGGCCGGAGCACGATCCCCTGATCGCCGACATGGTCCAGAGGATCGATGGGGATGGGATCTACAGCACCATCTGCGACCTGCAGAACTTCACCTCCCGATATTATGGCTACCAAGGCAACGAGCTGGCCTCCGAGTACCTCTTCGGAAGGATGAGCGGCATCCCGGGGCTGCAGGTGGGGTACCATGGAGGGGAGCACCGCAACGTCATCGCCACCCTGCCGGGTGCGGATAGAACATCGAGCAAGCTGCTCATCATGGGGGCGCACTACGACAGCGAGAGCTCCGATGACCTAGGGTTCGCCCCGGGGGCCACGGACAACGGCGGGGGCGTGGCCATCGTCCTGGAGCTGGCCAGGGTCATGAGCCGATACTCGTTCGACCACACACTGGTGTTCGCGCTGTG
>MVPZ01000048.1 GCA_002067045.1 Methanomassiliicoccales archaeon PtaB.Bin134 | reverse complement strand
CAGGAAGGAAGCTATGGAGCCGCTCAAGGTCAGAAGGCCGAACCAGTAGGAGAGGACCGACAGCACTGCGCATAACGCCAGCACTATGCCCAGGCTTTCCAGGCTCAGCATGAGAGTTCAACAGGGAGGTCGCATATTAATGTTGTCAGCAGGGGCAAGGGCGGAGGTGGGAGAGCATCACACCCTGGGGGCACCCGTTCACGAGCGAAGGACCTGCCACTTGGAAGTTTAATGGCGACCCTACTGGCCTTGCTCCTTCTCTATAGGAGCGAGGTCCAGGACGCTTCCCTGCAGGAGCCTGCTGGCCTCCTCATTGATGCCCCTCACCTTGTCCATGTCCCCGTCCCAATCGCCGAGGGTCTCGGAGAACCGCTCCTCGGCATGGGCGATGGCCTCCCTCATGATGTGAGGCACCCTTCCCTCGCGCTTGCCGTGGAGCACCACCGCCAGGTAGATGTTTTCCCCCTTCTCCACCAGGACCTTCCTCTCCCCGAAGTCCATACGGTTCAGTCCAGTGGAGGCCTCCTCCTTGAAGGAGTCCCGCACGAAGTCCTGGATGGCAACCAGCATGCTCCCCATGATCTGATCGTCCATTCCCGGCTTCAGCCTCCTGGTCTGGTGGGCCATGAGGTTTCCGTCACGGTAGATCATGAAAACCTCATCGACCACCATGGTGGTCCTCCGGTAGTATATGAGGAGGAGGGCCGCGATGACCGCCGCCCCCGCTCCCAACACCAGCATCCAGGAGCTGTCCGGCCTGTCCACCACCCTCACGTTCATGGTCGCGGACAGGGAAGAATGGCCGCCCACGTCCTCGGCCTCCACATGATAGCTCAGAGTGCCGGTCCGGGGCAGGGCAGGGATGGTGGCCACGTAGGTGTCGGTCCCGGCGATCCTGCTCATCACCAGCGTTCCGTTGACGTCCCCGCACTCATAGACCAGGAGAACCCGTTCGATGTCTGATACATCGGTGACCTGTACCCGGACCACAGTCTCCTCGCCGGCATAGGCCTCTGTCAGCACTGCGGCATCGGCCAGGTCGATGGAGGGCGCGCTGGTGTCCACGACAACATTACCAGTTACTGAGTCCACCTCACCCCAATGGTCCCGCACCTCCAGAGAGGTCTGGTATATGCCATCCGACGAATACTGGTGCTGCGCATCGCTGACATTCGCCCAGGAGGTCCAGCCGCTGCCGTCGCCGAAGTTCCAGCGGTACTCCAGGCAAGAGATGTCGGTGGGCGAGTCCAGGCTGCCGCTCCCGTCGAACGACACATGTCCTGCACCTGAGATCTGGCTGACGAACATGGCGGTCGGTGGGACGTTGTTGATGGCCACTGTCAGGAAGCGCTCGGTGTACGAGTTGGCATCGTATACGCGCACGCACACCCGGTACTCTCCAGGCGCCGTGAAGGAACAGGTGGTCTGGTTGACCGAGATGCCCGGGGTCTCGTTGAACCCAGATGAGGGATCGTGGTCAAGGTCCCAAGCGTACCTGACGATGGGCAGGTAGGACTGCCAAGCGGAGATCCGGAAGGTGATGGGCTCGTCCATGGGGAAGCTAACGCCTCCCCCCACGGTGACCAGCTCGCCCGCCCCGGGATCGGTCCCCAGTACGGTGATGGTGCGATTGAACGAGGCCGTCAACCCCTCCCGGTCGGTGATGGTCAGCGTTACGATGAACTGTCCCGGACCGGGGTACGATAAGGTGATGTTCTGAGATGTAAGCACCCGTCCGTCCCCGAGGTCCCACGACCAGGAGGCGATGCCGTCGTAGGCGTAGGAGGCGTCTGTGAAGAGGACGGGCTCGCCTTCGGAGAACGTGTACCTGGGCGAGCTGAACGAGGCCGCCGGTGGCAGGTCCTGGACCACCACGGTAACGTTTGTCGTGCTGACATCGCCGTCCTCGTCCCAAACCGTATGAGTGACCACATACGTGCCCTTGGTCAGGTAGCGGTGCTCCGCATCACGCGTGGTCACCGCCGGGCTGGAGTCTCCGAAGTCCCATAGATACGTCGTTATTCTGTCGGGGAAGGATGAAGAGTCGTCGAAGAAGCCGATGAGCCCTCCCTCATGGACGTTCGTGGAGGACAGGTACACGTCCGCCATGGGTCCGGAATCCTCGACCACGACGTGAAACTCCACCCGCCCCTTCATCCCTGCCCTGTCAGTTACCTCCAGGTAGCCGTCGTAGGAGCCGTTGGCGCCGTAGGCATGATGCCCGCTGACGGCCACGGAGGTGTCACCGTCACCGAAGTCCCAGAGGTACGTCAGCGAGGACCTGTCGGAGAAGGAATCGGTGCTGTTGCCGGCATCGAAGGCCATGGAGGTCCCCTCGACGGGGGTGAGGTCGGAGAACCACGCTTGGGGCGATGGGGACAGGTTCCTCTGGAACCATAGGCTCAGCGCCCCGGTCGAAGAAGAGGACGCCAGCAGGTCGTCCCGCAGGTCTCCGTTAATGTCCCCGGCGAAGATGCCTGCCGCCGTCCCTCCGGCGGAGAGGTTGATGTTGTTGGAGAAAGAGTTGCCGGTGCTTAGGAGGAGTCCCACCTGGGAGATGGTCGAGTATCCTACGGAGATGTCGTCCAGACCGTCGTCGTTGAGGTCAGCGGAGCTCAGATTTGAAACAGCTCCTGTGAGCAGCGCAGTGCTGGAGGCCGGGGTGTCGCTGTAGAACCCCAGGGCGCTGTTCAGGAACACCCTCACCTGCCCCAGGGCCGATCCCGCCGCCACATCGTCACGTCCATCGCCGTTGAAATCCCCCACGGTCATGGAGGTGGGCGCGCGGCCCACCATGTTGAGCCAGGCATTGGGGGTATCAGGGTAGCAGTCCCCGATGGAGGGGGACCCCTTCACAAGATATATCTCAATGCGTCCGGTGTCCTCGTTGAGGGCCGCGATCCCTCCTCCAGCGTATGTGGATGAGAGCTTACCAATGGACACAGCGGTACGGTTGCCCGCCGCGCTCGCACCGATCCTTTCCAGAACGGGCGTGGACAGGGGATGGTAGATGATCTCCAGACCGTCGCTGCCGCCCACTACCAGTACGCCCTCGCCAAGCGCCCCAACGAACCCTCCGCAGATGGACCGGGAAAATGTCAGGCCCAGTGCGATGATGGCGTCAGGGGCTGTTTTTGTCATTATGTCGCTACCACCTCTGAACACGCTGACGGTGCCTGCCTCCCCATTAAGGATCGCCAGGTCGCCGGTGCCGTCACCGTCCAGGTCGCCGATGCGGAGCCCGCATGGACCTGCCTGCGTGGGAAGGGTGGCCAGTATATTTCCGACACGATCAGAGATGACGACCAGTTGCTGGCCCTCCACGATGGCCACCACGGCATCGAAGGAGAGGTTGCCGGCGCATACCTCGGTGAGCCGTCCACCATCATGGATGATGTTCACATCAGCGTTACCAATGGTGCCGTTGACGTATGGGTAGAAGATAATGGAGGGCGAGTCTCCCGCCCCTCCGTTCGACAGGACGTAGACCCCGGCGACACTGGAGCCGTGATCGAGCGCGAGCATTTCCAGGGGGCTCTCGTCTATAGGGAAACGATGGTCAAGGTCAGCGTCCACCGCCCCCCCCTCGTTGGTGTACATGCGGCAGGTATCGTCCCGCGATAGCAGCATGAGGTCGGGGAGGCTCGAGCCGGAGAGGTGTCCAAAGGACATGGCGACGGCATCCCCCACCTGGTCGACGATGGCTGTGGCTGAGGCGGGTATCCCCGTACCAGCGTTAGCTCGGATCTCCACCCGGTCCTCGCCAGAATTTATGACCGCGAGGTCCCTGGGACCGGTGCCAGTATAGTTCACCATCTGAACTTCCGTCAGCGATCCGCCGATCTCCACCGTCCTTGAGCTCCAGGCTGAGGAGAAGGAGGCGGGCTGGGTCAGGACCAGGACCCGGTCCCCGCCCGACTCCCCGGCGACGAGGTCGATGCGAGAGTCCGGATCGTCGTATCCCGCCGCGAGGAAGGTGAGATTGGCGAATTGGGGGACGCTGATCTTGACCTCATAATATGACTGAGTAAAGGGCCAACGGATGAGGAAAATGGTGGCGTCAATGCTCTCGTCGGGATCCCCCCGACAGGCCACCGCCAGGTCGTTGTAGCCAGACCCCTCGAAGTGGCCTATGACCACCTGCTGGGGATCAGGATAGATGCCAACGTCCAGCGCCGTGGTGAAGCCAAAAACCTGGTAGAACAGGGTCACCTTGGGGTTGTCCCCGTTCATGTCCGTATAGGCAGCAGCAACATCGTCCTTGCCGTCCCCGTCCAGGTCTCCGATGGCCAGGCTCCGGATGTCGTCCATACCTCCCCGGGTCAGGGTCACGGGGGTGGAGCTGAGGACGCCGTCCCCGAGCCCGTGGTAAATGAGAATGGTTGTAGCATTGGTGACGGCAACATCTGTGATGCCATCTCCGTCCAGCTCCCCCAAGGCCATGTCCCTTATGCCATCGGGCAGGTCAAGGACATCATGATGAGAATTGAAGATTGTACCCTCTGAGAAGATGGTCTCAACACCGTATGGGACAGCGGAAGAGGCAGGATCGTCGACCTCGGGAACCCCCGCCGTGGGAATTGACGCAGGGACCGCCAGCAGCAGGGCTGCAGTAAGGACTGGCAGTATCCAGAGGGACGCGCTCTTCTTCCCCACTATCTCTCCCACCTTTTATATGAAGGCAGAAGGCCAGCGTATTTAATTCTACCTGGGTGAATACTAATTTCAAAAAATGAATCGAGAATTATATGAC
>MVPZ01000047.1 GCA_002067045.1 Methanomassiliicoccales archaeon PtaB.Bin134 | reverse complement strand
ACGTCCATGGGGGTGAGCCCGACCTCTTCCTCGTCGGGAAAACGCTCGATGACGTTGACCCTCACCATCTGGACCTCCATGGCGTTGAGGCCTAGCCCGTGGACGTCCTCGATGCCATCACGGAGGGTCCTGCCCTTGCAAGAGAGTGGAATGCCCGCTGGGCCAAATCGAATCATAATCGCACCAATGCGCTCGGTCTATTCCGAACGAACAATGCAATGCGGGAGGGCATATTTAATTGCTGTTTATCTACATCGATGCCAGGAATCTTCTCCCTTTATAACGCTGGAAGGCTGTGGGAATGACAGCGCAATATATTTCCGTTATTAACCCATGACGCTTGGGTGGGATGGTCACTCTGAGCGCGGACGTTGTAGACGAACGTTTATCCAGATTACGGAATGATTTTATTGACACTACTCTGAGGAACAGGCTGGTGGACATGGGTGAGGGGTGCATCGCCTGCATGTGCCTTATCGGCACCTCTCCCGCGGAGATATACCGTGAGCTCGCGGTCAGCAACGGGTCGTTCATCGTCCGCGCCGCACCTTCGGAAGGCAGCACCGCACGGTCGGCAGAATGCCTCCGCCTCGCCCCCTCTGACGGCCACGGTAAGGTCTCCCGTTCGCTCATGTCGATGTTCTCCAAGGCCCAGGAGGCCCGTGGCGCCAGGGGCGTCAGCGTCCTGTTCCTGGCCTTGGGCAGCCTGGAGTGGTCGAGCGACGGCACACAGGGCAGGAGGGCACGCTCCCCCGTTCTCCTGCTGCCGGTCCGCATGTCGCGTCCACCGTCCTCGGTGGACTTCGAGCTGTGGGCTGACGGGGCGGCCGCCCTCAATCCCGTTCTGGAGTTCAAGCTGTGCACCGAGATGTCGCTGGCCCTCCCACCTCTGGCCAAGGGCATGGTGGACGTGGACGGCTACCTCCAGGAGCTACGTGACCTTCTTGCCGATAATGGCTGGGAGGTGACGGCGACAGCACACCTGGGCCTGTTCGAGATCCCGCACATGGCCGTCTACGAGGAGTTCGCGCAGTGCCGTGACATGATGGTCGCTCATCCCGTGATAAGGGCCATCGCCCAGGGCCGGGGCGCTTCGGAGGATTGCTCTGGTTCCGTGGATGTAGGCGACGCGGAAACATTCAGTGTCCTGGACGCGGATTCCAGCCAGCAGGAGGCGGTCTCCTTGATGCTTTCCGGGACCAGCTTCGTGCTGCAGGGTCCGCCCGGCACCGGAAAGAGCCAGACCATCGTGAACATGATCACCGAGCAGATCGCGCGGGGTCGCAAGGTCCTGTTCGTTTCAGAGAAAAGGTCCGCCCTGGATGCGGTGCGCAAGCGGCTGGAGACGAGGGGGCTGGGCCGATATTGCCTTGACCTGTACGACCCCCAGAGGGACGTCCGCGAGGTGGCCGACGAGCTGAGCCGGTGCCTGCCACCCGTCCCGGCCTCCTCCGCGGCGACCTTTCCATGTGATGAGATGGAGCGGTGCCGCAAACAGCTGGACGGATATGTGGAAGCTTTGCACCAGGTGCGGGACGGACTGGGGATGTCCTTCTATGAGGTGCTCTCCGGCCTCACCGAGCTGAGGTCTGCGGCCGAGGTCCCCCTGGGCTTCCCCAGCCTGGAGAGGATGAGCGCCAGATACCTGGAGTCCCTGCAGCCTCTCGTCAAGGACATAGAGAAGCACGCCTCCCTGCTGGCATCGACCGAGAGGCACCCCTGGGCGGACTGCGAGGTGGGGAAATGGCAGCTAAGCGCGCAGTCGGAGATCATGCGCCGGCTCTCGGACCTGAAGCTCTCCCGGACCCGGCTCGAGGAGGTCCTGGCTACCCTTTGCGGCGACTATGACCTTCCCGTCCCAAGGGACCTCAAGGGAACCAACGAGCTTACGGACCACCTCCGGGCGATTAACCTCACCCACTACCCTGAGGAGAGCTGGCTGACCAACGATCCCTCGCCCTTGCTGGAGCTAGTGGAGGACATCCAGGAATCGTACAGGTCGCGCCTGGAACGGATGACCTGGGTTAAACAGATGTACCGCGACGGGGTCCTGGACCTCGATCTCAAGGAAATGCAGGAGAGGGTCCTCCAAGGCAACAAGGTTACCACCCGGCTTTTCGACCACGACTACCGCCAGGACATGAAGGCCCTGGAGGGCCTCAAGCGGGGAAACCGCAAGCTGAAGCATGCTCAGGCATGCTTCGAGCTCAAGGAACTGGTCGAGGTCAAGGACCTGACCTCACAGATCCAGAAGGAGGAGAGGGAGTGCGCCGAGCGTCTGGGAAAGCACTTCCAAGGGGACAGGACGGACTGGGCCAAGACCGTCGAGGCCATCATGTGGACGCGCGACTACCGCTCCAAGTACGGGGTCCCGAAGACCCCAGGCATGACGCGCCTCCTGTGCTCCGGGCCGGAGGCCCTGGTGGGCCTCAAGACCAGGATAGATGCCCTGGACGAGGCCGCGCTGCGCCTGGCCACGGCCATTTCGGCTGTAAGGGAGCGCTTCGATCTTAGCTCCCTAATGAACGGGAGGAGCGTCAACGAGGTACCCTTCCTGGAACTGAACGACTGGGCCCAGATGCACCTCGACCATGCCACCTCCTTCCAGGAGTGGACGGAGATAGTGCGTGTCCAGAAGGAGGCAAAGGAGAGCGGCATGGGGGACCTATTGGTACTAGCCTCGGCCGGGAAGCTCCCCCCCGAGGGCTCCTGGGATGGGGTCCGCAAGAGGCACCTCACGCTGTGGCACGACCTTCTGCTGGCCCGTGACGACAGGCTGCGGCTCTTCGACCGGGAGGTCCATGAGCGCATCGCGGCCCGCTTTGCCGAACTGGACCGCCAGAGCCTGGAGGTAGCGACCTCGCAGGCCAGATGGGCGCTCGAAAGGCACCGTGGCGATGCCTTCAGGAACATCTCGGAGCAGAGCCAGGAGCAGAACTCCATACTCAAGGGCACGGTCTCCGCTAATGGGTATAGAGGGCCCCTGGGGGAGTTGTTCACCTCGGCCCTGGACCGTGTTCTTGCGGTGAAGCCCTGCCTTATGATGAGCCCCAGGGCGGTCACCGCCCTTCTGGACCCTGCCATCTCCCTCTTCGACCTGCTCATCCTCGACGAGGCCTCCCAGATCCGCGTGGAGGACGGGATCGTCACCATGCTCCGCGCCAAGCAGGTGGTTGTCGTGGGAGACAGCATGCAGCTCCCCCCAATGGACCTGGCCATAGGCGCCGAGGCAGCAAAGGCAGAGGAACGGGAGAGCATCATGGAAGCTTGTTCGGGGGCGCTGCCCCAGCGATCTCTCCTGTGGCATTACCGTTCCCAGCAGGAATCCCTGTTCGCGTTCTCCAACGAAAAATTCTACGGAGGCCGGCTGATGACCTACCCCTCAGCAACGCTTGACCGGGAGGACCTGGGCGTCTCCTTCGTCCACGTTCCGGGGGCGCAGGGGGAGGAGGGCCGGTGCGACCATAGCGAGGCGGAGGCCAGGAAGGTTGTCGACCTGGTCCTGGAGCATTTCGTTCATGGCTCCCGCGACTCCCTGGGAGTGGTTGCGTTCACGGAACCTCAGCAGGTGGCCATAGTGGAGGAGCTGGAGCGCAGGACCGCTCAGGATCATACACTGGTGCCCCTTCTTTCCCACAGCAGGGACGAGGCTTTCTTCGTCAAGACCCTGGATGACGTCCAGGGCGACGAGAGGGACGTTATCATATTCTCCATGGGCTACTGCAGGGACCGATCAGGCAGGATGTTCCGGAGCCTGGGCCTGCTGAGCGGAGAGATGGGCAGGAGGCGCCTCAATGTCGCCATAACCCGGGCGAGGAGGCACGTCAAGCTGGTCTCCTCGCTGCTGCCTGAGGAGATAGAGGTGGATCCCTCAGGAAAGAACATCCTGAGGGATTACCTTGAGTACGCCGCGTGGCCGGGGCACGAGATGGAAAAGGGGAACAGCATGCGGGCACGGGACCCCATCGCCGACGAGGTGCGCGCGCACCTGGAGGAGCGCGGCCTGAAGGTGGAGAGATCTGTGGGCATGTCCTCCGGCAAGGTCGACCTGGCCGTAGTCGATGACGAGCATCCCGGAAGATATCTCCTGGGGATCCTCACCGATGGCCCGTCCTACCGCCGGGCGGGAGGGACCAGGAACCGGGACCGGCTCCGGCAGGAGGTCCTCACCGGCCTGGGATGGACCCTTCACCGCGTATGGTCCCAGGATTGGCTCAGCGACCCCCATGGGGAGGTGGACAGGATCGTGGCCGCGGCGGAGAGGAGCAAGGCCGCGTACGCAGAGAAGGAGGCCGATGAGGAGATGAGGCCCCTGGAGGTTCTGGTAGCCTCACTGGCAGTGGAGGACATGGCCGGGGCGTCCGACTCGCCTGCCGCCATGGCCCTCGATGACGATGTAAGTGGCGGGGGCTGGGGGTCCTCCGAGCCCGAGCTGGACGGGACCGTCATGGCCTCCTTGTCGGCCGCAGAGGAGGTCGACCTCTCCGCGGAGGGCGGGTCCGTCCTCTTCGATGCCGTATCGGAGCAGACCGAGCTGTTGACGGATGATGTGCACGCCGTCATCGCCACAGAGCCGGACGCCATGGCCGCAGACCAGGGTCTCTTGTCCTCGGAAGAGCCCCTCAGGGACCTGTGCGCCATCTATACCCGGGCCCGGCTGCATGAGGACCCGTCCCTGGTCT
>MVPZ01000046.1 GCA_002067045.1 Methanomassiliicoccales archaeon PtaB.Bin134 | reverse complement strand
CGGTTCGTTCTCGATCATCGCGGGCATAGCCCTCATCATCAACATCTTCACGATGCTGGGAGAGGAGAGGAAGGGAGAGATGGGGACGGCCCGTGCGATGGGCATGAAGCGGGGGCACCTTCAGAAGCTGTTCACGTACGAGGGATGGATCTATGCCTCCATAGCCTCGATCATTGGCACGATGGCCGGCCTGGTGCTGGCCTACGCCCTCATCCACGCGGCCACGGCAGTAATCGATATGGGAGGACGGCAGATAAGCAGGTACTTCACCTTTGCTCCCCTGTCCCTTGTCCTCGCCTACCTGGCCGGTTTCCTACTGACCCTGGTCACGGTCTACCTCGTAACCTTCAGGATATCCAATCTCAACATCGTCCGGGCTGTCCGCAACATACCCGAGCCGCCGAGGCTCAGGGATGACAAGGGCCTGCTGCGTCTCGGCGTGCTCATCCTCGCCACCGGCCTGGTCATCATGCTCGCGGGCATGGACCGCCAGAACCTGGCGGCGGCCCAGAGCGGGCTGTCCCTGGCCACGCTGTCCGTGGGTCTTATCATGCGCAAGTACGCCGGCGACCGCATCGCATGGAGCGCTGCTGGGCTGGCCACCCTCTTCGTGTGGCTTCCGAAGGGCTTCGAGGTGTTCCCCTACACTGGCAACATCGAGATGTTTGTGATCGCGGGAGTGTTCATGGTGATCTCCATGCTCACCGTGGTCATGTTCAACTCCGATACGATCATCCGCATATTCACCCGCATTGTGCCCGCAAGGGGAGGATACGGAGCGGTGATTATGACCGCCATATCATATCTGCTGAGGGCGAAGGTCCGCACCGCCCTGAGCATCTTCATCTTCGGCCTGGTGATCTTCACAATAACCACCCTTTCCATGATCTCGGGGATGCTGGGGGTAGGCATTCCGAAGATAATCGATCAGACCTCCGGTGGATTCGACGTCCTAGCTTTCTCGGGGGCCCCCCTGGACATGTGGGATGGCATCAACTCCACCGATGAGCTGGTGGACAAGGCCAACGTCACCAGCATCGTACAGCTGAGCATGGCCCTCCCTAGGGTCACCATAGAGCGCACGGACCCCCTCACCAACACCACGGCCGAGGTGGACCTGTTCTACAGCGTCATAGGGGTGAACGAGGGGCTGTACACCAAAGGTAATTACCCCTTGAAGGAATGGGACCAAGACAGGTACTCATCCGAGCTGGAGGTGTGGCGAGCGGTGCTCACAGACCCCTCCTTGGCCATAGTGGACGGTTCCGCGGGAGAGGTGGAGAGCCAGTACGGCATGGGCTTCGGCTCCCGGAACCTCGCCGGTGTGAAGGTGGGCGACCCGGTGCGCATAGCTGACGGGTCCGGACAGAGCGTGACCGTAAAGGTCGTGGGCATCATGAAGCAGAGCTCCTTCAACGGGATATTCATGGACCAGGACTACGTGAGGGAGGACCTCGGGGTGGAGGGGACCAACCTCTTCCTCATCAAGCTCATCCCGGACGGGGACGCCGAGAAGCAGGCTGTCCTGTTACAGAACCAGTTCTGGCAGTACGGGGTGTCCACCATCCCCCTGAAGAGCCTGGCCCAGCAGGTGGTCGGCCAGATAGACGGCATATTCAACCTCATCAAGGCCTTCCTGGCCCTGGGGCTCATCATCGGCATAACCGGCCTGGGCATCATAACCATACGCTCCATACGAGAGAGGACCATCGAGATAGGCATGATGCGCGCCATCGGCTACACCAGGGGAATGGTGGTCACCAACTTCGCCCTGGAGTCCGCCTTCGTGGCCGTTCTGGGCATCGGTATAGGCACCATCCTGGGGATCATCGTCGGATACCAGCTATGGGAATCGGGCTTCCGTACCATGGAGTTCGAATTCATCATAGCCTGGGGCCCCATACTGCTGGTGGGAGGGCTAGCCTTCGTGGCCACGCTTCTGAGCGTCTACCCCGCGGCCAGAGGGGCGAGCAAGGTGTCTCCGGCAGAGGTCCTGCGGTTCGAGTAAGCTCCTTCGGGGAGCACGGTTGGCAGCGCAGGATTGATGGTCCATGGGCACCGTACCATCACCGGATGATCGACCGCCGCGCCCTCCATGAGCTGACCTACGGGATGTACATCATCGGAGCAGCGGAAGGGGGCGCCGATAACGGGCAGGTGTCCAACACCCTTTTCCAGGTGGCCTCCGAACCAACCCTGGTGTCGGTGTGCATTAACAAGGTCAACCGCACCCATGGCATGATCAAAAGGAGCGGTGCGTTCACCGTCTCGGTCCTGAGCAAGACGGCCCCCATGTCCCTCATCAACCTGTTCGGCTTCCATCACGGCTTCGATGTGGAGAAGTTCAAGGAGATACCCCACCGATCGGCCGACAACGGGGCCCCCATGGTCCTCTCCCATACCCTTGCCTACATCGAGGTCTCGGTGATGTCCTCCCTGGACGCGGTCACCCACACCATCTTCCTGGGGCAGGTGACCAGCGCCGGGATGTTGCAAGAGGGGGAGCCGATGACATACGAGTACTACCGAACGGTGCTGAAGGGCCACACCCCCGTCACCGCACCGACCTTCCGGCCGCAAGAGCGGCCGCCGGAGATAAAGGGATAAAGCACCGAGGCGTTATTGCCTCAGGGGTATGTCATGTCAGACGACAGCGATGCTCCGATCCATGAGGAAGGCGACACCATCTCCGTGCTCATGCAGCAGCTGATGGTGGGAATACCTGAGCTGGCTGGAGGGGGTGCCGAGAGGCAAGCATGGGCCCTTCTGCACCAGGTGAGGGCCGCACTGTCCCCAGAGGGATCGGACGATCCCCGGACCTTCGTGGCCAACCTGATCAGGATGTCCGGTGCCTTCGTGCACATCGAGGGCGATGAGAGCGAGAGGCACGACCGCCTGCTGGCAACGGACCATCTCCTGGTCAACGCCCTCAAGCCCTTCTTCGAGGGCGCCGAAGATGATATTCTGGAGATGCGCTTCGAGGAGCTGCGCGACTGCCTGCTCAACATAGAGAGGATCAACGGGAGGAACCCTTCGGTGGAGACGCGCCTTAAGGCTATCCACGAAGGCCTCGTGGACCTATCCCAGACCATGGGCTACGCGGCCGAAGCACCACAGTCGAAATGATGACGCAGGGCCTCACCGCTCTGGCCAGAAAGCTCGTTTTTCTCAGAACGCCGTCTAAGACCTAGCTTCTCCGATACCGCGGCCCGAACGGCCTCCAGCCGGTCCTTGGAGATGACGCATCGGAACTTGCCACCTGGCAGTGCAAGCCCCATCCTCCCGCCGCTTAACATGCCCTTTTTGACCACCGCTACGGTCACATCTAGGTAGGGAACAAAGAAGCTCTTCCCGTTCAGCTCGAGCCTCTGCTTGACCGTCAGGCCCCGGGAGCTATCGCGCAGCTAGCCCTTGGTCATGGTCCCAGAGAGGAGCGCTGCTGCGGCCCCCACCTCCTTGATCCGCCCGATCTTGGCGGCCACCATAAGGCCGCTGGCCACTGCTGCGAAGGCGATTCCCGACTCGGTGAGCAGGATGTCGTACTGACGTTGTATCCCCGTCATCCCTACCTGACCGCTCGCGCTCACCCGCACGAAGCGTACCCTCTCATCCTTTTCGGGCCCGAGCGTCCAATCTCCCCCAAGTGTGCTTCACAGCATGGGTCTGATGGTTATAAAAAAAGATACAGTCAGCCATTTCTAGGAGCGTTATTATCCCACCTCCACCCATGCTGTCCTCATGGATGCGGTCATGAGCGCCGGAGCCTCTCGCCTTCAGCGTCTCCGGGAGGAGTTCCCGGGCTTGAGGTTCGAGGACGATTACATGGACACCGAGGTAGGTACCCGCGGACTGATACGATGGCTGGACACCAGGGGGGAGGTAACAGCCCTGGAGTTCATCGAGCCTGAGGCCTTCTGGGCAGATCCCGACGCCGTGGAGGAGTACTCTGAGACCATGGACCTTGGCATCAAGGTCACGGTCATGGTGCCGTCCTCGGAGGCCCTGGAGGCAGAGGCCTTCCTGCGCGAGGAGGTTGGTGGCGGGATAACCGTCCTGACATACGATGACGGAAAGCGTTCCGGCAAGGGTCGGTAGAGTTCGCAACGTTTCCTCGGTCCCACATCCCGTACGGCCCACCTGGGGGCAATTATTTATCGAACCTTGGCATCTTTTCACTGACCATGAGCGAGGATTGGACGGAGCTGTACAGGCCCAAGGGCCTCGATGAGGTCGTGGGAAATCCCAAAGCCGTTCAGGAGCTGAGGGCCTGGGCGGACGCCTGGGAGACGGGAAGGCCGCTGAAGAGGGCTGCCGCCCTGATAGGTACTCCGGGTACGGGCAAGACCAGCGCCGCCCTGGCCCTCGCCAAGGATTACGGCTGGGACGTGGTGGAGATGAACGCCTCCGACCAGCGCAACGC
>MVPZ01000045.1 GCA_002067045.1 Methanomassiliicoccales archaeon PtaB.Bin134 | reverse complement strand
GGGGACGGCAGCGCTGCCGCACATCCTCATACGGTACTTCACCGTGCCCAAGCCCTCGGACGCCAGGAAGTCGACGGTGATCGCCATCATCGTCATGGGGATATTCTACCTCCTCATCCTGTTCCTGGGCCTGGGAGCCATCTACTTCTTCAACCAAGGGATAACGGGAGTGCTGAACCCCGCGGACGCGAACCTCTCGGCCCCGCTGCTGGCGCAGTACATCGGAGGGGACGTGTTCTACGCCGTCATCTCCTCGATAGCGTTCGCCACCATCCTGGGGACCGTGTCGGGCCTCATAATGGCCTCCGCCGGGGCCATAGCGCACGACATCTACGCCGAGGTTCTGAAGAAGAAGACGGATGAGAGGAAGGCGCTGCGCATCTCCAAGCTCACTGCCGTCGGCGTGGGGATCATAGCCATCCTCCTGGGGATAATGTCCAAGGGACAGAACGTGGCGTTCCTGGTTGGCCTGGCGTTCGCCATCGCAGCATCGGCGAACCTGCCAGCGCTGCTGTGCACGCTGTTCTGGAAGCGGACCTCGGAGATGGGACTGGTCCTGGGGATAGCCTCGGGGCTGATCTCCTCCATCGTGCTCATCGTCATCTCCCCCACGATGATGGGCAGCGGAGCGTTCTTCTCCCTGAACAATCCCGGGATCATCTCCATTCCCCTGGGTTTCGCGGTCACCATCGGTGTGTCCCTCATGAGCAAGAGCGAGGCCGAGGAGGTGATCGCGGAGAAAGCGGCGACTTGATCCCGGACCTTAAACCCCCTTCCCATTATTTTTTAAGACCTCTTCGTGGCCCCATATCGGCATCGTCCATGGACCGAACGACCCCCAGAAGAATGACCCTCGCACCTGTGCCGTGCATGCGCATATACGTCGGATGATGTCCGATGGAACTCTAAAGGCCGCCCCACCTCCGTGTGAACGCCCCCCCCCAGCCCCATTTTGCCTTCCTGTATGTGGACGTTAAATATACTGGGTAAGAGAATACACCCGGAGGTCATCGGTTCAGGATGACAGGGATGGGAACACATGAAAGGTCAAAGGACAATGGTAATGTTATTGTTCGCCTCGATGCTCCTGGCGGGCATCGCGGCTGTGGTCGGAACGGGGCCTCAGGTAGCAGGGGATGCGGCGGCCGGGTATGCCGTCGGCGGTGCTCCGAGAATATCCCCCTTCAGCATAAGCTCGCCCAGCGATGGAGCGTACTTCAACACCAGCAGCGTTGATATCTCCTGGTCCACCGACCCGGAGGCTGATTCGTACACGGTCGCCCTGGACGACGGATCGCCGGTGAACGTGGGAGGGTCCACCTCTTATACCCTCACCCCCGTATCGGACGGAGCGCACACCGTGAACGTGACCAGTTATATGTCGGGCTCGATCGTTAATTACGATTCGGTCAGCTTTACCGTGGACACCGTGGTCCCCACGCTGACCATCAACAGCCCCGCCTACGGCTCATGGCTCAACGTGACCACGGTCAACGTGACCTGGTCCGCCTCTGATCCGGGCAGCGGCATAAAGAACACCTCTGTCTCCATGGACGGGGGAGTTTGGACGGAGATCGTCACCGACTACTACGAGTTCACCTCTCTGGCCGACGGGCAGCACACGGTGATGGTGCGTGCGTACGACAACGCTCTGAACTACCGGGAGTCCAACAAGGTGTTCAACATCGACACGAGCACTCCCTCCGTGACCGTTACCGAGCCGTCCTCCGGCGAGACGGTCATAGGCTCCTCCGTGCAGATGGCATGGAGCGGGACAGCCCCCTCCGGCATGGGCAACTACTGGGTCAGGATCGATGGGGGACAGTGGATCGACGTGGACCTCAACACCACCTACACCTTCAACGGCCTGGGGGAGGGACAGCACCAGGTGGCTCTTAAGGGGACCTCCTACGCCGGTAACACGAACATAACCGTGGTGCCCTTCTCCATCACGGCCAGCGGCTCCGAGGACGTGACCGCGCCGACGGTGACCGGATCGCCGTCAGGCACTAATGTGGGCATAGGCACCAACGTGGTGGCGACGTTCTCCGAGGCCATGAACCAGGGCACGGTCGTCATCAACGTCAGCGGTGTCAGCGGCTCGACCGTGTGGAGCGGGAACGTGGCCACGTTCACCCCCGCTGAACCTCTTGCCTACGGGACGACATACACGGTCAACGTAACGGGAGAGGACCTCGCCGGCAACGCCATGAGCGACGAGTGGACGTTCACCACCTTGGAGAACGCGGGTACCATAACCGGGATCATCAAGGACGCCAACGGGAACGTCCTCGCAGGCGCCCTGGTGGCACTGTCCAATGGGATGAACGCCACCACCGATGAGAACGGAGCGTTCACCATCGAGAACGTGCCGTCAGGCGTGTACACCATGACCATCTCCAAGGAGGGGCATCCCACGGTGACAAGAAGCGTGGAGACGACCGCGGGTCAGACCAACGACCTGGGCGCGGTGAACCTGGTCGGCGAGCCCACCGGCTCCGGGGGTATCGACGGCACCATCATCATGTTGGCGGCGGTGGTACTGGTCGCGGCCATGGTGGCCTTCCTGCTGATGGCCGGCCGCCGGCTGAAGAAGTAAGAAAAGGGGCCGCGAGGCCTCACCTTCCCTACATTTTTTATTCTTCTCGAGCAGACTTGCCTATGGCTGGAGAGATATCAATCCTCGGGCATCTCCCCCTCGCCTCCCGGAGTCGGAGCGCCGGCCCCGCCGGTCTTGGCCGCGATGACGTCGTCGATGCGTATGATGAGGCTGGCGGCCTCGGTGGCGGCGCTGATTATGCGCGAGTTCACACGCAGAGGCTCCAGTATGTTGTTCCTCCCCATGTCCTCGATCTTCCCGGTGAAGACGTTGAGGCCCGCGTGCACGTCTCCCGCCTTGTGGGCCTTCCTCATCTCGATGAGCACGTTCAGCGCGTCCCATCCCGCGTTCTCGGCCAGGGCTGCGGGGATGGCCTCCATGGAGCGGGCGAAGGCGCTGATGGCCAGCTGCTCCCTCCCCCCCATCTCGTCGGCGTAGTCATGAAGCCTCATGGCCAGCTCCATGGCGGTGGAGCCCCCGCCGGTCACCATGGCCTCGTCCTCCACGGCCAGCCGCACCACGTTGAGCGCATCGTCCAGCGAGCGCTCGATCTCGTCCACCACGTGCTTGGTGCCGCCGCGTATGAGTATGGAGACCGCGCGAGGGTTCTCGCAGCCGGTGACGAAGGTCATCTCCTCGCTCTCTATCTTCCGCACCTCTATCGATGCCGCGCCTCCCAGGTCCCCCTCGCCCAGGTCCGCGGGCTTGGTCACGATGCCCGCGTTCGTCGCCTTGGACAGCTTCTCCAGGTCCGAGGCCTTGACGCGCTGCAGCGCGAGGATCCCCTCCTGGGCCAGGAAGTGCTGGGCCAGCTCGTCGATGCCCTTCTGGCAGAAGACCGCGGTGGCCCCCGCCTTCTTCAGCTGCCTCACCATCTCCCGCAGGGTGTTCTCCTCCTCGCGCACGAAGGCCTGGAGCTGAGAGGGCTCGGTGATCTGGATCTCCGCCGACACCTCCGTCTTCCTCACCTCCAGGGCCGAGCTGAGGAGCGCGATCCTCGCGTCCCTCACCTTCCTGGGCATGGAGGGGTGTGGTGGATGTCCGTCGATGATGATGCCCTGAAGGAGCTCGGTGTCCTCCATGGATCCCCCCTCGCGCTTCACTATCTGAATGTTGTCCAGGTCGACCGTGTGGTGCGAGTTGCTCTTCTCCGCCACCGCTCTCACGGCCCTCACCGCCAGGTCGGCCATGTGCTCCCTGCTGGCGGTGACCGCCTTGCTCATCATGGCGGTGGTGGCGATGTTCCTGAGCGATGCCTCATCGCCGATGCCTGTCGGTATCGACAGAGAGCGCAGGATCTCCAACGCCTTCTCCCCGGCCAGCCGGTAGCCCTTGACGATGTTCGTGGGGTGGACGTCAGCATCGAGGAGGTCCACGGACCGCTTCAGAAGCTCCCCCAGGATGATCACCGCGGAGGTGGTGCCGTCGCCGCACTCCTCGTCCAGCGTCTTGGACACCTCCACCACCATCTTGGCGGCCGGATGCTGCACCTCCAGGTCCTTCAGTATGGTGACGCCGTCGTTGGTGATGGTCACATCCCCCACGGTGTCCACCATCATCTTGTCCATGCCCCGCGGGCCGAGGGTGCTCTTGACCATGTCCGCCACCATCCTGGCGGCATTGATGTTGTTGTACTGGGCGTCCTTCCCTCGCTCCCTCCGGGTCCCTTCCTTGAGAATTATTATCGG
>MVPZ01000044.1 GCA_002067045.1 Methanomassiliicoccales archaeon PtaB.Bin134 | reverse complement strand
GCCATCTCCTACCGCCACAAGGCGGGCGTCGATCAGATGAGCAGCGGCATCGCGGTGGTGGTCCAGCGCATGGTGGACGCCCGCTCCTCAGGGATCATGTTCACCTCCGATCCGGTTTCGGGCAGGAAGGACCGCATGATAATCGAATCCTCCTGGGGCCTGGGGGAGTCCATCGCCTCAGGGCTGGTCACACCGGACCGCCACATCTGCGACAAGCTCACTGGCAAGCTGATAGAGCGAACGGTGAACCGCAAGGTCACCGGCATCTTCCTCTCCGGGGACGGCTCGCGCTCGGTCAGGATGACGGAGGAGAGGCAGATGGCGCCATCGCTCACCACCGACGAGATCTCCATGGTCGCAAAGATGGGCCGCAGGATCGAGTCGTACTTCGGCGCCCCCCAGGACGTGGAATGGGCGATCGAGGGCGACCGCCTTTACATCCTGCAGTCCAGACCCATCACCAACCTGTCCAAGGACGGCGATACCCTGTGGACGCGTGGTTATGGCGACGAGTACTGGTCCGATGTTACCTCCCCTCTCTTCTTCTCCCTGCTGGGGGAGATGCTGACCAAGTACGTCAACCACGAGGGCTCGGAGATCATGGGCTACTGGGCGCTTACGGACAAGGAGCTGCTGAAGGTCCACAAGGGGCACATCTACTTCAACGCCTCGGTGCTGGAGGAGGTGTTCACCTACAACCCCAAGTTCTCCCGCACCAACGAGCTACTGAACTACTTCCCCCAGAAGGACCAGGACCGCATCGCCCGGGCGGACACCAAGATCGCAGCGCGGCTGTGGGCCGAGGTCCGGATCACCCTCCTGGACAATGAGGGCGTGATCCTGCGCACCGACAAGGCCTACAAGAAGTGGGCGGCCTCGTTCATGAAGGTGGCCGAACGCTTCGACTCCCTGGACCTCGCTGCATTGGACGATGCCCAGCTGCAGGCGGAGTACATGACCCTGAGGCAGGCGTCCATCAAGCACTTCCAGCTCATCCGCTACGGGATGGTCACCCACTCCATCGGGACCAACCTCATGGTGAAGAGGTGGCTCATGGACTGGCTGGACGACCGCAGCGGGCTCCTGTACTCCAAGCTCATCTCCGGGCTGGACGACAACAAGACCATCAAGACCAACATCGCCATTGCCAAGCTGGCTCGGTCCGCTCAGAAGGACGAGGCGGTCCGTGGGCGGTTGACATCCTCCAGCTCCCGGGAGGTGCTGGACGCCCTGGCCTTGGATCCGCGGATGCGGTCGTTCGGGCAGGACCTCGAGGCCTTCCTGAAGGATTACGGGCACCGCTCCCATACCCGCGAGATGTACTTCCCCCGCTGGGCTGACGATCCCACGCTGGTGATCGACGTGGTGCGTTCACTCATGTCCTCCGAGGTCGGGGACCTGGAAAAGCTGGAGAGGGAGCGGATCAGGGAGAGGAAGGAGACGGAGAAGGCGGTCCTGGAGAAGATCGCGCGCCTCCGCTATGGCTACCTTCGCAAGATGGTGTTCCGCCTGGTATTGCACTTTGCCCAGACGTACCTCATGTTCCGTGAGAACCAGCGCTTCTACCTCGACCACATCATCCACCGCTGGAGGGTCCTGTTCCTGGAGTACGGGCGCAGGCTCGCCTCACGGGGCTCATTGGAGAGGGAGGATGACATATTCTTCCTCACCAAGGAGGAGGCCTTCGAGCTATTGGAAAAGGGCGGAAACATGAGGGGGCCGGTCGCCGAGCGCCGGGCGGACCTCGACCGCTTTGAGAACGTCCTGCCGCCGAAGTTCCTCAGGGGGAACGTGGAGTTCGACGATACCGTGGTCCGTGGTCCCGACACCGTCAGGGTCACCGGCGTCTCGGCGAGCCCAGGCGTGGTCACAGGGAGGATCAGGGTCGTGGAGACCATCGAGAACCTACCGCTGGTCCGTGAGGGGGAGATCATGGTCACCTCCAACACCGATCCTGGGTGGACGGCGGTGTTCTCCAAGCTGGGCGGACTGGTGACCGAGACAGGAGGCATACTCTCCCATGGGGCGGTGGTCTCCCGGGAGTATGGGATCCCTTCTGTCACCGCGGTCAAGGACGCCACCTCTTTCTTTCGGACCGGCCAGCGTGTGACCCTTGACGGTAACGACGGCACCATATACATCATCGGGGAGGAATGAACACGAGCAGCGACACGATGCATCAACCGGGAACGGACAAGGAATGGAACGAGAGCTACTACTTCAACTTCTATGATCAGGCGCACGACCTGTGCATGTTCATGCGTATAGGGCTGAAGCCGAACATGGACGAGCGCTCGATGTTCTGCTTCATCATGATGCCCGACGGCTCGGTCCTCGGCAAGAAGGAGATGGAGGTCCTCGGGGACGGGAGCCTGAACGTCAGGTCCCTGCGCTTCCAGATGCTGGAGCCGGAGAAGCGGTGGAAGCTGGAGTTCAACGGCGCCATGGCTCGAATGGAGGACAAGGGCCCGGTGCCGGTGAAGGTGAATTTTTCCCTGGAGTTCGAGTCCTTGAACAAGATGTACGATTACCGGGACAGCGTGGACAAGGAGGGGGAGGCCATGTCCAGGAACGTCGCCTCCGAGCACCTGGAGCAGTTCGGGATGGCCAAGGGAACACTGACCGTCGGGGATGAGAACTACGACATCCAGGGCCTGGGGGAGCGGGACCACTCCTGGGGAGTGAGGGACTGGAACGCTCCCAAGATGTGGATCTGGCTGACCGCCCAGTTCACCCGGAACCTGGCCCTCAACGTGACCAAGCTGTTCGTGGAGGGCGGGGAAGTGTCCGCGGGCTTCTTCCACATCAACGGCAGGAGCATCCCCCTGGTGAAGGCGGACATCCGCACGGTGATCGACCCTGACGGAACCCCGAGGTCGCTGGCCATGAGCCTTGTGGACAAGGATGGCGGAAAGCACAAGGTGACCGCCGAGGTCCTGCGTGAGGTCATGATGCCCTTCCCCGGCCGGGACGGCAAGAGCATGTCCGTGATGCACGAGACCCTCGCCGAGTACCGCTTCAACGGCCAGAAGGGCTACGGGATCGCCGAGTACCTGGTGCGGAAGAACTGACCTCTCCGAGGACCTAGAGCATAGAGCAGGGGAGATCTCACCATCGATCAGGCCAGGGTCAAGGAACCGATGACCCTCAGCTTCCCGCCCTCAAGGTACATCAGGACCGCCCTGCTCCCTGGGGGATGCACCACCGGCTTGTCCAGGGAGAGCTTCACCGTCGGCCGCCGGAAGTCCCCGCTGTCCAGTACGGACTCCACCCGGGCGCTGATGAACTCCATCCAGTGACCCAGGTGCAGGACCATGCCCTCCTTAAGGGGCGTCTTCCAGTAGTTCACCAGCTCAGCCGGGGCGGTAATGTCGCTGCGGCATTGGACCCTGTCGTCCAAGGTGAGCACGTGCCCGCGGTCCAGCTGCTCCACGTCGATGTTCTTGAGCGCCAGTCCCACTCTGTCGCCGGCCACGGCATCCTCGAAATCGTCATCATGCTTCTGGATGGAGCGCACCAATGCAGTCCTTGCTGTGGGAAGCACCTTGAGGTCGTCATGGCGCACGATCCTGCCGTAGGCCACCGTGCCCAGGATGACCGTCCCCACGCCCTTCACGTTGAAGAAGTGGTCGATGGTGACCGCGCCCTTCCCCTGCTCCACATGGGGGGCGACGGCCCGAGTATCCTCCAGCAGCCTCTCCCGGATGGCGTTCTTGTCGTCCTCGATGTACGTGTAGGATTCCAGTATGGTGCCCTTGGTCAGGGGCGCCACCTGTTCAGGCGTGAGGTAGTTGCGCAGCACGATGTACCCCTTCTTGACGTTGGCGCAGTGGAGCATGACCATGCACTCGCCCAGCTGGGAGTTGATGACGTCAATGACCACCAGTGCGAGGTCGGCCATGGAGGCGGTGTAGAACAGGGGCGCAAGGCGATCGGGGTACTTCGTCGCCTCTATGAAGGTGACCGTGTCCGTGCCCTGCTTAAGATCGTACAGGGTGATATCTGAGGCGGTGCCTTTCTTGCCCAGGTCCTTGGCGTAATCGTTGGGGCCGATGACCGCCACGTTGAGATTGGCCATGAGGGATGGTAAAAAAGGAAGGCATAATAGGTTTTTGGTGAGAGTACGGCC
>MVPZ01000043.1 GCA_002067045.1 Methanomassiliicoccales archaeon PtaB.Bin134 | reverse complement strand
GATCAGGGCTGAGAATTCGATGCCGGTCATGCGTTCGGACAGCTCCCATACCATTCCTGCCAGACGCATATCCTTTCCCTTGCGGTGAGGGTGCACTCTTATAGGACGGCCCTTGAACTCCATCCATCCGTCCGGTCCGATGATATCCCCGCCCTTCACCGATCGGTCAAGACAGGCCCGCAGAGCGGGTTGGATGCCAGCTTCGATACTATGCATGAAGGGCCGCAGGTACCAGCGCATCAGACGGGTGTTGCGGTACAGCGGAGTGTCCACCAGTCCAGGGTGGCAGGCCACGCAGATGGGTGATAAGATCTCCTGCAGGTCCAATCGTCTCTGCAGCTCGCGGGCGAACAGAAGGGTGGCCAGCTTGCTCTGCTTGTAGGCCTTCCATGGCCCGTAGGACCGCTCCGAGTCGATGTCCTCGAAGTTGATCCTCCCTCCCCTGTGGACGCAGCTGGTCTGGACGACCACGCGTGAACCTCTCTGTTCCATTAGGAGATCGAGGAGTGCCGCGGTGAGGGCGAAATGACCGAGGTGATTGATACCCCACTGTGATTCATATCCCTGCGCTGTCCTCGAGTACGGTGGGGTCATGATGCCAGCATTGTTCACCAAAAGGTCTAGAGACTCATGCCTGGAACGGAAGGTCGTGGCGGCCCTCTCCACCGAACGAAGGTCCCCGAGGTCGATCCCCAGTACCTCGGGTCGGGCGTTATCGATAGTGGTCCGTAAGTCCTCAGCTACCGAGGTCGCCCCCTTGACATCCACATCGGCGATGGTCACCTGAGCTCCCAGCGCGGACAGGACCTTGGATATCCTCGCACCCAGGCCGGACGCGCCGCCAGTGATGAGGACGGTCCGTCCATCGATCCTGGGAGCGCTGCTGATGCTCCATCCTTCTCTTGCCGTAGCCACCTTTGGCGGATGTTCCACCACGCAGATATGCTTTGTTGGAAGGTGTCCCCTCCCGCCCATCCTTTGGATCACGGTTTGCCCCGTCTCATCCTTACGTCAGAGGGAATTAGGCAGTGGTGTGTATTGTTCATAACGGTGTGACCGGCGGACTAGATGGGAGAGCAGCCCCGATTACGGATCCTTTGATGCACTCCCCGCTGCGGCCGAGCATGAAGTCCGAGGGCCCGCCCATATACTCGGCGTCCTCCATTCTTTTGGGACCGTCGGGGCTGACGAACTCTGATCTAGGCGCTCCGATGCCCCCATCCCACCTCGTTCGTCCGTTGCCTTTTTCCCTGGTGGGT
>MVPZ01000042.1 GCA_002067045.1 Methanomassiliicoccales archaeon PtaB.Bin134 | reverse complement strand
CGCCTCCTACAGGAGGGCGACCGCCTGCGCGTCGAGGGTGACGCCAGCCAGGCCTTCCTGCGCCGATACCTCCGCCTGGATGATGACCTGGAGGCCATCTACGAGGACATATCCCGGGACCGGTGCATAGCCGCCATAATCGAGCGCTTCCAGGGAATGCGGCTGATACGCCAGGAGGTGTGGGAATGCTCAGCCTCGTACCTGCTGGCCTCCTACTCCAACGTGCCCCGCATCAAGAAGATGATCGAAGCCTTATGCCGGACCTACGGGCGTCGGCTCCCGGACGGCCAGTACGCCTTCCCCACCCCGGAGGAGATCGCGGAGGGGGCCGGGGACATCGGCTTGTGCCGGCTGGGCTACCGTGCGGACTGGATAAGGTGCTACGCCCGCGCCGTTAGGGATGGGGAGTTCGACCTGGAGCACCTTCAGGGGCTGGAGTACGAGCAGGCGGTAAGCTACCTTAAGAGGGTGAGGGGGATCGGCGACAAGGTCGCCGACTGCATCGCCTTGTTCTCCTTGGACCACCTCCAGGCGTGCCCGGTGGACGTCCGCATAGCCAGGGCCATGAGGGAGTTCTACGGGGTCTCGGGGAGCTACAAGAAGGTGAGCGGGTATGCCCGGCGGCATTTCGGCAGGTATGCCGGTTATGCTCAGGAGTACATCTACATCGCAGAGGACAGGGAGAATAGGAAGGTGGGGGAGCCTATGCCCTCGTGTCGCTCACCGAGCAGGTAGTGCACACGCATTCGGGCGCCTTGATCCCCGTGTGGGTCTCGTAGACCTTCACGAGCATCCCGCTGCGCTTCACCATGTCGCACACCCGGCAGGTCTCGGTCACGATGTCGGAGCCGGCGACGATGCGCTGAGCAGAGCGGGCGATCTCCTCACGGAACTCATCGTACCTCCCGCTGCTCTCCAGCTCCCTGTTGGTCCCTCTCTTGGACTTCAGATACTGAGATATGGCCGCGTCAGTGACCCCGAAGCGCCTGGCCACCTCCGCTTGGGTGAACCTGTGCTTCTCCACAAGCTCCCTCGCCAGCTCGCGTCTTATTGAAGGGAGTACATACCACACAATAAGCTCGCAGGGGATCTTCATGAGGCCTCGAATCGGGTTAACGATATTTAAACATTAACGGTATTAAAGACCGCTCGGCCTGGATGCCTCAGACCTCGCCCGGATGGGTCTTCTCATAGAAGGCCTGGACCTCCCAGTCGGGTATGGTGGGGACGTTGTCCGCCACCCTGACGGTGAGCCCCAGGGACCTCAGGTAGCGGTTCAGTATCAGGCGTGCCTCCCCTTCGCCCTTGAAGTTCTGGACCATCATGTCCGTGGCCTTGATCCTGCCCCAAAAGGAGCCGACGACCCGGGGGCCGTCCATGACCAGGGAGTGGTAGCTGCCTCCCAGATCCTGCCTTATCCTCTCGCTTAGGTAGGTGTGGAGCGCGTCCTCGGGACCGAGAACGAACTTCTCCGTGATCTTCACCTTCCCTATCCTTTCCAGGTCCTCCCTCACGACCCAGTAGACGTTCTCGTCGCCCTCCACCAGGAAACCCTTCGCCAGGAAGCCGTCCCTCTCCAGCTCGGCCAGGGTGTTGCGCAGCTCCTTCATGGGCAGCTCGAACCGCATGAACCTCGCCAGGTTCTCCGCGGTGAACAGCCCGAAGTTACGGAAGCAGTGCCGTACTATCTCCTTCCTCGCCTCAGTAGCGCTTAGCGCGATGGGAGGTACCAGGCGGACCCTCTTGTTCTGGTCCACGTAGGTTATGGTGGCGCTGTTGAGGGCCTTGAGCGCATCGTGAGTGCCCCGGTGGCCCAGGGGGGAGCGGTCGAACAGCTGGTTCCGTGACAGGGGCTTGTTCTCCGCAATGGTCTGGATGACCGCTGCCATGTCGTCGGTTATCTCCCGGTCCTTGGCCCGGCGGCACAGGGACGCGAACTCCAGGGAGCAGTAGGTGACATAGTCGGGGATCGCCTGCACCCGGACCAGGAAGCCCATTTCGAACATCTTCTTCAGTGGTATGCGGTTCTTGCACCGCAGGGCCGCAGCCGCGTCCGATCTAAGGCCTCCGACGGTCTTGATCGCCTCCACGACGTTGGTGAAGCGGCGCTTGGGGTCTATGTGCTGCTTCCACAGGATGAAGGACAGGACGTCCTCCCAGGGATGGCGGTCCAGGACCATGGAGCCCTTGGCGAACATGGCCCCCATGCGCACGTATCCGTGCTCGCTGAGCACCTTCTCTATATCCTCGGGCACATCCTGCGGGGCGGTGTCCAGGAGCTCGCGGAGGCGGACGATGTCGAAGCCCATCATGGAGTAGAAGGCCATGAACCGGTCCAGTGCCTCCAGGGCCTGGGGCAGGAGCGCGGGGTCCTCAAGGTCCAGCTCCCTGATCTCGATGCAGCCGCTCATGTTCCACTTCTCCGCGCCGCCTACCAGGCGCCCGTCGGCGATGATGGGGAAGATCCACCGGTCCCCATAGCGGGCGGCGATGGAGGCCCACAGCGACTGCACCGAGGGATCGTAGAGGGAGACCACCCTCATCCCCGTCGAGGGGCTGGGCGCATCCCTCAGAGCGTCCATCTCGTCCTTGAAGAGGTACATCTCCTCTCGGGACTCGCCCACGCTGATGGTCTCCACATCCAGGGTGTCGAGCACCGCGGCCACCTGGGCCAGGGGGAACTGGGTGGCGGTGGTGATAGTGTAGATGGAGACGGGGCCGTGGACCCTCAGGAACCTCTCCACTATGGCTCGGAAGGGATCGCCCTCGTAGGGGGGAGCATCGTATGCGAGGTAGACGTTCTCCGACGACCACTCCTCCCTCTCCTCGAACCTCCTCACGATGTACATGTTACGGTCCAGGCGGTCCACGCTCTCCTTGACCTCTTCTTTGCTGGCGCCCACCACGGGCACGATCTGCCGCAAGGACATGCCCTCGTCGCAGGATCGGATGACGTCCAGCACCCGCAGGTCCAGGGGCCGGAGGGGGCCGTTGCGGTACGCCGCCACGTACGCCGGGGCGTCCCTGGCGCGCACGTATCTCACCCGGCCGCGCAGGAACCGCCCCAGCAGGAGGTCCCCGGAGCGGCGCATCTCCTCCCAGTCCTTCAGCTGGAACCCGTCCACGCGGTAGAACGCGTCCAGGGGCATGCCCAGGTCCCCGAAGTGGTCGAAAAGGGCCTCGATGGTCGGGAACACCCGCTCCAGCTTGGAGCGGCGGTACCTCTCCACGGTTCGGTGGTCGTAGGCCTTCAGGTCGTTGGTCTTGAGGCGCAGGTAGTCCCGCTTGAGCATGTACTGCTCGTGCTCGGACACCAGGAAGTGGCCCTTGGCCACGCGGCCTTCCTGCGACAGGTCGTCCAGGACCTGCCGGACCTCGGCATCATCGAGGCCGAAGAAGTAGGCGATCTCCTCCGCGGTGGCCGGGGCGAAGCACTCCAGGTGGCGCAGCAGGACCTCATCCAGGGCTTCCTGGCGCGGCCTGCGCTCGACCTCCCGCCGGCGGTACGACCACTTACCATCGTGGTATAGGACGCGCCCCACCGCCCCCGTCGCCTCCAGCTTGCGCAGCGCAGGATAGACCTTGTCGCTGGCGATGCTCAGCCCCTCAGCAAGCTCCTGCGGCGTGCGCGGTTCCGACAGCTCCTCCAGCATTGACCGCTCCAGCTCCCCCAGGGCGCGGTCCCGGGACAGCACCGAGCTGTAAGTTGGTAGGTCCTCAGTGGGGACGAAGTAGGCGTCGTCGATATATACTGAGGAGATGGCCCCCTCCTCGATGAGCTCCCGGGACCACGTGTCCACCTGTTCACGCGAGGAGATGGTGTAAGGGTACACGTTGCGTCCCTTCTCCTTGAGCACCCTGATGGGAGCGGCCCGCTTTACAAGGGAGAGGAGCTCCTCCTTGCTGGTGACCACGCCCAGCCGCTTGCGGAAGTAGGGCACCACCTGATCCTCGGTGAACTCGAACTCCGAGACCTCGGAGCCCATGACCTTGGAGAGCACCTTGCGGTGCAGCTCCCTCAGG
>MVPZ01000041.1 GCA_002067045.1 Methanomassiliicoccales archaeon PtaB.Bin134 | reverse complement strand
CCGAAAACGAAGAAGAGGGAGGTGAAGGCGGACATGCCCTCCTTCCCGTCCTCCAGTATCTGCTGCCGGTCCTGGACCACCTCCAGGCCGGTTATGCTCGATCCCTCCAGGACGGCGTTGAGGCCGGAGCGGTCGAAGACCCCCTGATCGTCCAGGGAGATGAAGAGAAGGTTGCTGCGGCCGGGGTTCCCGGTCCACATCTGCAGGTCGGTCTTGTTCACGAACACCGTCGCGGAGACGGAGAAACCTCCCCCGCCGATACTGTAGGTCCCCAGTCCCTTCTTGTCTACCACCTGCTCCACCTGCAGGGGCAGCGAAGCGTTCCCACGGACCAGCAGGAGGAGGTCCCCCTCGTGCGCGTCAATGTCCATGGCCAGCGCCTCTGTTATGTAGATACCTCCGGATCTGGGGGCGACCTCCACCGGCGTACCGACGGAGCTCAGTCCCCCTAGCTCATCGAGGGCAGGACCTTCGAACCCCAGGGCGGTGTTGCTCAGGGAGTACAGGCCGCTGGCGGTGTTCAATATCACCGCGCTCTCGGTCACCGCCGGTGAGGCGTATCCCACTCCTTCCAGGGTGGTCAGGTTGGCGGCGAGGGCGTCCAGTTCCCCCTCTTCCACATACACGTAGAAGGACCCGAACTCCGAGGCGACCACCAGGTCCACGTCCGCCAGTCCCTCGGTCACCTGGCCGACGATGAGGTTGTCCAGGGTGTCGCTCACCACGAAGGTGGCGGACACTATGGCCGTGCCCACCATCAGGCCCCCGACCACCAGGGCGGTGGTGGATGGGCGACGAAGCGCGTAGCGTATGGCCATGATGGACACCAGGCGGTTCCGGCGGGCGTCCAGGATGACCAGCACCACCACGATCAGTATGTCCACCAGAAGGGCCATGGCGGTGCCCAGGATGGCCCAAGGAACGATCATGAGGACCGCGGCGACGACCGCCTTGGCCAACCCAGTCAGGCGGGACATGCCCTCATCCCCTGGCCAGGATGTCCTGGCAAACGGTGGTGACCTTTCCATCCTCGTCCACTATCTCCCCGTCCCTCATGTGCACGATGCGGTCGCACTTCATGCCCACCTCAGGGTCGTGGGTGACGATGACGAAGGTCTGCTGGTTGTCCTGGTTCAGCTTGCGCATCAGGGCCACCACGTCATCGGCGGTCCTCTTGTCCAGGTCGCCCGTGGGCTCGTCGGCCCACACCAGGGCCGGCCTGTTCACCAGGGCCCGGGCGATGGTCACCCTCTGCCTCTCCCCTCCGGAGAGCGACGCGGGGCGGAGGAAGGCCCGGTCCTTCAGGCCCACGGTCTCCAGCAGATCAAGGGCGCTCCTGCGGGCCTCGCGGGGCGGGTCGCCGGAGATGAGCAGGGGTAGCTCCACGTTCTCCACCGCGGAGAGCACCGGAAGTAGGTTGTAGAACTGGAATATGAAGCCCATGCGCTTGGCCCGGAAGCGTGTCTTGGCGTTGTCGTCCATGGCGGTGAGGTCATGGCCTTCGATCTCCACCTTGCCGGAGGTCACATCATCGATCCCGGAGAGGCAGTTGAGCAGGGTGGTCTTCCCGCATCCGGAGGGGCCCATTACCGCCACCATCTCACCCTTCTCGATGCCCATGGTTATCCCCTTCAGGGCCTCGACCCTGATGTCCCCGGTCACGTAGGTCTTTACCACGTCCTGGCAGCTGATTATCGGCAGACGCTTCCCCCCGTTAGGAATTGATACTCCAGCGCGAGATATATAACACTACTGGACCGGGAGCCAGAGCGACCAGGCCAGGTAGGCGTCGGCCAGGAACACGAAGCCCATCAGGGCCGTGAAGTTGGCCTTTACCTGGGCGATGACCCTGGGCCGGTCGACCTCACGCACCATCAGCCCCAGCAGCCCGGCCGACAGGGGGAGCAGGGAGAACACCAGCAGCGGGAGCAGGTCCACCGAGCCGAAGGAGATGGAAACGAGGTACAGCAGGTACGCGCTGGACCAGGCCGTGGCCAGGAAGGCGGCCTGAAGACCTTTTTCCAGCCCGGCTCGCACCAGCAGGTTCCGCTTTCCGCCCTGCATATCGGCCTTCCGGTCCGGCATCTCCACGCTGAGGATGAAGAAGGCGCCGTAGCCCATCAGGGCCGGGGTCAGGGCCAGGAAATCGAGATCAATCCTCCCCTGAAGACAGAGGTAGCCCATGGCCGGCATGACCACCCCGGCGGCGAGAACGGTGGCCGGTTCACCCAGCCCCCGGTAGGCCAGCCTCAGAGGGGGGGCGGTGTAGAAGAACCCCAGAATGTTGCCCGCCAGGACCAGGGGGATGAAGTACCAAGGCATTGAGTAATGGATCTGGAAGAGCGACGCGGCCAGAAGCGAAGCGGCGATCAGCAGCAACGACAGGTACAGGGCCGGTCTGGCCAGCTCCGGATGGGAGCTCAGGGCCCCGCTGCCCCCGGAAAGGGGAGTGGGCGTGTTGAAGGAGTCGGCCCGGCGATCGAAGTAGTCGTTGCTGAAGGTGAGGGAGAAGTGGGCCAGGAAGAACACCAGGTATCCGCCTGCGAACCTCCCAGCGTCCTGAGGGGCGCCGTAGGCGAAGCTGAGCAGGGCACCGAGCACGTAGAGGGCCAGACCGGGCACCAGGAACTGCGGTCGGGTCAGGCGGAGGAACGACCTGAGCCTCTCCCTTCGCGTTCCGTCCAAGGAATCACCCCACCGCCAGGAGAAGCACCAGGACGGTGAATAGCATACCGCCCAGAATGGTGTTCAGGTATGGAAGGTACCAGTACACCCGTTCCACCCTCCAGGACCTGAAGACCAGCAGGCCAAGGGGCACCGCCGGGTACAGCAGGACCAGGAATGATAGGTAGTGGAACCCGGTCAGCATCAGGGCCAGGGCGGCCAGTCCGCTCCAGAACAGCAGGCAGAGGAGCAGGGAGGCCCTTTTCCCAAGGAGCACCGCGGAGGTGGTGATGCCCGCCTGTCGGTCGCACTCTATGTCCGGAACGGCGGAGAACAGGTGCATGGCCGCGATGTGCAGGAAGCCGGCGGCCACCAGCCATGCCGAGGGGAGGGAGCCCGACGCCAGGTAATAGGCCAGGATGCCCGGCATGATGTACAGCATGTTGGAGCTGAAGTCCAGGAACGGCCGGGCCTTGAAGCGCAGGGGGGGCGCTGTAGAAGTACGAGAGCCCCAGGAAGCCGAGGAACAGCAGGGCGGCGGTGAGGTCCAGGAAGATGAACAGCGCTGCGCTGATCAACAGGACCGCCTGGAGCCCCCGCACCAGCGTCCTCCGCTCGGATTCGGCCACCCGGTGCTCCATGCCGTCCTTCTTGGGGTTGAGGGCGTCGGTGTCCCGGTCGTAGTAGTCGTTCACCCCGTAGATGAACACGTTCGCGGGAACGAAGAAGTAGAGAAGGAAGGCGAAGTACTCCAGGCGGAAGAAGTCTTCCAGGGAGGAAGCGCCCAGGGAGTACCCTACCACATAGGTCCCCGCGGTGTATATCCAGAAGCGGAAGCGGGACACCTTGAGCAGGAAACCCATCCCGGACATGCATGACCTCAGTTGAGCACGGTCACATAGTTCTTCAGGTATCCGGACACTATGCGGCCGATGGAGGGCTTGACCTTCCGGTCGTACACCACGAAGGGGTCAACTGCGATGCGCCTGGCGGTGAACTTGTACATGTCCGAGGCGGTCTTGATGGGCAGCAGGTACTTGCGAGGGATGTAACGGAAGCTGGCCTCGGCCTCCCTCTGCCATCCCATGTAGCGGTTGATCTGCTTCCGGGCCAGGGCCAGGAAGGAGGCCGGGTTGGCCCTGGCCTCCTCTTCGCACAGGGACCTGAGCCCGTACTGCTCCAGCTCCTCCTGCGGGAAGTAGGAACGCCCGAGACCGCAGTCCTCCTGCACGTCCCGGATGAAGTTGATGAACTGCATGGCCCT
>MVPZ01000040.1 GCA_002067045.1 Methanomassiliicoccales archaeon PtaB.Bin134 | reverse complement strand
GCCACTTCCCCCCATCCCTTCCTCACCACGGTCACGATTAGTTCCACATCTTCCTCGCACTTCATACGCTCACCTTACGCTTGTATCCGATGATCACTCCCAACCCGCTCAGGAACAGGATGGGCGCCAAAGCTATCAAGGCTATCATTCCGAAGCCGTCCACCACTGGGTCGCTGCCCTCCGTGGCCGAGGCCACCCCCACGGCCATGGACATCAGCAACGAGACGGCCATTGGTCCGGTGGCCACCCCTCCCGCGTCGAAGGCTATGGCCACGAAGTCCCGGTCGCAGAAGATCATGAGCACCAGGGCCAGGCCGTAACCGGTCAGTATGATGGTCCGGAAGTCCAGCCCGTAGACTATCTTGGCCATGCCCAGGGCCACCAGGGAGGCCACCCCCAGCGACAGGGTCCAGAGCAGCATCCGGGAACCGATGAACCCGCTGGAGGTGTTCTCCACCTGATAGGCCAGCACCCTGACCGCCGGTTCGGCGAAGGTGGCCAGGAAACCCATCCCGAATCCCAGGGCGACCAGCGTCCAACCATCGCTGTTGAGCACGAAATACTCCCCTATCTCCCTGCCCACCGGAAGGAAGCCCATGAACACCCCGGTGAGGAACAGTATCATCCCGGCGCCGGTGATGCCGATGCCCAATAGCATCCTCCTGAGCGTGACCCAGGGGTACTTTATGTACAGGGACTGAAAGATCAGGAAGAAGACGATGATCGGCAGGATGGCCTGCAGCACGTCCAGGACCACATGGTAGAGGCCGACGTCCCCGGAGGTCATCCGGACAGCACCCCCAGGAGCATGACCCCGATGATGGGCCCTATGGAGGCCAGACCGATGAGCCCGAAGCTGTCCGAGAGGCCGGTCCGCCGGGACAGCACGGAGGTTATACCCACCCCCAGGGCCAGGATCACGGGCACGGTGATGGGGCCGGTGGTCACGCCCCCGGAATCGAAGGAGATGGCCAGGTATTCCGGGGGAGTGAGGAAGGACAGAAGCAGCACTGCCCCGTACCCTGCGGCCAGGATCCATTTGATGGGCACATCGTAGATTATGCGCAGGGCGGAGGCCATGGTGAAGAAGCCCACCCCTACTGCGATGACCAGGATAAGGGCGGTGCGGTCCATGAGGCCGTTGGACACGGACTCGATGGAAGTGGTCAGGACCCGGACGTCCGGCTCGGCGACCGTGACCAGGAAGGTCAGGGCGAAGGCCGCGGCCAGAATGAACTTCAGGGACCCGCTCTTGGAAAGCTCAGCGCCGATGGCCTCGCCCATGGGCAGCATTCCCAGCTTCACGCCCATCAGGAACAGGGTGAAACCGCCGATGACCAGGACCACTCCGCCCAGGAACGTGGCGATCTCCCAGGGCGTGGAACGCAGGACCAGCACCTGAAGGAGGAGAATGGCCAGGGTGATGGGGGCGATGGCTCCCATCACGTCCTTGATCTCGTTCCTCAGGCCACTGAACATCTGCTTAGCCATTCCATCTCATCTTAGATAATCCTTGCCCAGCACCGCCCAGGGCCATCCAAGGTTACCTTTATGTAATGTCGGGCGATATAACCCCGGCATACCTTCATTCTCGGTGTGCCCAACCCTCCGAAGGTATACACATGGTCAAGATCGAGAGAGCGGTCGTCAGCGTCTCGGACAAGGAAGGCATAGTCGATTTCTGCAAGGGGCTAAGCGAGATGGGCGTGGAGATAATCTCCACCGGGGGCACGGCCAGGCTGCTCTCCTCCCACCGGCTCAAGGTGGTCAGTATCTCCGATCACACCGGTTCCCCGGAGATGATGGACGGGAGGGTGAAGACCCTGCACCCGGCCATCTTCGCCGGCCTGCTGGCCCGCAGGGACTCCGAGGAGCACATGCGCCAGCTGGATGCGGCGGGACTGAAGCGCATCGACATGGTGGTCGTGAACCTCTACCCGTTCAAGCAGACCGTGCTGAAGGATGGAGCGGACCTGGAGGAGGTCATTGAGAACATCGATATCGGCGGTCCTTCCATGATACGCGCCGCGGCCAAGAACTCGGACTCGGTGGCCGTGGTCACCGACCCCCGCAGGTACGCGGAGCTGCTGGCGGAGATGAGGGCGAACGGCGGAGAACTTACCGCAAGCACCCTGCGCTCGCTGATGCTGGAGGCCTTCCGTTCCACGGCCTACTACGATTCGCTGATCGCCGCCCACCTGGGAGCGGAGTTCGGCGATACCAGCTTCCCGGACACCTACTGCATGGGCATGGAGAAGCGGCAGGACCTCAGGTACGGGGAGAACCCGCACCAGACCGCGGCCTTCTACGTGGATCCCTTCGCCAGGGGGGTGTGCGTTTCGCGTTCCGAGCAGCTGCACGGAAAGGAGCTCTCCTACAACAACATCCTGGACCTGGAGTCCGCTCTGGAGCTGGTGCGGGAGTTCGATCGCCCCACGGCCATCGTCATCAAGCACACCAACCCCTGCGGGGTGGCCTCCGCGGACACCCTGAGCGAGGCCTTCGTCCGGTCCTACGCGGTGGACCCCCTGGCGGCCTACGGATGCGTTATCGGCCTGAACCGGAACGTCGATTTGGCCACGGCCACGGAGATATCCGGGCACTTCGTGGACTGCGTCATCGCCCCGGACTTCGAGCCGGACGCCCTGGAGCTGCTGAAGAAAAAGAAGAACATCCGCCTGCTGAGGACCAACGGGCCGATCACGCATGACGAATCCCCGGAGTGGCGGATGAAGCGCATCAAGGGCGGGCTGCTGGTGCAGACCAACCGCTCCCTGGAGGTCACCCCCGACATGCTCAAGGTGGTGACCAAGCGGGCGCCCACGGAGGAGGAGGTGCGCGGGCTGCTCTTCGCCAACAAGGTCTGCAAGCACGTGTGGTCCAACAGCATTATACTGGTCAAGGAGGAGACGGTGGTCGGCATAGGGGCCGGACAGATGTCCCGCGTCGACTCGTCCATGATCGCCGCGCACAAGGCCGGTCAGAAGGCCGAAGGCAGCGTCATGGCCTCGGACGCGTTCTTCCCCTTCCGGGACGGTATTGACACCGCGGCGAAGGCCGGCGTGACGGCCATCATCCAGCCGGGCGGTTCCATCCGCGACCAGGAGTGCATCGACGCCGCCAACGAGCACGGCATGGCCATGGTGTTCACCGGAGTGAGGCTGTTCAGGCACTGAGCTTTCCGGAATTGAGAATGCTCTGCCAACATTTATTTAGCAACCGCCTTCTTTATTTCGTATGAGCAATAAATCACTTTGCGTTTCAGCCCTGATCCTAGCTTCGATCATGCTGTTTTCCGCCCTTCCCCTCTCGGCGGTCGCGACTCCCCAGGGGGGTGAGTCGATCCAACAGGTGCCGTTCGCTGCCATGATCGAGGATGGAGCGAACAGGATCAGGATCGACAACGATTCCGACCTTCAGAACCAGGCGGCCATGCACCTCTGGCCCGGGACCGGGAGCTCATCCGATCCATTCCTGGTCCAGGGATGGACACTGCAGGGTGACGATTCCGCCCCGGCCATCCTCGTGGGGAACACCTCGCTTCATCTGAGATTCATAGATATCCTGGTCCAGGACCTTCGGGAGAACGGCTACCCCCCGCTCATGGTTCTCAACAATGTCACCGGGGTGGATCTGGACCGGGTGCACGCCTACCAGGAGTTCGAGAACGACAGCCTGGAGGTGCAGGATTCCAGGGACGTCGGGGTCCTCAATTGCACCCTGGGCAACGTCTATGTCAATGAATGCGATGACGTTACCCTT
>MVPZ01000039.1 GCA_002067045.1 Methanomassiliicoccales archaeon PtaB.Bin134 | reverse complement strand
GCCGCGCTGCGGGACTTCCCGCACAAGCTGACCTTCGAGCGCATGGTCATCGGATTCCTGGAGCGCAACCCGGGGGACTTCGCCGGGGCCATATGCGTGCTGCCGACCAACCTGCAGATGATGTTCGTGCACGCCTACCAGTCATACCTGTTCAACCTCATGCTCTCGGAGAGGATGCGCCGGGGAATGCCGCTGAACGCCCCGAGCGTGGGCGATATCGTGCTTCCGGCGGACAGGGACGGCAATCCGGACCACGACAAGCAGGTGCCGGTCACCAGGACCAACATCGACCTGGTGGAGAGGCAGGTCAGGGACCGCCGGGCGTTCATATCGGCCACCCTCTTCGGCTCCGAATCCGTGCTCGCGGAGGGAGAGATGGGGAAGATAGAACGCCAGGCCATCCAGAGGGAGGGACTGCGCCCGGAGGACTTCCTGGTGCCTGCGATACCGCACTGCTCCTCCCGGGGCTCCCGCAGGGAGCTGATATGCGAGTATCGCGACCTGAGGCTGGACGTGGGAGAGGACGGGTACACCGCCTCCTTCTTCCTGGGGAAGGGCTGCTACGCCACCGTCCTCCTTAGGGAGTTCATGAAGTCGGACCTGGACGAGTACTGATCACAGTCGGCTCCAGTCCCGCTCCTCCGGTTCGGAGGGCGCGGGCGGTTCCCCGGCATCGACCCTCTCCCCCTTCTTCGGCGCCTTGCCCCCGAGGACGAAGCCGCAGCGCGGGCACTTCTCCCCGGCCTGGCACTCCTTGCAGAGCATGCTGCCGCAGTTGGGGCATGCCGACACCGCCAGGCCGCCATGGAACAGGCAGCGCCGGCCCTGCAGGTCATCCTTCTTCTCCGTCCTCTTCTCCTCCTTGGGCGGATAGAATGTATCGTATAGATCGCGCTCCTCCTGGCCGAAGAGACGCACCCCGTCCTTCTCGTAGCGGTCGGTGGACGTCCGCTCGTCGGGCAGCATGACCGCGTCGACCTTGGGCTGCCTCTTGCGCTTGGGCGCCTCCACGAACAGGTCGTCGGAGCTGCGCTGCGCCGGGGGGGCCCTCTGCCCCTTGGAGCGGGGCATGGGCACCGGCCGCTCCCCGGCCTTCAGGGAGTTCATGATGGCGATTATGTTGCGGGCCTTGTACACCCCGACGTTCAGCCCCTCCATGAGCGCGAACAGGTTGCGCTTCTCCTCCGGCATGTTCAGGGCGGTGCGAAGAAGCCGTTCCGTCTCCTCGTCCGGCAGGACGTAGGTGAAGTCGATGTCGTTCACCCCCTCGATGTATCCGAGCACGCGCTTGGCCCGGGCGATGTTGCGCTCCGGCAGCGACGAATATACGTCCGCCAGGGACATGCCCCCCTGTCCGCTCCGCGCCGAGCGATAGTAGGTGAGCAGGGCGGTGCGGGACTGCATCTCCAGGGAGGCGAACTCCTCCTCGGAGAGCTGCGCGGGATCCACATACTCCCGTTGGTCGATGAAGTTGAACACGTCGTCCAGCATCTGATAGGGGACGTTCACTTCCCGGAACACCTCCTCCTTGCTCAGGCGGCGTCCGTTCCGGAACTGGTATTCCAGCACCTTCCCGGCCATGTCCGCCACGTCCTTCTCCCGCTGCTTGCCCTCGGCGATCCTCAGGCCCTCATGCGCGGAGGACAGATTGGGGCTCAGCTCCAGGGCCTTCTCGAAGCCCCGGCGAGCCTGGTCATAGCGGCCCAGCCGCAGCAGGGCGAAGCCCTTCCCGTTCCAGGCCACAGGGTCGCTCGGATCGAGTCCGATGGCGTTGTCATAGCTCTTCAGGACCTCCTCGTCCCTCTTCAGCTTCTCCGTGATGTCCGCTCTCTCCATCCAGGCATGGCGGTTGCGCGGATCGGCGGCCAGCGAGCGGTCCAGCAGCTCCAGGGCCCGGCCCTGGTTGCCCATGCGGTCCTCCAGCAGGGCCATGCCCTCCAGCACGCTCGGTTCCTCCGGCTCCATGGCCAGGGCCTTCTCGTAGGAGTCCATGGCGTCCTCCAGCCTGCCCAGCTCCTCCATGACCCGGCCGCGCATCTTGTAGATGGCGAACTCGTCGGCCCCCAGCTCCAGGGCCCGGTTGAAGCTGACCATGGCGTTCTCCATCTCCCCCAGGCGGTACAGGGCGTTGCCCTTGTACTTCCAGGTCTGGGCGTCGCCCCGGTCCAGGGAGAGGGCCTTGTCGAAGGCCTCCACCGCATCGTCCAGGCGGTTCAGGGAGGCCAGGGCGCGTCCGCGGTCGCTGTGGTAGCGGGCCACGGTGCTGTCCTGCCCGATGCACTGGTCGAACACGTTCAGCGCCAGGTCGTAATTGCGCATCATGAGCAGGGCCCGCCCCTTGTTGGCCAGGGATTCCACATCGTGGTCCAGGCGGAAGGCCATGTCGTAGGCCTCGCTGGCCTCCCCGTACTTGCCCAGGGACATGAGCACCCGGCCCCTGCCCTTGTGCATCTGGGCGTCCGACTCGTCGAGCATGATGGCCGCGGAGAAGGTGGACAGGGCCTCCTCCAGCTTGCCCAGCTTCTCCAGGGCGGTGGCCTTGTCCATGAGGGCGGCCTTGTTGCGCGGGTCCAGGCGCAGGATGTCCTCGCAGACCTTCACGATCTCCGCGGGATCACCCTTGGCCACCACCGCGTTGCGCTTCATCTGCTGCACCTGCATGTCCCCGGGCTCCACCTCCAGGGCATGATCGTACGAGCGTATGGCCTCCTGGTGGTTGTTCAGGCGGAACTGGGCCTGCCCGCGGTCCACCCAGGCGGACCTGTTCTTCGGTTCCAGCTTGATTATGCGGTCGCAGACCTTCACGATGTCCTCGTAGCGGCCCAGGGTCTTCAGGCTGGACTTCTTGGAGGCCAGGACCTCCAGGTCCTTGGGCCCCATCTCCAGGGCCTTGTCGAAGGAGGCCACCGCCTCGTCGTGCCGGGAGAGCTTGGCCAGCACCTGCCCGCGGCGGGCGTGCACGAAGCGGCCCTCCTTGTCCAGGGCCAAGGCCTGGTCGTAGCAGGCCAGGGCCTCCTCGAACCTCTCCAGCCATTCCAGGGATATTCCCTTGCTGATCCAGATGTTCTTGTTCTTGGCGTCCAGGGCCAATGCCTGATCGTAGCAGACCACCGCCTCCTCGAAGCGTCTCAGGCTCTCCAGGCTCAACCCCTTCTGATAGATCAGTTTCTGCTCCTGAGGGGATATGGCGATGGCACGGTCGTAGGCCTTGACCGCCTCCTCGAAGCGCTTGAGCATGAACAGGGAATCGCCCTGTATGCGCCAGAAAACTATCTGTCCTGGGTCGTGCAGGGCGCCCTGCGCCGATCTGGCCAGAGCCTCATCGTACTTCTCCAGGGAGAACAGGGCGATGGATATGCCCTTGGAGGCGTCCACGTCGTTGTGGTCTATGGTCAGCACCTGCGCGTAGAGGGCGATGGCCTCCTCCTTGCGGTCCAGGCGGTCCAGGGCCACGGCCTTGTCGAACATGGCGACCTTGTCGTTCGGGCGCAGGCGCAGCAGCCGATCGCTGACCTCCACCACGTCCTTGTCCCTCTCGGCCCTCTTGTAGCATTCCCGGAGCAGGTCCAGCATCTCCGGGTCCTCGGGATGGATCTTCAATCCCCGGTCCAGGGTCTTCACGGCATCGGTGACGCTACCCAGACCTATCTGGGCCGCGCCCATGTCCCGGATGGCCGGAAGATGGTCGCTCTTGATGGCCAGCTGCGCCTCGCTGAGGGCGATGACCTCCTGGAACCTCTTGTTCTTGGAGAGGA
>MVPZ01000038.1 GCA_002067045.1 Methanomassiliicoccales archaeon PtaB.Bin134 | reverse complement strand
GGGCCTGGTGCCGGAGGCGTCCCTGGGCACCCACTTCTTCAACGACCTTGTGGAGTACGACATGCTCTACTGCGCGGTGTATCCAGAAAGGGAGGGGCACGTGCTCAACGCTGAGTTCCTCGCCTCCTCCGAGAACAAGTTGACGGCTCTCTTGCCGGACGCGGAGGCGCTGAGCTCGGTGATCAAGGTCATCGACGGCGGGCGGGACGGCTCACACATCTGCGTCAGTTCCGATGTCCTCAAGCAGAAGCTGACCTGCTACCTCGACAGACCATCGGAATGAGCAGGCAGGCGGAGCGCATCGCAAGGCAGCCCCGGTGCCGGCGTCACGCCTCGGGATGACCGATGGGGCGGCATGACAAGGGATATGAGGGTGGAAAAGCGGTCAGGGACCCGATGAACGCCCTGATGGTCCTGCTCTCCTGCCATCACCACATCACCAAGCAGGTCGCGGACGTCATCGCCAGGGTCATCGGCGCCGAGGTCAGGGCGCCGCAGGACGTTTCGCCCGGAGAGGTGTCGGGATACGACCTGCTGGGAATGGGCTCCGGCATATACGGCGGGAGGCACCACCAGAGCCTGCTGGACCTTGCCGGGGCGATGCCCCCGGTCACCTCAAGGACGGCTTTCCTGTTCTCCACCAGCAGCGCGGTCATGATGGGGCACGCCGACAGCAGGCGGTTCCAGGATTACGTCGGCGGGATCCACGCTCCCCTCCGCGAGAAGCTGATCTCCAAGGGCTACACCGTCATCGGGGAGTACAGCTGCCCTGGCTTCAACACCAACAGCTTCATCCGCCACTTCGGGGGGCTGAACAAGGGCAGGCCGAACGCCGAGGACCTCGCCCGTGCGGAGGCCTTCGCCGAAAGGATGCTGACAGAAGCCTCTCGATGATCATCGATAACGGCCATACACGTAGGTGAAGGGGCTCTTTAACCATGGTGTTATCGCGTTACGCGACCTTGCATGGGCGGATCCGCCGTGAGCGCTCGCCATTTCACTGGACCGTCCTGAAGGAGCTGGCAGGCACGACGATCTCGAACCTCACGCCCATGCCCGGCACGCCGTTCTCCGTGATCCCCATTCCAGTGATGTCGAGGATCTCCCTGCTCAGGAACAGCCCGAGACCGTGGTCCGTCCCGTGCCCCCTCTTGAACAGGTTCTCCTTGTCCGCTATCCCCTCCCCGTTATCAGTGTACACGATCCTCAGGTACCCCGCTGACCTCTCTGTGCGCACCCCGATCCTGTCCACCTTCCCCCCGTGCTTCAGGGAGTTGTCGATGAGGTTATGGAACACTTTGTACACCAGGGGATCGGCGAGGACCTCGACCTCCTCGAGGTCGGCCTCCACCATCACCTCGTCCAGCTCGGCGTTCCTGACCGCCATGGCCCATATCTCGCGCAGGGACTGCCACTCCGGACGCCCCACGCCGATCTCCTGGTACTCCCTGGTGGCGTCGGCCTGCTCCCGGAGGAAGCGGACGTTCCTTTCCATGCTGTCCAACCTCTCCGCCCTCTTGGCATCCGTGTTCCCCATACGCTCCAGGTCGATGTAGCCCTGGAGGGCCACGAGCTTGTTCAGGGTATCGTGCCTGGTGATGCCGTCGAGTATCCTGAGCCTCCGGTCCGCCTCCCTGAGCCTTTGCTCCATCTGCCTCCTCTCGGTGATGTTGCGGCAGACGAAGACCAGTTCAGTGGGCTCACCGTCTGCGTCCCGCAGAACGTCCCCGTTGGCCTCGAAGAGCAGCTTCTCACCGTTCCTCATGATGAGGCGGTACTCCTGCGGGCCCAGGGCCCTGTCCAGCATGAGGACGGCGTTGTTGAGGCACCTCCCCCGGTCCTCCTCGGCGACGAAGGAGAACAGGCTGTGCCCTAGCACCTCCTCCCGGGAATACCCGCTTACCTCCAGGGCGGCCTCATTCACCAGGACGATGGTACCCTTCATGTCCGTCCTGATGACCATGTCCGGGATCGCGGACACCAGCTTGGTGTACATCTCCTCGCTCTCCCGCAGCGCATCGTTCATCCTCTTGCGGTCGGTGATGTCATCAACGATGATGAGGACCTTCTCCGGCCGACCCTCGGAATCGACCAGCAAGCTGGAGAACAGATGGGCCCATACCAATGTGCCGTCCTTACGAACATAACGGCCCTCCATCTCGAAACGGTCGACGGTGCCCGCCCTCAGGGCTTCATAGATGTCCCGGCACTTGACGGCGTCATCGGGATGGATGCATTCCTCGTGCCGCAACCCCCTCAGCTCCGAGGGGGAGTATCCGGTTATCTGCACGAACCTGTCGTTGAAGTCGATGGGCCTTCCGTCAAGGTCCACGGTGATTATCCCTACCGCGGCCCCTTCGAATATGGCCTGGAACTTCTGCATGCTCTTCCGGAGGGCCTCCTCCCTCTCGCAAAGCATGCTCTCCCAGCTCTTCCTCTCGGTGATGTCCTCGATGAAGGCCATAGCGCTGCCATCGGGAAGTTCGATCGCAAAGACGGAGACCGGCACGGATGTCCCGTCGCCACGGAACAGGCGGGCCTGAATGGAATCGCTTCCCCGATCATGGAGCAAGGGGAGATGGTCATCCACCCGGTGCCGGTCTTCCGGCTGCATGAGGTCCTGCGGCCTCCGGCCGAGAACGTCCTCCGATGTGCACATCATCATGCTGCAGAATATCGGGTTCACTTCCACAATCTTCCCCGAGGGATCGGTGAGGGCGAAGGCCAGCGGCGAATTCTCGATGATGGTGCGGTACCTCTCCTCGCTCTCCTTGAGCATCGATCCCATGGCGAACCTGTCGCTCATGTCCGTGAAGAAGGCCAGGAACGCCCTGCGCGACGATATCTCCACCTCCGTCATGAGGACGTGCATGGGGAACTCGCTCCCGTCCCTGCGCAGGCCTAAGGTGGTGACCTCCTCTAGGCGGCTAAGGTGACCGTCGTCCAGTATCGGCCTCATACGGGCACGCTCCCGGGGTGCTATGAGCTCTAGTATGTGCCTCTCCCGCAGCTCCTGCTGCAGACCCCGGCAGCCTTTCGCCAGCAGTGTCGCGTAGTCAATGGCCATGTGCCCCGTCTGGCCGGTGATGATGGGCTGGGTGCCCATGAACGCCCGCGACTGCTCCAGCCGCACCTGCTCCTCGGCCGTGGGCTCGCGCCGGGTCTGCTTACCCACCAGCAGCTCACCGGGCTCGATGACGGGGTCCTGCCCGCGCAGCACATCGTAGTCGCGGCGACCCTTGCGCCGGATCCACCACAGGTCACCGCGGCTCTCGCGCATGGATTCGCCCTCGAGCATATCGCGCTGCCACATGCTGCCGGGGTGACGGGAGAGGGCTGCTTCACGTAGTTGGCGAACTCTATCGGTAGCCGCTGGCATGACACTCCTGCCGTTCCTTCGTGATGGGCGCCGCGCTCGCGGCGTCACGCCATTATATCAGGTTACACACTCTGATGGACACACTCCAGCACCCACCACCGGGCGCTCTTCAGGGCCCAGGCGCCTGGCTACCCACCGGTCTGCGCCGGGCTATTGGCTGGTCGCTGCTGCTGCTCTTCATTATCGGTCTGCTGGGGCTGGTGGGCGGCCGCTTCACCTTGTGGCCTGGCGTCCGCGACAGCCTGAAGCAGGCCACCGTGCAGGTCACCGTGGCTGGTGATGGCCGCACAGGCAGCGGCGTGCTCATTGGTTCAGGCGGGGTCGTTCTGACCGCCGCCCATGTCGTCCA
>MVPZ01000037.1 GCA_002067045.1 Methanomassiliicoccales archaeon PtaB.Bin134 | reverse complement strand
GGGATGGACCTGGAGGAGGGACGGGACGGCGACAAGCCCTGGACCAAGCTCACTCCCAACACCTCCAACATCATCAGGTTCCTGAAGAGCAAGGAAGAGCCCAAGCTCTTCTTCACGGCCCCTGCGGGGGTCCATCTCCTGACCAAGAGGATGGACGACCTGTCCTGGGGGAAGAGGCTGGTGCAGAGGATGGCCACGGGCACTCCCCCCGTTAAGCTGGGTAGGGGGGGGCACGATCGTGACCGGAGGAGGTACCAAGGGCTTCGAAGATCTCCCGCCTTACGATAGCATTGTCGATAATGCCCGGAGGCAGTTCACCGCCCAGGACCGGGAAGGAACCACAGTGCCCACACCGTTCATGGACGTCCTGGGGATGACCGAGACCCTCACCGCCCTGATAGACCGGCAAGGGGTCATGGCCAAGGTACCTCACCCGCTGTCCACGGTGTTCCTCCTGGACCCTCTGACCCTGGAACCCCTGGAAGAGGGGGCCCAGGAAGGTTTGGTATGCCTGTTCAACCCCTTCGTCACCTCTTGGCTAGAATGTTTCTATCCGGGGGACCTGATGACCTCCCGACCTTCGGCCACCTTCTACGGCAGGGAGTTCATCTACCAGCGCAGGCTGACAGTGAAGGAGGGATGGAGCCTGCAGAGGGCCTGCGGCGGTTCCATGGAGGAGATGATGACGGGAGGTCAGAGATGAAGCTGGTCCCTTGGGTGCTTGGAAGCGAACCGGAGACCGTGCCCGTGACCTTGGGAGAAGTTCAGGTAGAGGAGCTCACCGAGGTGTCGATTGACCGGTTCCTGGCCGGAGGCCGGGCGGTGCAGGCGGAGCTGTGCAAGGTGCCGCTGGACGCTAGGCTGGCCGTATTGAACCGGCTGGGGGATATTTGGAGGGCCCGCACCATCGACGGGGAGCTGCGTGAGGTGCGCTCGGAGCTGTTACAGGCCACAGGCTACTCCGAGGCCAACATAGACCTGGAGATGTCCCTGGTCCCTCAGGCCCTGGACCAGGAGTCCCTGGCAGAGAACATCGATGTCTCCCTTCCTGGGGGCCGTGGAAGCACCGAGCGCTTCGTCCCGCTTGGCCGGGCGGGGGAGGTCCGCCACCTACCAGCTGGCCCTGTCCTTATAATCGCTTCGGGCAACTCCATCGTCCCTGCTGTTATACCCACCGCCCTATCCCTGGCGTTGGGCAACTGCACCATCGTCAAGCCGTCCATGGCCAACCATCGGGCGCTCCAACAGGTGTTCGAGCCCCTTAGAGGCCTGGCCTATCACGATCAGGCGGCCAACCTCATGGCCCAGTCGTTGGCCGTGGCCTACTTCGCCCATGACAGCCCTCGCCTGCACCACCTACTGGGAAGAGGGGACCTGGGAGCGGTGAACTACTGGGGCGGGGAGCCGGGCCGCTCCGAGGTCATGGCGAGGGCGGCGTCCAACCCCCACCACCCGCGCTCTCTATCCCACGGCCCACTGACCGGATTTGCCATGATCTCTCAGGAGGGATCGGATGACCGGGCTGCACGCGGGCTGGCCGAGAACATGGTCCTGTACGAGCAGCAGCTGTGCTCCTCTCCTACGATTGGAGCGTTCATAGGGACAAGGGACGAGGCCGTCGCATTCGCCCGGAAGGTAGCATCGCATTTGCAGGAGATCGGCGCGGAGCATCCGACCGTCCAGAGCGATGACGTCGGCTTCATCCGAGCCAGCTCCCTGAGGATAATGGAGATGTGCGGTTCCACCCTACTGCGGTCAAGGGATGGCAACAACCCCTGGTCTGTCGCTGTGACCCAGGGGGAGAGCGCTCTCGACGAGGCGCTGGCATCATTTCCTGGTTACGGCCCCCATGTCCGAAGGCGCTTCATGGAGCTGGTGGTCGTGAAGGATATCCCGTCCGCGGTCGATGTTCTCACTGGCCTGCCGAGGATGAAGGCATTTCAGGGAGTGGACAAGGTCCAGACGGTAGGCCTGTCACTGTCCGAGCACCAGCACGCCGAGGCCAAGGAAGCGCTGTTGAACACAGGAGCGTACCGATTGGTACCCCTGGACGACATGTTCCGCAGGGACCCAGCAGAGCCATACGACGGGTCCCCTTTGGCGTCCCTGTTCTCATATGCCCTATACCACCGTGCCAGGGGGCCATGACATGCGTCTGCTGGTCACCGGCGCCTCCGGCTTCCTGGGAGGCCATCTATGCGAGGCGCTGTCAGGAAGACATGAGATCGTGGCAATGGTCCGTAAGGGCAGCGACACATCCTTGCTGACACCACTTAGTGTGGAGCTGCGCTGCTGCGACCTCGCCAATCCTGGAAGCCTGAAGGGGGTGGCCAGGGACGTGGACGCGGTCGTCCACCTAGCAGCCTACTATACTTTCACAGGAGACAAGGAAAAGTACCGCCTCATTAACGTTGATGGTACAAGAGCCCTCCTCAACTCGATGATCGCCAGCGGTGTGACCCGCATCGTCTATTGCTCCTCCACGGAGGCTTTGGGTCCAACCGGAGGGGTGCCTGCGAGCGAGGACCGCACCCCAGCCCCGGTTTACGAATACGGACGCTCCAAATTGCAGGTGGAAGAACTGTT
>MVPZ01000036.1 GCA_002067045.1 Methanomassiliicoccales archaeon PtaB.Bin134 | reverse complement strand
TGAAGGCCAAGGAGGGCATCGCCTGCACCACCGACCGCGTGTACATGCCCTCGGGCACGTATCCCAAGATGTGGTAGTCCATCTTGTCTAGAAGGACCACGTTTCTTGATGGACCGTCATCAGATTGCCTCCTGCCAGATATGTTGTTTGCAAAGGTGGTCGCTTCATGGACAAAAATCATCCATCCCTAAGTCATTGGGGTCGATCAGTTCCGATAGGATGACGACATGCCTCTGGACAGGGACAAGGTGAGAAGTACCCTCAAGTATCGGTGGGCAGTCTTCGGCATACTGGCCCTCGCGTACTTCTTCGTTTACTTCCATCGGGTGTCCCCAGCCGTGGTCTCCAACTTCCTCCAAGCTAGCCTGGGTGTGGGAGCGGCCTCCATCGCCGTGCTAAGTTCCGTATACTTCTATGCCTACACCGTGATGCAGCTGCCCTCCGGGCTTCTCACCGACAATTGGGGGCCGCGCAGGACCGTCAGTGCGTTCACCCTCTTGGCTGCCACCGGAGCTCTGATGACCGGCTTAGCCACCAGCTTCGAGATGGTCGTCCTGGGACGGCTTCTGATCGGTATAGGGGTGGCAGCGGTGTACATCCCCATCATGAAGATCCTCGCCACCTGGTACCGCAGGGATGAGTTCGCCTCCCTCTCCGGCATCCTCCTGGCAGTGGGTAACCTGGGCGGCCTGAGCGCGGCCGGACCTTTGGCACTGATGTCCGAGGCCGTGGGATGGCAACATGTGTTCCTCATACTGGGCATAATCACGGCAACCATCGCTGCCGCCGCGTGGATCATCACCCGGGACCGTCCATCGGACATAGGGCTTCCCAGCATACAGCAGATAGAAGAGGAGGAGGGTGGCTGCATGGCTTCAGAAGTATCGCCCACAGAGATTATCCCCATGGGGCAAGCGCTCAGGATGACCTTCGGCTCCGGGAGAAGGTTCTGGCCGGTGGCGATCTGGTTCTTCTTCACCTACGGTAGCTTGATGGTTTATCAAGGGTTGTGGGCAGGACCGTTCTTCAGGGACGTCCTGGGCTGGGACAATGCCACTATCGGTATGGTCCTTACCTTCATCGGTATCGGGATGATCATCAGCTGCCCCTTTGCTGGCTACATCTCTGACAAGGTCTTGAGGTCGCGTAGGAAGGTCCTCCTCATCGGAGCCGTGACCTACACTGCTGTCTGGGCCGCCATGTGGTTGATGGCGGGGCAAGTAGACAGCATCGAGGCCTACGTGGCCATCAATTTCTTGTTCGGCTTCTTCGGCGGGTTCTTCATCGTGAGCTATGCCCAGATCAAGGAGATGTTTCCCATCACCATCGTGGGCACCACCACCGCGGCCCTGAACATCTTCCCCTTCGCAGGTGGCGCTATCCTGCAACAGGTGACCGGGCTGATGTTGATCGACCGCTCCGTCACATCCTATCAAGGCATCTGGCTGTTCATGCTGCTCTGCATGGTGCTCGCCACCGCGGGGGCCTTCCTATCCAAGGAAAGGTCACGTTCTACCGAATGATGCGCTAGGCGGCGAGAAAAGTTAGAATAGACTAAAATCGGTGATGACATGGACAAGGAGAACAACATCGAGATGGCCCGGGTGGCTTTCATCACCACAGAGGTTATCATATTCATCATAGGCCTGCTGCTGGTGCTCGAGACATATCTGGAGTTGAACCTCAGCGTGGTCTGCGGGATGGCCGTGATCCTTCTGAGCACTAACATGCTCTACCACGTAGGCAGGGGCGCGAAGGACCGGAAAGAGCGGTTGGCCCGTGTAGGCAACGAAGCTATGTCCTTGTCCTGGTTTGTTACACTGGTCGTCATCCTACTGTCGCTGGCATTGACTGGCGGATTGGACATCGGCCTAACGACGGGCCAGATCCTGGGGATTGGGCTTATGGCAATGATCTCCACGATGATCGGGCACAACGAGATCATGGCCAGAAGAGGGGTGACCGCTGGAGCATGGACATGGTCAGGGCAATGACCATAAGCGTGGCCCTGGGAGGTCTGCTCCTCATAGGCCGCGGGTTCCTCATGATTGTTGGCGACACCCTGGGTGATATCCTGTGGCTAGAGATCATGGTGGGCATGGGGCTGTTCATGGGAGGCATGGGTGAGTACATAGGGCTGAAGAAGCCCCTCAAGAATGAGAGGGCCGCCCGCATCGGCCCCTGGCCATGACCTACTCATGGTACACCGTCCTGCTGTAGGTGGCGACCATCGCCATTATATCCAGCTTCGGCGGAAGCTACAAGGTGACCATGGCCTAGGCGGTGGGGATCACCCTCATCGTGATGGTGCTGTCTATCTTCGGGTTCAACTGGTACCTGGGACGCGAGGAAGACGTTGAATGAGGAACACCATCAAGGAGCACCGCGCCCGCCTCAACATGACACAGGAGGACCCGGCCAATAAGATCCGGGTGAGGAGGGAGACCATCGTGTTCCTGGAGAAGGGGAAGTACAACTCCTCCCTTCGCCTCGCCCACGATTTCGCCGAGGCCCTGGGGATGAGGATCGACGATCTCTTCTTCTTCGACGACGAGGCCACGACCCCGGACGGCAAAGGGCCGTAACGCATTTTACCCTCATCGCCGTTCCCAGGGAGCATGGCCCAGACGGTGGAGGACTTGAGGATCGTGAAGGTGGACCGGACCAACGTGGAGCACTACGTGGCCTTGATCAAGGCCCTGGCCGACTTCGAGTCCCTGGACCCTCCCGACGAGGATGGTAAGGCCAGACTGATCAGGGACGTCACCTCCGATCCCCCGCTCTTCCAGGCATACCTAGCCATGCTCGAAGGCGTCCCCGTGGGCTACCTGGCCTTCTACTTCACATACTCCACCTTCCTGGCCCGGCCCTCGCTGTTCCTGGAGGACATCTTCGTACTGGAGGAGCACCGCAAGAAAGGGCTGGGGAAGGAGATGTTCCGCTTCTGCGTACAAGAAGCGGAGCGCCGTGGATGCGGGAGGATGGAGTGGACCGCCCTGGACTGGAACACCCCGGCACACGACTTCTACGAGGGCAGGGGGGCAACCAAGCTGAACTGGGTGCTCTTCCGTCTCAAATCTGAGGACTACCATATCGCACTAGAAAGATGAGGCGACGGAGGCTGTTCGTGGCCTGACTGTCCACATTGGATAGATTAAAGCCCCGAAGGCCCATCCCACTCCCCGTTCTCAGGTGTCAGAGTGACAGAGGGGGAGGAGAGGGGCAGCACGGCCGGCTATCTGAGATTGAACAGGAAGTGCATATGGTCCATGTACTTGGGCTATGCCATAGCTTACGCCATCCTCTTGGTGGCGTTCGTAATCATTATGAGCTATTCAGGAGAGGCTCTCGGCGATGCCCGCGGCACGGTACAGCTCATCGGCCTAGCCTGCCTGGTGGTCGTCCTCGCCTACGTGCTGATGGCCCCTCCGGTGTTCTACTCCAGATACCGCTATAAGATCACTGAGGACAGGGTGGACGTCCGCTCCGGCATACTG
>MVPZ01000035.1 GCA_002067045.1 Methanomassiliicoccales archaeon PtaB.Bin134 | reverse complement strand
TGCCAAGGTGTGTGTTCCTACGACCCTCAACCCTGCGGGCATGGACAGGCAGAAGTGGAAGGAGATGGGCATATCCCCCCGTTTCGCTGACCGCCAGCTGCACATAATCGACCAGTACGAACGTTTGGGGGTCAACACGGACTGTTCCTGCACCCCTTACCTGGGGACGAACATCCCCCAGAAGGGGCAGACCCTGGCATGGGCGGAGTCCAACGCCCTGTCCTTCGCCAACTCTGTGATAGGGGCCAGGACCAACCGCGAGGGGGGACCGGGAGCGCTGGCAGCCGCCATAGTGGGCAAGACCCCCAGGTATGGGCTCCACCTTGATGAGAACCGCGCTCCCGCCATCATCGTCAGCGTGGAGCTGGACAAGGTGGACTACTCCCTTCTGGGACAGGCGGTAGGGTCCGCTGTAGGCGGGCGTGTCCCCTACTTCAAAGGCATCCGCCCCACCGTTGACCAGCTCAAGACCCTAGCCGCGGCCATGGCGGCCGCCGGCTCTGTCGCCCTGTTCCATGTTGAGGGGGTCACCCCGGAGGCGGGGATCCACGACCTTAAGGGCCTGGACCGCCTGGTCATTGGCAAGAGGGAGGTCGAGGCCGCAAGGAACAAGTTCGAGACCGGCAAGGACCCGGAGCTCATCGCACTAGGGTGCCCGCATCTATCGGTGGAGGAGATCAGGGACCTGGCCTCTCGGCTCAGGGGGAAGCGCCGCAAGGGGGACGCCGAGGTGTGGTTCTGCACCTCCCGGTGCACCGCGGCCAAGTGCCCAAGGGAACTTGATATGCTATCGAAGTTCGGTCAAGTGGTGTGCGACACCTGCATGGTGGTGACGCCCATCGAGGAGCGATTCAAGACCACCGCTACGAACTCGGGGAAGGCCTGCAACTACCTCCCTACCCTGTGCTCGCAGAAGGTGGTGTACCGTACCACCGACGGCCTCGTGGAGATGATAACTTGATCCTTAAGGGGAGAGGAATCTCCAAGGGAAAGGGCGAGGGTGAGGTCCTTATGAACGCATCCGCGACCTCCTTCCTTGGTGGTGTGGAGCCGTCGACTGGCAGGCTCACGGACCCTGCCCTTGGCGGCCGCTCGGTAAAGGGGCGAGTGTTCGCCTTCCCTCAGGGCCGCGGGAGCACCGTCGGTTCCTACGTGCTGCTGGAGATGAAGAGGCAGGGAACCCTCCCTGCGGCATTGATCAATGCCCTGGCCGAGCCCATAGTGGCAACGGGGGCAGTGATGTCGGGGGTCCCCCTCGTTGACCATATCGACCTGTCCCTGCTGAGGGACGGGGACCCTGCGGTCGTAGACGGAACCAGGGGGACGGTGGAGCTGCCCAGTGTCAAGGAATCCCACGTGGTGAGCTGCGTCGTCAGGGACGGCGAAAAGGTCCTCCTTCTCAAGAGGAGCGCGGAGGTGGGGACGTTCCAGGGGTACTGGGCCGCCGTCTCCGGCTTCGTGGAGGAGGGGGACAGCCCTCAGAGGACGGCCGTCAAGGAGCTGAGCGAGGAGACGGGGCTGGACCTGCCCATAGCAAAGGAGGGGGGGATGGTGACGGTCCGAGACCGTGACACCATATGGCACATACACCCCTTCCTGTTCGAGGCTAAGGCCCCTTCGGTCTGCATCGACTGGGAGCATACCGAGTTCTGCTGGGTCCAGCCGCAGGAAGTGAAGGACTACCAGACCGTGCCCGGTCTGGCAGAGCTTCTGCACGACCTCCTTTAGAGGTTCGCGTCCACTTCCTTCTCCAGCAGGTTGAGCTCGTGCGGGTCCAGGGTAGAGGGGTTCACGGCCAGCATCAGTATGGAGTGGTTTATGGCCACCTGGTCCCTGAGGCTCTGGATGAACCTCAGCACCGTCAGGAAGTTGTTGTTGGTGATGAGGTACTCCAGCCCGTCCAATAGGACTATTACGTCCTTCTTGGCGAGGAACTGCTCCAGGGAGAAACTCAGCTTCTCCAGGTCCTTGGGCCGGAGGCAGTTCTCCTTCCCGATGTTGCTCAGCCACACCACGGGGGTCTCTCCGAGGTTGAACTTGGAGCGTATCTTTAGAGGATACTCGCGGGTGACGCAGTACCCGAGCATCCCCTTCTTGATAGCCTCCTCGAACAGGGAGTACGACAGTCCGCCCTTGGTCTCCTTGATGAGATAGGTGAACGAGGGCTCCAGCTTGGCCTGTGAAGGCGTCGTACTAGGCTTCTCCTCCGTCCCATCTCCCTCCTCACCGGCCTTGATGTCCTGCACGAAGGCCTCGACCGGGGCGTGACAGGATGGGCACTCCCGCTCGTAGGGCTGCACCGCTCCTTGGCACTGGGAACACCGCAGGACCTTTGTGAACCCTCCAGCGGCCGCATAGTCCATTATCTCCTGGACGGTCTTGTTGCCCAGGCCGCTAATGGCCCGCAGGGCATCCTTGGAGGCTTGGGCTACCTTATCCACGGTATCGTAACCTGCATCGACGACCATCTCGGCCTTCAGCTGGTTCATACGGGGTACCCGCATGAGGTAGTTGATCACGAGGTCGCGGTCCCCGGTGTCCAGTGACTTGGAGGGCACGGGGGCGGCCTCGGCTTTGGGGACTATGTCCTGCCTTGCCAGAAAGTGAGCGATATTTCGGGCATCGCTCTTGCTGATGCCAGGTATGGCGGCTAGGGCGGCCTCGTCCATTCCCTTGAGGTCCTCAACCTTGGTCTTCCCGGACCTGATTGCGGCGAGCGCACCCTCCTGGGACAGCCCTGGCACCTTAGTGAACTCCTTGAGCCCTTCCTTGAGGTGCAGGGAGGTGAGGGCGATGTCCATCCGCTGTTTCTCAACCTCCCAGCTGGCCTCCCTCTCCCCTTTGGGATCGGTCTTGAAGTCCATCTGCAGGGCCCTGGTCTCCTTCATGATGTGCTCCTTCCAGGACTTGAAGTACTCCTCGATGACAGTGGGTGCCCGGACCTCCACCCGCACATACTCCTCCACGTCCAGCTTCATGTCCTTACGCATCTGCTGTATGCGGCGGATGAGCTCTCGGGTATAGCCCTCGGCCTCGATCTCCTCGTTCATGTTGAAGTCGATGTACAGGTCCCCGCCGGTGAACTTCACGCCGGCCACGTTCTCGGGGAGCGTGGAGGTGAAGGACACCATGTTGGGCTCTATCTTGACTATCTGTCCCTCTATGCCCAGAGAGTACTCCCCGCGGTCTATGGCCTCCTTTACGGTGGCTGCGGGGCGGTTCTTCAGGAGCACTGCGATCTTGGACGACCACTGGCGGTAGACCTTGCCGATGGCATTGGGATTGGGCACCACGTCCAGCACCAGCTCGCTCCATTCCTGCTCAGGCGGAACGTACTCCACGTTCTTCACGTTGGCCTGGGACAGCAGCACGTCCTCCATCGGCCTCAGGAGGTCCAAGGTCTCCTGC
>MVPZ01000034.1 GCA_002067045.1 Methanomassiliicoccales archaeon PtaB.Bin134 | reverse complement strand
GGGGGCGCATCCCGTGAAGTGCGACAATCTCATCATCGAGGGCACCTACTCCGGCAGGCTCCACCCGGACCGGCTAAAGACGGAGTACGAGCTCATCGAGAAGGTCAAGGCCGTTGTCGAACGGGGAGGAAAGGCGATCCTGCCCTGCTTCGCCGTGGGCAGGACCCAGGAGATCATGCTCATCCTCAAGGACCTGAAGTACAACATGTGGGTCGATGGTATGGGTAAGACGATAAACCGCATGTACCTTGACAGGCCTGAGTACATCCGCTCGGAGAAGGCGCTCAAGGCCGCCAAGCGTAGGTTCAACGAGGTCCGCACGCCCCAGGACCGGCAGCGGGCCCGGCGCGAGGCCCAGGTCATCATCACGACCGGTGGCATGCTCGACGGGGGCCCGGTGCTGACCTACCTGGACGATGTCAAGAACGACCCCAAGAGCGCCGTGCTCATGACCGGTTATCAGGTCGAGGGCTCGAACGGCTGGCGTCTCCTGCAGGAGGGGATGATCCACGTCCAGGCGAGCAAGGAGGAGATCCCCCGGCCGGTGGGCATCAAGTGCGAGGTGAAGAAGTACGACCTCAGCGCCCACGCTGACCAGGGAGAGCTGCTCTCCTTCATCAAGGCCTGCAACCCCGAGCGGGTCATCATCATGCACTCCGACGACCGCGAGCCCATGGCCGAGGCCATTCGCCAGGAGAACATCAAGGTCCTCCTGCCCTCGGCAAATGAAGACGTCGAGCTGTGACCAGGAAAGTTCATTATCCCCACGCTCGTTCTATCGGAACATGGACGGGATCGAGCGGTTCCTCCGCGAGGACATAGGCCAGGGAGACATCACCACCGAGGCGCTCATCGGCGAACGGGAGGGAAAGGCAAGCATCGTGGCCAGGGAAGGCTGCACGATAGCCGGCCTGGAGGAGGCGGAGGCCGTCTTCCATGCCCTGGGTCTTAGGACCGCTGCGCGTGTGGATGATGGGGACACCGTTCCCGCGGGGACCGAGGTCCTGCACATCGAGGGGGACCTGCGCTCCATACTCACGGGCGAGAGGGTCGCCCTCAACTTCCTGATGCGCATGTCCGGGATAGCCACCGCCACCAGACAGGTGCTGGCGGTGTGCCGGGAGCGCAACCCCGCGATAATCGTAGCAGCCACCCGTAAGACCACCCCCGGCTTCCGTCGCTATGAGAAGAAGGCAGTCATGCTCGGAGGAGGGGACCCCCACAGGTATCGCCTTGACGACGCCATTCTCATAAAGGACAATCACCTGGCTGTGGTGGGCAGCATCTCGGAGGCCGTGACCAGGGCTCGGAAGTACTCCTTCACCAAGAAGGTGGAGGTGGAGGTCGTGTCCCTGGAGGGTGCGAAGGAGGCTGCGGCCGCTGGTGCGGACATAGTGCTTCTGGACAACATGTCCCCGGGGGAGGCCGCGGAATGCGCCGCTGCCATCAAGGCCATAGACAGCAGGATCATCGTGGAGGCGTCCGGAGGCATCAAGATGGAGAACGCGCCCCTGTACGCCGTGGGGGTGGACGTCATCTCACTGGGATGGCTGACCCATTCCTCAAGGGCGGTGGACCTGTCCCTGGACATCACGGAGATGGGAGAGCGATCTTAGTGCGGTGGTAGCGCAGCCCGATCCTCTCCGGAGATGCGCCCATGGCCAGCGCCATGAGCTCAGCCAGGTACAGGACAGGTACCCCTTCCTTCTGCTTTATGTCGAACTGCACGAAGCAGAAGGGGCAGGGGGTGAGGATGGCATCTACCTTGGACGCCTGCGGCCCTCTCACCGAGTCCATCAGCAACTCCGCTGAAAGCACCTCATCGATCCCCGCCAGACCGCCCCCGCAGCACGCCGGCCACTCCGGCCCCGGGTCTACGGTGGCCCCAGCCCAGGAGGCGATCTTGTCCAGGACCTCGGGGCGGAAGGACCTATCGAGCCTCAGGACCTCTGAGGGCCGCAGCATGTGGCATCCAGGATGAGGGGCCAGCCTCAGGCCCATGGGTCTTGTGATGAGCCTGCGGACCCCCTCCTCGTGCTCCAGGAGGTACCCCGGTAGATGGTGGATCTGGACCTCCCCGCGGTACTCCCTTCCTATGTCGCCCAGAACCTCGTTCACCCTCCTCCTCACGAGATCGTCCTCGAGCGCGTGATGCGCCTCCTTGAGAGACATGTAGCAGCCGTTGCACAGCGTGAGAACGTCCCTGCCACCCTCCTCGGCAATGGCCAGCAGGCGTGCCGAGGAGGCGAGCCATGTCTCACGGGCCATGGTGCGGAGGCCGATGGGCTCCACACAGCAGGTGGCCCCCGGCAGGTCCGCGCAGTCCGCCCCCATCCTATCCAGGACGAACCGCGACGCAGCCTCCAGGAAAGGCAATCGCGTGGGGATGAGGCAGCCTGGGAAGATGTAGAGCGGCCTAGTCATGGACCGCCCTCCCCAGCCCGGTCCGCTGGCAGATCTCATGGGCCTCAGCGACAGCCTCCGCGGAGACCTCGCCGTCGGGCAGACCCAGCTCCTTTCTCATCTTCCTGGTCATACCTGTGCGGGGAAAGCTAAGCCCCGTGGTCAGGAACCGCTGCGCCTCCTCCCGCAGGAAGGCCGGAACCTCCCCGCCTACCACCGCTCTTTCCCTGAGGTGGGCGATGACCTCGCCGGGGTCCGCGCCGGAGGGGCACCTCTCGGAGCAGCTCATGCACCGTGCGCACAGCCACAGGGAGCTCTCATGGAGGGGGTCTAGGGAGCCCGATACCGCGCGTGCCATCAGCTCTGCGGGACGGATGCCGCCATGCCTCTGACTGGGGCATACCGCGGCACATCCCCCGCACTGCTGGCAAAGCAGGGCCAGCGGTGCCACGTTCCCCAGCCAATCGGCCATCTCACGGTCGTATGCGGTCCTCCTCACGCCCATGGCAAGTGCTCCCGCCCATATACTGTTTTCTTCGTTCGGTTAGCCGTATGGCGATGCGCGATGTCATTAAGAGCTGATATCGCAGTCCTGGCATCATGGACATAGAGAAGGAGAAGTGCCAGTTCTGCGGACGGCCGGCCAAGAACTTCCAGTTCTGCGCCTTCATCTGCGAGCGTGACGAGTGCGCGGAGCGGGCCATGCAGGAGCGCGGGGGCCCGGCGGGTCACATCAAGGCCAAGCGCGAGGCTCAGGAGCGGGAGAGGGCAAGCAAGGAGTGAGGTACCGGCAACCTGCCCCACGGTCCAGTGGACCAGGGCAATACCGATGGGCGGACACGCACTCTCCCTGCCTGGAAGGGAGGATCTACAATCCTGATCTAGCCTAATCTCCAGATGTCATTAATCGTTGGGCGAGCTTCGTTCCCGGTCAAGACGGCGGGCCGTACGGACGCAC
>MVPZ01000033.1 GCA_002067045.1 Methanomassiliicoccales archaeon PtaB.Bin134 | reverse complement strand
GAGGAGAAGACCGACGGCGGCCACTAGGATTATGGCTACGACGGCGATCGCTGCGTACTTCATCTTGTTCTCCATCAAATTCACCGTTCACAGGTAAAGAAATGCCCAGGGGACGCAGCACTTTGGCGGGCAGTTATCGGAGGATCGAGACGAAGACCTGGATGGTCGTTCGGGCCCGTTACTGTACCGACATGTTCCCTCTGCATTTTCTTCGAGGGCGAGTTACCAACCGGCGGTTTATATACATTGGCGAAATAGAATATGTTCTTGTATTTTTTTATATACAATATGTACTTGTGAGAATTATTAGTACATATTCATCTTTTTAAAATTTTTGGTAAAGTTTGTATATACAATAAGCACTTAAGTATGTTCGTGCAAGCGGGAAAGGAGATGAACACCGAGATCCGCCGGGTGCAGAAGACCGGGGCGTCCACTTTGACCGTTTCCCTGCCCAAGGAATGGGTGGACTCGTCCGGCCTCCGTCCCGGGGACCAGGTCTCCATGGCAATTCAGCCGGACGGCACCATCGTCCTGGACACCAGGACGGAGCGCCGCAAGGAGGTGTTCAGGAAGGAGATCTGGACCGACGGGGACGAGAGCTCCGAGCACCTCACCCGCAAGCTCATCGGCGCTTACTTGGTCGGCTACAACATCATAGAGGTCCGCTCCAAGGAGCGCATGGAGGCGGATGCCAAGAGCGCCATCCGGGAGTTCTCCCGCCTGGCCATAGGCCCGGAGATCGTGGAGGAGAACGCCAACAGCGTGATAATGCACGACCTCTCCGACCCGGTGGAGCTGCCGCAGGAGAAGTGCGTGCGCCGCATGCACCTCATCGTTCGAAGCATGCACGCCGACGCGGTGGAGGCCCTCTGCGAGGAGGACCGCGGGCTGGCCGAGGACGTCATCGACCGGGACACCGACGTGGACCGCCTCTACTGGATGGCCATGAAGCAGAACACCCTGATCGCCCGGGACCGCAAGCTGGGGGACCGCATGGGGCTGGACATCTACCGGTCCAACGACCTCATGCTGGTGGCCCGCGGCGTGGAGCGCATCGGCGACCACGCCGTGCGCATCGCCAGGAACGCCCTGTGGAGCGCGGAGGACGAGGACCGGCTGCAGTCGGCCGCGGAGATACGCCGGCTCAGCGAGGAATCCATGAAGGTGCTGGAGCGGGGCATGGACTCCCTGTTCCGGAAGGACCTGGAGATGGCCAACTCGGTCATCGATGAGGGCCGCAACGTGGTCAAGGCCTGCGAGTCGCACGGAAAGGACCTGCGGGTCAAGGACAGCCGGGAGGCCATCATCACCCACATGGTGCTCGATTCGATTATTCGCTCCACCATGTATGCCGTGGATATCGCGGAGATAGCGATCAACGGGACCATGCGCGACTAGTTCTTCATCACGTGCTGGTCCCCGACCTGGAAGTCCTGGTAGATGTAGATAAGCTCGTTCTCGGAGAGCGAGCGCTTCAGCGCTATGGAGTTGGCCCGGACCTGGTCCAGTATGCGCTGGGCCAGCTCGTCGTCCACCTCGTACCCCTTGCTGGCCAGGATCTGCTTCACGGTGTGGCGGCCGGAGTGCTTGCCGATGACGATCTTTCTGGACAGGCCGACCTCCTCGGGGGTGTACGGCTCGTAGTTGCTCAGGTACTTGATGACCCCGTCGGTGTGGATCCCGGCCTCATGGGCGAAGCAGTTCGTTCCGATTATGGGCTTCCAGCCGGGGATCTCCCTTGCGGAAGCCTTCGCCACGTACTCCGCCACCTCCCGGAAGCGGTCCGTGCGGAAGTTCACGTCCATATGCAGCAGGTGCTTGGCGGCCATGATTATCTCCTCCAGCGGGGTGTTGCCGGTGCGCTCGCCTATGCCCATGACCGTGGTGCTGACGTACTTGGCTCCGGCCTGCATGCCCGCCAGGGCGTTCGCCGTGGCCATACCGAAGTCGTTGTGGGTGTGCATCTCGATGTCAATGCCCACCGCCTCGCGCAGCGCCCTTATCTCGTCGTAGGCCCGCCTGGGCTCCAGCAGTCCGATGGTGTCGCAGTACCGGAGGCGGTTCGCGCCGGCGTCCTTGGCCGCCCGGCCGAACTCGATGAGGAAGGCGGGATCGGCGCGCGAGGCGTCCTCGGCGTTGCAGGAGACGTACAGCCCGTGGTCCCTGGCGTACTCCACGCTCTCCACCACCTTCTCCAGGACCCATTCCCTGGTCTTCATCAGCTTGTTCTTGATGTGGATGTCCGAGGAGGACATGGATATGGCCACCGAATCGACGTCGCAGTCTATGGAGTGGGAGACGTCCTCCTTGCTGGCCCTGTTCCAACCCAGGATGGAAGCGTCCAGCCCCAGGGAGGCTATGGTCTTCACGGCCTTCTTCTCGTCCCCGCCCATGGCCGGTATGCCGGCCTCGATCTGCTGCACGCCCAGCTCGTCCAGTAGCTTGGCGATCCTCAGCTTCTCCAGGTTGGCGAACACGATCCCGGCGGCCTGCTCACCGTCCCGCAAAGTGGTATCGCAGGTGATCAGGGGGCTCTTCTCGAACTTGGCAAGGATCTCGGACCGGTCTCTCATCTCGCTACCTTCTCGTCCGACCTCCGCAGGCACGGACCTCAGCCCCCATGAGGACCTCGGTATATCTTCCAGGCGACGGGATTCGGACAGAGCGGTGCGGACAGAGTTCCCCTGACGACATGCCCGTTTCGCCTAATTAGGAGGACGGACCGGAGTTCCCATGAATAGGTCCGTACAAAAGGATTTCGCAGCGCCTGGATATGTTGTTCAGCGCCAGTTCACATGTGGCACGCGGATCACGAAACGGGCCCCTTCGCCGGGGACGCCGTCCTCGACTATGGTCATCCCCGTTATGGACAGGATGGTGCGCACGAAGAACAGCCCGTCGCCGGTGTTGCTCCCCACCCCGCGCTGGAAGATCGTCTCCTTGGACCCGGAGGGCACCCCCACCCCGTCATCCTCGCAGATGATCAGCAGGTCGCCGTCCTCCACCTCGGAGCGGAAGCGCACGTAGCTCGCGCGCTTTCCGTGCCGCGCGGCGTTCTCCAGAAGATTGTAGATGACCTTGTGCAGCAGGGGGTCGGCCAGCACCATCTCGTGACCCAGGCGGTTCTCCAGACGCACCCCGGGCATGTTGATCGAGGCGGC
>MVPZ01000032.1 GCA_002067045.1 Methanomassiliicoccales archaeon PtaB.Bin134 | reverse complement strand
CGCACGGTGACATCGTCGGGATGACGGACCTCGCTGAACTCCTGCCCCAGCTCGGTGTCCATGTCGGCCTCGCTGGCGGAATAGCTGAAGCACTTCTCGTCGATCGGCAGGCTGCCCTCGCCGGTGACCACCAGGAAGTGCTCGCAGCAGAGGGGCGAGCGCTCGTCGAGCTTGACCCCCACGAAGGTCTCGATGACCATCCCCTCCTCCAGGGGCTGGTCCAGGTCAGAGGTGGCGAAGGCGTCCTGGGAGGTCATGCGCAGCACCACCGGTTCGATGTGCTCGATGACATCCCCCTCCTTCAGCAGGTCCAGTATGTGCCTGCCCCGGGTCACCCTTCCGAAGACGGCGTCCTGCAGCCCCAGGTCGTCGCTGAGGTCGGTGCGGGCGATCATGAAGTAGGTGGTGTTGACGTCGTAGCCGCCCAAAGCGAAGAAGCAGTCGTAGCGCTTGTAATGGCTGGTCCCCCTGGACTTGTCGAACTCGGTGGGGAAGGCCCCGAAGGCGTGCAGGCGGCTGGTCTGCCAGCGGAGGTTCCGGCCCACCACGTCGTGGTACAGCCTCTTCCACCCCTCCGCGTACTTGCTCCCGTTGAGCTGGATGATGAAGCAGCCCCTGGCCGTCTTGACCATGTACTCGTTGGTCAGCTTGCGTTGGGCGTCCATAGGGCGGATCAATGCCACGGAGCTGCCAGGAACGTATGGCTCGCCCTCGATGGCCTGTGCCAAGGTGGCCCCATCCGGCAGTTCCTTTTCCTTGCCGTTGACAACTGCTCTCATCATGTCCCCCACATGGATGTAGTGTACGATAGATAAGGGTATGCCCGAAAATTTCATGCTGGCTAATGGATCTTTTTTTGCCCCGTTCCAAGGTCCTTTTTTGATCTGAGATGGACCGTGAAACCTTATGAATAGGCGAAAGGCGTTGCTGTAGGGCGTGGAAAGGGAGGACGTGCGCAGGGCGATAAGGGAGAGGGTGATGGCCGTTGAGGGGGTGGACCACCTGGAGTTCCTGGACCAGGACTTCCGCCAGGAACTGGAACGGCGAGAGCGCGACGCCGAGGGCAACGGCGCGGTCGGCGGGCTGATGGCCTTCGTGAACACCGGGGTGTGGGACGTCCTTACCAGGCAGGAGGTGTTCGTGGTGGTGGTCCGTCCGGACGTTGACATCCTGGAACCCCAGGACCACATGGTGCACATCGTGGACCAGAAGGGTCAGGTCATAGGGGAGTACCTGCCGGAGGGCAGGCGGGAGAAGGTGAAGCTTCGGGAGAACGCCTACCTGCTGAGCGAGGACTTCGTGCTCTACGGCGATGTGGACATCGTGGGCGAACCGTACTTCAAGATACCGCCCATGAAGTTCCACATCCTGGAGGGGATGACCGGCATCAAGGAGCTGGTCAGCGCCAGCATATCAACCGTATCGGATGATTACATCCGCAACCGGCTCGGCTATCAGAACACCAAGCACTGGACGCATCTGGTGGGGTACGACCTCTAAGGCATGGTCCTCTTGACCTTGGCTATTATCTCGTCCAGCTTGACCTGACTGATGGTGGTCCCGCGCACCACCCCGGTGACGATCTCCATGATGGTCCCCTTGGTGCCGACGTCGTCCTCATGGGGCATGACCAGCCGGGTCTTGCAGCCTATGCGCGCGAAGTCCTCGAAGTCCACCGGGGCCTGGCAGCAGATTACCGCCGGCAGGTCCACGTTCCTCAGGATCAAACGGGCCTTGTAGATGATGTGGTTCCGCACGTTCCCCAGGTGGATTAGGGCCACCTTGAACTGCTGGATGCGCGCCACCTCCACCGGGTCCAGCCCGAAGAGCGAGCTTGTGGAAACGTCCGGGGCGTCGGATGGAACGCCTGAACCGGCGGTGACGACGATGACCGAGGTGTCGATGCCCTCCTC
>MVPZ01000031.1 GCA_002067045.1 Methanomassiliicoccales archaeon PtaB.Bin134 | reverse complement strand
GGCGTTCTCGGCCAGCGTGGCGATGAAGAAGGCCGCCGCGGCCAGCAGCAGGGTGGGGGCCACCAGGTCCCAGCCGTTGGTGGCTATGCCGTCCGCGATGTCGCCCAGGGAGGTCGTACCCGCCACCAGGGCCATGGCGAATATGGAAAGCAGCATGGTGGGCTCCACGATGGAGGATATGTACATCTCCCTGCTGGACCCCATGCCCCCGAACGCGGAACCGGTGTCCAGGGCCGCCAGCGCCATGAAGAACCGCATCATCGACAGGAGGTAGATCAGCACTATGAGGTCTCCCACGAAACCGAACGCCCGTGCGTAGACGACCGGGACGAGGAGCGCCGCCACCAGGATCGCCGACATGCAGACGTAGGGGGTGAGGCTGAATACCCAGGAGGCGTCCTTAGATACCACAGAGCCTTTGGAGAACAGCTTCCTCAGGTCCCGGTAGGGCTGAAGGACGCTGGGGCCGGTCCTGCTCTGCAGGTAGGCCTTCACCTTGCGGATGATGCCGGTGATGAGGGGCGCGATGGCCACCAGCAGGATGGTCTGCAGGACCTCGACGATCATCGGAACACCACCAGCAGTACCAGGAGAACGACGAAGATGTAGGCCAGGTAGGCCTGGATGCTGCCCCTCTGGATGAACCCCAGGCGTCTGGCCAGCGCCACCACCAGGCTAACCGTAGGAGCGTAGAGGTACCGCTCGAACACCGGCTCGATGCTACGCGAGAAGGATATGCGCCTCTTGATCAGAGAGGAGGTGGTGTACTCCGTCCTCACCTCTATATGCGACCGGTACACGGACTTGAAGATGCGGTTGATAGGCTCAGAGAAGCCGGAGGCGCTGTACTCGGTACGCGACGTGAGGGGCGTGCCGCAGTCCCAGGTGTCCCCTTTTACGACCTTATGCTTGCCGCCCAGATAGCGGGAGATCACCAGGGATGCGGGTATCGCGAACATCAGCAGCACGCCTATGGCCAGTGGGCTCATGCTGGAGAACTCCCCTGCCGGCGGGCTGAGGATGAGGCCGTTGACGAGCTTCCCCGCGATGCTAACATCGAGCAGGGAGGAGGTCACGCCGTCTATCTCCGGTACGATGAACACTGAGAGCACGCCGGTGAGCACGCACAGCCCGGCGGCGATACCCATCCCCGCGAGCATGCTCCGGGGGACCTCCTGGGCCTCCGCGGCGTGCTTGCTCCTCGGCCTCGCCAGGAAGGTGGCTCCGTAAATGCGCACAAAGCAGGCGGCGGCCAGGGCCCCGGTTAGGGCCAGTACGGCCACGGCCACAGGCAGCAGGAGGTTGACCATGGGGTCGGTTATGTTCTGCGTAAGCAGCAGGGACTGGAACATAAGCCATTCCCCGACGAAACCGTTGAAGGGGGGGATGGCGGAGATGGACAGCACTCCGATGAAGAACAGCACTCCGGTCCACCTCATCCTCTTGGCCAGGCCTCCCAGTTCCTCCAGGTTCTTGGTGTGCGTGGCGTGTAGCACCGCCCCCGCCCCCATGAACAGGAGGCCCTTGAAGAGGGAATGGGACAGGGTGTGGAACAGGGCAGCTATCAGGGCAAGAGCCGCCAGGTCGCCCAGATGGGCGTTGGCCACGGGGTCGGCCAGATGGTAGGACTCGAAGACCATGGCCGCTCCCAGGGCGATGAAGATGAGGCCGACGTTCTCTACAGTGGAATATGCCAGAGCACGCTTCAGGTCCTCCTCCATCAGGGCGTACAGCACGCCCACCAGCGCCGATATGCAGGCGATCAGCAAAACCAGGAGGCCCCACCACGTGTCCCAGGTTCCGAGGAAATCAAAGTAGCACCGGATCAGCATGTAGATGGCGGTCTTGACCATGATGCCGGACATCAAGGCCGAGATGTTGGAAGGAGCGGCAGGATGGGCCTGGGGAAGCCACACATGCAGGGGCACCAGGCCGGCCTTGGTACCGAAGCCGACGAGCAGGAGGACGAAGGCGGCGTTCCTCGCCAGCTCTGGCATCGCGCCCAGAGCGCCGAGCTCCCGGAACGCCGCGAAGTCGAAGGAATGGTCGCCGGGAGTGTTCATCCACATGATGATGAACGCCACGGTGATGAGGGCGGTGCCCAGGTGGGTCATGACGACGTACAACAGACCCGAGGACACGCTGTCCCGTTTCCTGTTCTCGTACATGACCAGGAGGTACGAGGACACCGACATGGTCTCCCACATGATCAGGAAAAGGATGGCGTTGTCCGCTGTTACCACCAGGACCAGGCTCAGCAGGAAGGTGTTGAACAGCAGCCCCATGTTCCCTGCGCTGTACCTGCCCTCATACTCCTTGGTGTAGCCCAGCGAGTAGATGGAAACGCATGCGCCCAGGATGGATATGGCCAGCAGGAAGAAGGCGGAAAGCTGATCGATGACGAAGGAGAACGTTCCAAAGCCGGCAACGGTTGTGGGGAGGGTGAGGACGATGCTCCCGCTCCCCAGGAGCACCTCCAGGGCCATGACCAGTCCCAACACGGAGGATGCTGTGGAGGTGGAAAAGGATACCACCCGGCATGCCCTGGACCATCTTCCCATCGATAGCGATGCCACCGCTCCCGAGATCGATATGAGGATGAACAAACCGAAAAGCTCTTGACCGTTCATCAAAGGACCAGCTTGAGGGGCGGCGTACCTCTTGGATTTCCAAACTTGATCGTTCTGGCCATGCCCTCGTGGCGGGCAAACCACTGGTCATTCATAAACATTTCCTCGTCAGCTACCGTTGTCCGCAGGTAGCGGGGTCCTCTGGACCTGCCCTTAGCGGGCCATTTCGCTAACTTGAAGAGGAAAAAATGTAAGATGTTTTTATAGCGATGGCATCCAATCTATCACTGAGTGAGGGATATGTGTTCTGAGAGGAGCGATTGGAAGATGGAGGAGCAGATCCTCAACAAACAGCTGGGCCTGCTGGCGGCGGCGATCAGGGTAGAGACCTACGGGGGAGACTTCTACCTGAGGATGAGCGAGTGCGTCAAGGACAAGGAGGGGAAGCTGATACTCCGTAGCCTGGCCAAGGATGAGAGGGACCACCGGACATGGCTCATCAGGCAGATCGACAGGATCTTTCCCGGTAAGAACGTGGATACCATCGTGCCGGA
>MVPZ01000030.1 GCA_002067045.1 Methanomassiliicoccales archaeon PtaB.Bin134 | reverse complement strand
AGGTACCTCTCCAGGTAGTGGCGGTAATCCGCCAGGACGGGATCGTCGACCAGCTCCGGCCGGGAGAGCAGCAGCTTCCCGAGATCGATGCCCAGGAAGGCCATGTTCTGCCCAACCCGGTTCCCCGCACGGGAGCTGGCATCGTTGAGGGACGTCGCCACGGGATCCCCCTGGTCGGCCTGGAAGAGGAGGGAGCAGTATGTCAACACCCCCTCGTACTTGAGCGAGAGCGTGTCCTTGGCATCGAGCATCTCCTTCAGCTCTCCGGCCGAGAGGCCCTGGATGCGGCCGCGGTAGCGTCCCGCGAACCTCGTGGACTCCTCCACGAACTGATCCAGCTGTGTCTTGATACCTTCAGGGTCGGTGCTGTCCACCAGAACCGATAGGTCCCATTGCATCTCCGTCATGTTCGTCCCGTCCTGCTAAGCCCTGGATCAGTAATAGAACCTGCCTGACCGTTCTTCTTTGCCAGAGCGGTCCCTGGAGGTCATCTCTCGTCTATAGGGATGTACTCCTGATCGCCCTTGCCCACGTAGACGCTCGATGGCCTGTAGAGCGTAGGCCTCACCGGCGGCTCGGGGAACTTCTCCTCCAAGATGTGCGCGCACCACCCAGCCGAGCGGGCCATGGCGAAGACCGCGGGGAAGAAATCGTGATGTATTCCCATGGCATGGTACATGGAGGCGCTGTAGAGGTCGACGTTGGGATAGATCTGCCTGCCCTTCTTCTTCAGGAACTCCTTCTGCGTCGCCATGGCCATCCGCTCGGTCATCTCGTACCACCGGTACTCCGGGTGGTCGGTGGTGATCTGCTGGGCCATGTACTGCAGGATCCGTGCCCGGGGGTCGATGGTCTTGTAGACCGCATGACCCATCCCCGATACCCTCTTGCCCCTCTTGAACTGGTCCTCCACCCAGGCCTCCACGCTCTCCGGGTCCTTGGTATCCAGGAGGTTCCTCATGACCTGGGCGTTGGCGCCTCCGTGCAAAGGTCCGGACAATGCCCCGATCCCTGCCGCGATGGATGAGTACAGGTCCGCTCCGGTGGAGGCCACGACCCTGGTGGCGAAGGTGGAGGCGTTGAAGGTGTGGTCGGCGTGCAGTATCATGGCCACGTCCATGAACCTCACCGCCTCCTCCCGGAACTCCCTCCCTCTGGTCATGTACAGGAAGTTGGCGGCGTGCGACAGGTCGTCCTTCGGTTCCACGGACCCCTGGTTGTTGACCAGCCTCTTCCACGCCGCGATGATCGTAGGCATCACCGCGATGGCCCTCATGGCCTTGCGCTGGTTCGCCTCCCGGGACTCATTGAAGCGCTCAGGGTCATAGCCTGATATCAGGGCCACCCCAGCCTGCAAGATGGCCATGGGCGGGGTGTCCAACGGCAGCATATCAAGCGAGGCGATGAGCGCACTGGGTACCCTGCGGTGGGCGATCAGGTCCTCCGTGAAATCCTCCAGCTCCTGCCTCCTGGGAAGGCGGCCGTGAATTAGGAGGTACGCGACCTCCTCGAATGACGAGTATCTCGCTAGGTCCTCGATGGTATACCCTCGGTACAACAATTTGCCCGCCTCACCATCCACCATGCTGATGTGGGTGGTGGCGGCCTTGACCCCCCTCAGTCCCTTGTTTTCCGTGGAACCCATCGATACACCTAGACAATCTTCATTAAAAATCTTTTTTATAGATTTCAACAATCAGTCAATTCGTCAAATATCTAGACGATATCTGGTTCCTTATCCCAAATATCGCAACTGCATCGCTCCCTCGCTGAACGACCTCAGGGCCTCCATCTGAAAGCCTATTATTAATATTATTTTATCAGGGCCTCCAGGAGCAGGGCGGGCCTTACCTGCTGACCTCCCTTCGTAAATGCTGATCATCGCCGGGCCCGTCCCTTGCTGGAGCGCGATGGATGCACTACCGGACGTGGTAGGCATCAGGTCCTGTCCCTGTTGTCCAGGAGAGCGGCGAGGTTCCGCGGGAAGTTCGAGAGGCTCAGCCCCATGCTCTTCAGCTTGAACTCCAGGGAGCGGACGTCCTCCCCCGTGCGTCTGCCGCTCAGCAGCAGGGCGGTCTCCTCCTCCGAGAGGGAGCCCCGGTCCGAGGACCAGTACACCACGTTCCTGTTGTAGGGACAAACCCTCTGGCAGCGCATGCAGCCCACCAGGGCGTTGTGCGCGTTAGGATCGACCCACTCCGGGAAGGGCTCGGAGGCGTCCTTCTCATTCAGCTGGGTCAGGCATCTCTCGGCCCGCATCATGAACTGCCCCTCCACTATGGCGCCGGTGGGGCAGGCCCTCTGGCAGGCATCGCACCCATCGCATCCGGGCAGCTGCTCGACCTCCTGCCATTGGTCCTCTTGACAGGGCGCATCGCTGAAGAAGGCGGTGAGGCGGTGGAAGCTCCCGAACCTGGGCAGGTAGGTGATGTTGTTCCTCCCGTACCTGACCAGCCCGCTCCGGGCCGCGAGCAGCCTCAGCGGGAGGCGGGCCTTAACGTACCGGTACGGCCCCGGTCTGAGGAGGTTGTTCAGGGCCGCCAGGGCCTGGCTGTCCATATCCTCGACGTCGGCGTAGCCAGGGGGGACCGTCAGGGGTATGTCCTCTCCCCTCCAGCGCACGCTCACGGACAGGGAGGGCTGCGGCCTGGAGACCACCAGTATGGTCTGGGCGTCCGGCAGCTCCGGAGGCAGCTCGAAGCTTATCTTGGTCCCCAGCTCCTGATAGAAAGATTCATCGAACCTCCCTTGGCGATGGTGCTCCTCGACCTCCTCCCTCAGCTCATGGAGGTGCTCGATGGAGACCATCCTCAAGAAGCAGCCCAGGTTATCGTTCTTTGGTCCTACCCTGATCTCGTCCATTCGTGTGCCCCCTCTCGCCGCCGTCATCCAGCGGCCACACAGGGTGATGGACTTCGCAGAGTTAATCTCTACCCCGAACGGAACGGCAACGTCACATCTCACCTAGGCGCCCTTCGCCATCAGGGCCGCCATGAGCAAGCCAGAGGGATCATCCTTCGTAAGAAAACGGGAGCTGTATCAAAAACATCAATAACCGCCGGCCGAAATTAAAATTCGGTGGTCCAGATGGAAAGATACAACCTACTGGTGACCTTCCATCC
>MVPZ01000029.1 GCA_002067045.1 Methanomassiliicoccales archaeon PtaB.Bin134 | reverse complement strand
GCCAGGCGCTGGTGGGGGAGAGCCTTTCCAACTACGCCCGGGCCCGCGTCGATGCCTGGCTCAGCGAGCACGGTGCATCCCCCATCGTCCGATGGTTCGACCCCCAGGGGCCTGCCGTTCCCGTGAGGGAGCGGATGAGCGACGCCTCCCTCAACACCTTGCAGGCGGTGCTCGCATCCATGGACCTGGACGGTCACAGGCTGGACGAGGTGCAGCTGCGCTCATGTATGGACGGCCTTACTTGCACCGTGCAGTTGCTCCTAGGACCGCCGGGGACGGGCAAGACCAACACCGCGGCCGCGGCCGTGCTCGCGCGCCTCGCCGCCAGGCCGCGGAGGAAGCTGTTCCTGCTCTCGGCGAACACCCACACGGCCGTCAACGAGCTGATCGAACGCATTCGTGACACATCCCCGCGCTTCCTGCAGGCAGCGGCCCTGGCAGGCCTGGAGCACCGGCCCCATAAGGTCCTCCGCCTGGTCAGCGGGGACACGCTGCCTAATGAAGGGGAGGTCGGTACATGGAACGACGCGCAGGTCCGCGAGGAGATGGAGAGGGGCGACGTGGTGCTGTGCGGCACGGTCGGAGAGCTGCTGAAGATGGCCGATCGCTTCCAGCGCTCAAGCCCGATGCGTGCCGACGGCCTCATGATCGATGAGGCCAGCATGATGGTTTTCCCCGACTTCCTGGCCCTGGCGACGCTGCTGGCTGGGGATGGGGAGATAATGCTCGTGGGAGACCACAAGCAGCTCTCGCCCATCACCTCCCACGATTGGGAGGAGGAGAGCAGAGAGCAGGTGATCGCTCTGGCCCCTCACCAGAGCTGCTATGAGGCGGTCAGGGGGCTGAGCGAGAGGACACCTCCGGGGGCGATAGGGAGGTCCGCTCTCACCGTCACCTACCGCCTCACCCCGGAGCTTACCCACCTCATCTCAGGCGTGTATGCTGAGGAAGGAGTGGAGCTGAGGTCGAGGAAGCGGCAGGAGCTCAAGAGCGGAGGCATATCCTCATTAGCGGACCTATGGCACGAGAAGGGCGTGTACCTGGTGGTGCACGATGAGTCCTGCTCGCGGAAGAGCAACCTGTTCGAGGCCCAGCTCATATACGACATCATGGCCGCCCGGGGGGTGGAGGAGCACGAGGTGCCCCCGGCCACGGTGTCCGTCATCACCCCCCACCGCGCCCAGCGGGGGCTGCTACGGAGCATGCTGGAGAAGGACTTCAAGTACCACCTCAAGCTCATCGACACCGTGGAGAGGCTCCAGGGCGGAGAGTGTGAGACCATAATGGTCTCCGGGACCCAGAGCGACTCCGGGGCCATAACCGGCAGCGCAGACTTCATCCTCGACCTGAACCGCACCAACGTCATATTCTCCCGGGCCCGGGAGAGGCTCATCGTGGTATGCTCACGCAGCCTGCTGGATAGCATGCCCGCGGACATTGACGACTATGCATCCTCATATCTATGGAAGCACCTGCGCTCAGTATGTGACACCGCCGTGATGAAGGTGCCTGGCTACGAACATGAGGTCGAGATAAGGGTCCCTGGCAGGTTCTGGAACCACCTGGATCGCTCGGGCTCGGAGAGGATCGTTAGGAGCCCTGACGGGCCCCGTTAGCCCCGTTCCCTCCCTGGGAGTGGGCGCCGGAGGCATGCCGGGCGATCATCGTGGCCACGTAGTCGTAGCCCTTGGGCCCCGGGGCCTCGTCCGGTTCCCGGTCGAAGCCCACGCTGAAACCCTGGTGGGCCGCTGCCAGCCACATGTGGCACAGCGCGATCCCCGCGCTGACCAAGTTCAACTGCTCCCTCACGGCCGATCGGGCGGCATAGACATTGATGGATCCGTTCTCCCCGGCGGTGAAGTACCATGGCTGCCTGTTCATCGCGGACGGTGCCAGCCTCGCCGCCTCGAGGATGTCCTCATGGCCGCCGATCTCGGTTATTTCTGAGAGCGGCCGGCGGTCGAAATCGGACGCACCCTTTCTCCTCTCGTCCCTCAGAGGTATGCCGAAGGCCAGGATGATCACCGGGTCCAGCTCGGACCCTTCTCGCGAGCCCCGTGTCAGTCGGGGCCCTCCCTGCCAGCAGGCACCCAGCCCTATGGACACCAGGTGGAGGTCCACCTGCTGCAGCATGAACCCCACGTTGGCGGCATCCCCATCCTTCTTCTCGGAGAACGCGACCAGGTAGTGGGGGGCCTTGACCTTGAAAAGGCCCTTTACATCTTCGGGCCCCACCACCCTGAAGTCCGTGCGTATCTCGGGGAACAGCGGCCTCACCTCAGAGGTGAACGTTCTCAACCTGGCTAAGACCCCCTCCTTCAGTTCCACGTCCTCGAACCTGCGTACGGACCGGCGCTCAAAGATCGCGCGATAGAGCTCCTCTTGCATTGCCGCACCTCTGTACCTGCCATGGGTTGGGCCTTATTTAGAACGAACGCCACCTCATAGAATGCCGAGGGCACCAGCTCCCCCCCACCAGGCCTCATTATCCCGGAGGAGAGCATAGGCCGAACTACCCCTCCCTCGCATCGACGGTCGCTAGCCATCCCGAAACATATTTTAATTAAAATAGTTTTATAGTAATTCTCGGAAGGCTAGAACGGTCCTGGACCTGTCGTCTGACAGTTCCTTGGGTGAACCTGGAGGTCCGTCCCGTCCTTCTCAGGGACCGGAAGGGTGGAAGGGGAAGATGATGGAGAAGCTGGGGTAATCGATGGAAGCGGAGACCAGATTACTACTTGACATCACCTTCCTCACGGCGGTGGCGGGCATATGCTCCATAGTCCTGGTCAAGCTGAAGATGCCCACCATAATAGGTTATCTCGTGGCCGGCATAGTCCTTGGACCCACCATGTTCCCAGAGGTCACGGTGCAGTACTCCACCGTGTTCTTCCTCTCGAACCTGGGCATCGTGCTCCTGATGTTCTACATCGGTATGGAGCTGAACCTCAGGGAGATGAGGAGGATAGGCTCCTTCACCATCATCGTGGTCACGATGGAGATGACCATGATGGTTATGGTCGGTTACCTGGTGGGCATGATGCTGGGCCTCGGTCCGGTGACCTCCATATTCCTGGGGGCCATCATATCCGGTACCAGCACCG
>MVPZ01000028.1 GCA_002067045.1 Methanomassiliicoccales archaeon PtaB.Bin134 | reverse complement strand
GATCCGATCATGGGGCCGATACCAGTTAATACCTCATATCATTTAACGGGCTTTAAGATCTCATCAATATGAACGGTGGGGAATTTGAGCGTGAAGATCTCTCCTGAGACCAAGAGGAAAGCGATCGTCCTAGGCAACAATCTCAGCGTCGTCCAGGACCTAGGCGGGGAGGGCGTGCCCTGCATAGTGCTGAACCATCACCGGGCCATCGCCACCTACTCGCGCTACGCCACCTATAAGCAGTGTCCCGATCCATCCACCGAGGAGGACAAGGCCGTGGCCTTCCTCTACGACCTCTGCCAGAAGGAGGGAGGCCTCCCCGTGGTGCTCCCGGTCACCGATCAGTGGTCGATGGCCGTTGCCAGGCATGCCGACCGTCTTCGGGAGGTCTCCGTTCCATGCACGGCCGGGTGGGAGGCGGTCGAGCTCATGCTGCACAAGGACCGTTTCTCTCAGTGGGCACGTGATAGGGGGTTCAGGACACCACGCTCGTACACGCAGGAGGAGATGCAGCGGCTGCCCTCCGAGGAGTACCCGGTGGTGGTGAAGCCCCGGGTTCATCGGTGGTCGAGCAACGGCGATCCCCAGCGCCTTCATGCCGAGATGGTCCGTCTCCGCAACACCATCATAGAGGACAAGTGGGAGCTGGAGAGGTTCATGAAGAGAGAGGGCCGGTTCATGGACCACATGTTCTTCCAGGAGTACGTGCGCGGCGGTTCCGACCGCATATATAGCATCGGGATGTACATCGACCGGTCCTCCCGGATCGTCGCGTCCATCGCCGGCCACAAGATCCGGGGCTGCATGACCAACCACGGCGACACCAACCTGGGAGAGAGGGTGACGCCCCCGAGGCCCATCTGGGACATGGCAGAGAGGATCGTCCGCGAGCTAGGCTACGTGGGAGTGGTGGAGTTCGAGTTCAAGCAGGACGCCCGGACCGACGAGTTCGTGCTCATTGAGGTCAACCCCCACCTGTGGGCATGGTGCGGGATAGGCCTGCCGTGCGGGATGAACTTCCCGCTCATCGCATACCAGGACCTGACAGGCACTTTTGACCCCGCTTCCATCGTGCCCTTCGAGGGGAGGGTGCGTTACGCTCGCATCGTGTTCGATCTCCTCAACTGCATTGTGTACAGTCGCATGGGCGCTGACACCCCTAAGCGCTCTCTGCGCGAATGGGCGGGGGACATGAAGGCCGACCGGCTCGTCTGCCGGGAGTTCCACCGGAACGACTGGCTGGTGAGCGTGCTTCTCCTCGATGAGGCCTTCCGGGCCCTGATGAAGCGCGTGCTGGCCACCATGAGGCGGATAGTACAGCGCCCCTTCCAGAGGGTGGATGCCAAGTTCCCCGAGAGCCCCAGCTCCCAGAGCGGGGATGATTGAGCGACGATCCGGGAAACCTCGCCAACAGCCCTTTTTTAGTTACAGCCCTTCATCCCTTCCCCGGAGGCCAGTGAGAACTCCTCTGATGCCTGAAAAGTTCTCCTTCTTAACCTTGAACGCCAGGTGGCGCAGGTATCCACGGTCGAACCACATGCGGTAGCGTCTCTCCAGCATGGCCCGGTAGTCCGGGACGTACTTGGAGACGTGGATCCACTCGTTCCCGTTCTGGATACGGTAGATATCGTAGTCCGATGCCGCGGCCAGGTAGTGGAACCACAGCTTGTCGTAGATGCCGTAGCGCATGCGTATCACGAAGTTCTCCACATCTATGCGGGAGTTGGGGTTGTTGGATAGGCCGGTGTTCGCCATGTAGTAGTAACCGAGGTTGCCGTCAACCACGGCGGAGCGGGTGTGCAGCGACAGTCTCAGTGTATGGTCGAAGTCCGCGGAGGAGCGGAACTGCTCGTCCACGTACCCCGCCTTCTCCACGAGGGACTTGCGGAACATGTAGAACGCTCCGAAGATGAACCTCCGCGTCGCCTCCCAGTTCTCCACCGGGCGGTAGTTGCGGAACACGTCCCCGTCCATATCCCCGAAGCGCGGCACCACCGTGTACTTCCCGTGCACGATGCCGATCTCCGGATTGGCATCCAGGAGGGCGGCCTGCTTCTCAATGGAGTCCTCCGGCCTAAGATCATCGATGTTCCAGACCGCCAGGTATTCGCCGGTGGAGTTGCGGATGCAGTTGTTCCACGATGCGGAGTAGGTGACCACCTTGTTCTGGACGGTGTACCGCAGGTGGCCGGGATAGCGCTCCTGGAACTGACGTACAAGGCGCAGCTCCTCGGCCGAAGGCTCGTTTAGGTCGATGACAACCTCCAATCTATCGAAGGCCTTCTGCTCCGGCATCTTCTCCAGGAAGAGGGGAAGGTACTTCTCACCATGGAAGCAGGAGGTGAGGGTGGAGACCACAGGGCGCTCGCTCATACTCTCCCCTCCTTCAGGTACCACTCTATGGTCCGTTCCAGACCGTCGCGCAGGTCGGTGGTGGCGGTGAAGCCGAAGAGGCGCCTTGCCCTCGTGGTGTCCAGCATCCTCCGGGGCTGACCGTCCGGGCGAGAGGTGTCCCATTCCAGCCTCCCTTCGTACTGAATCAGCTCCTTTATCAGTAGGGCCAGCTTCAGGATCGAGATCTCAAACCCGGCCCCCAGGTTCACCGGTTCTCCCCCTTCGTAGCGTTCTGCGGCCAGCATGATGCCCCGGGCGGCGTCCTCCACGTAGAGGAACTCCCTGGTGGCGTTGCCTGTCCCCCACAGGGTCACGTGGTCCGCCCCCGATTCCTTGGCATCCACGAACTTCTTGATGAGAGCAGGGATGACGTGGGAGGACCGGGGGTCGAAGTTGTCCCGGGGACCGTAGAGGTTCACCGGGAGGAGGTAGATGGCGTTGAAGCCGTACTGCTTTCGGTATGCCTGCGCCTGCACCAGGAGCATCTTTTTCGCCAGCCCGTAGGGCGCGTTGGTCTCCTCAGGGTAGCCGTTCCACAGCTCCTCCTCCTTGAAGGGCACGGGGGTGTACTTAGGGTAGGCACAGATAGTACCCAGCTGCACGAACTTGCCCACGTTCTTCCGGCGGGCCGCCTCCATGAGCTGGATACCCATGATGGCGTTGTCGTAGAACAGGGTCGCGGGGTTGTCCATGTTGAAGCCTAT
>MVPZ01000027.1 GCA_002067045.1 Methanomassiliicoccales archaeon PtaB.Bin134 | reverse complement strand
AGAGGCGGGAGAGGGTGCTCTTCCCCGATCCGTCGATGCCCTCGAAAACGAAGAAGCGGCCAGCAGGGACAGGGCTCGCCTCCGTGACCTGCAGTGTGCTGCCAACGGTGCGATCTTCGATCAATGGGCCTTCATCCTCGTTCATGGGCGTTCATCACCTGCGATCTGGGTCCAGAGGGTGCACCTGAAGATGCTGTCGAGCATGCAACTCTCCGCGATCAAGCCACAGGGCATGCCGTCCTAACGATGAAGGCAAGGCCCAGGGCCGGACGTCAGGGGTGCCTTGAACTTGGGACCAAGGCTCCCAGCTGCGCTCATCCCCGGACCGAGAGCGGTCATCCAGCTATTTATGGTTAAGGTAGGGCGGCATCGGCGGGACTAACGTGCATGCCCTTAAGAACGATGACCGCATGATAATCTCCGAAAGGCGGTTGCGGCCGTGCACGTTATTTCGCTGCATTCGAGCCGTCCACCGTAGATCGGTACGACCTTCCCCATGGGCGTACAGCTGGATAGACGAGGATCCACCATATGGAAGGTGATGTAGAGAACAAGGATAAGAGATACGCGGACCTCCACCCCTCCGGTCCCTCCCCCGACCTCGGTCCGGATCAAGACCAGGGCGCTCCGGGCGCCGACCATAGGAACGGCAACGGACGTGGAAGGGCAGGGAAGATCAGGGGACGGTCCAAGCTCCGGCTGGCCGTTGCCGCTGGGGCGCTGATCATAGCCGCCGTCCTCATCACTGGCCCGGTGCTGGGCATCCTCAATGGACTCAACGGCACATCCTCCAGCATCCCCGTGCTGGTGCATCTGGGGCCCAGCGACAAGGAGGAGGTCAACGAGGCCTCGGTCACCCTGTCGTGGTCCCCTTATGGCCCAGCCGAGAGCTACTCCCTCCTCATCACTAGCTTTGACCAGTACGGGTTCCGTTTGAACCGCTCCTCACCGACGTCCAGCTACGTTCTGCACGAGGTCCTGCTGGACGGTACTTACCGCTGGACGGTGCGGGCTGTGGTCAACGGGAGCTACGGTCCCGTGAGCGAGGCCACGACCTTCACCTTGAGGACGGGGCTGAGCGCACCGGAGCTGTCATCGCCGGCGGACGGGAGCGCTGTGGCCAACTCGCTCCCGGTGTTGGAGTGGGAGGAGGTCGCCCATGCCGAAGAGTATCGCCTGCAGGTCTCCATCACCCCTGCCTTCACCAGCACCCTGGAGGACCTCGTCCTGAGCGGGCTCTCGTACGCCCCAGTGTTCTCTCCCTCGGACGGCACCACGTACTACTGGAGAGTATCGGCCCATCACGAGCCGTTGTTGAGCGCATGGAGCGAGACCTGGGCCTTCTCCTACAACGTGATGGTCTTGCCCCCCTCCCTGATAGGCCCCATAGCATCGACCACCGTGCTGGGCAGCGAGGTGCTGCTGGACTGGGAGGCCGTCCCGGGGGCGGACGGCTATCAGGTCCAGGTCGCGACATCCGACCTCTTTGAGAACACCACCCTGGACACAAGCACCAACGACAGCTCGTTCGCCCTGGTCCAGCCCCTGGTGGAGAGCAGCACCTACTCCTGGAGGGTGAGGGCTTCCGATGACGGTAAGTGGAGCCCCTGGAGCGGTACGGGACGCTTCTTCCTTGGCGTCGAGGTCTTCAATGTAAGCTACGAGTGGCTCTACGATGGACAGGTGTGGTCGATGGCCTCGACCGTGAACGGCTCTGACTACTACCCTCTCCACGAGCAGGACCGTACATACAACTACACCTCCTATGTCGTCTATGACGATGCCACAGTTGCGGCCATCGCCGAGGAACTGATGACCACCGCCCTGCTCAATGGACACGATCCAGCACAGTTCATACTGTCCTTCGTTCAGGGAATTCCATATACGAACGATGAGACCACCGCCGGCCAGGTGGAGTATCCGCGCTATCCCCTGGAGACGCTGGTCGACGGCGGGGGCGATTGCGAGGACAAGGCGGCGCTGCTCGCATCGCTGATCAGGTCCCTGCCGCTCGAGAATGATGTTATCATGCTGAAGTACACAAGCCCTGGACTCTCAGGCCACATGGCCGTGGGCATCTCCGGTACCGGCTACGAAGGACGGGCGTACATGTACAATGGGTCCGTCTACTACTACTGCGAGACCACAGCCATGGGATGGGGCATCGGCCAGTTCCCCCAGGAGCTGGAAGGATACGATGTCCTGACCCTGCCCTGCTGAGCATGCGGAAGGTGCGACCTGCGGTCGGGACATCCTGGGGACTATCCGCCTGCGGCGCTCTGGACCAGGAAGGAGATGAACGATGGCAGGGACTCGATGTCCTTGATCTCCTTCTTGCATAACATCGAGAGGCGGCTGCGGATGGTATCGTCGAACCGCACATCATTGGCCTTCAGCGCGTTCCTGAGGAGCTGCGCCAGGTGGCCGCCCTTTCGGTCCCAGTCGGTGAGGATGATGGCCTCCTTGCCAGTTCGTGCCAGCTCCTCCGCCACTCCGAAGAGGCCGCGCGCGTCCTGCACCTGCAGGATCTCGCCGCCGATACCTAGGCAGGATAGGGCCAGCCGGTCCTTGCGTCCCTCGATAAGGATGACCTTGTCCTCCTCTCTCTCGCGCAGCTGGCCGAGCAGCTCCTCCAGTTCTTCCAACGTCTCCTGAGGGTCTCTCATGCTCCCTCCAACCGTGAAAGTGCTGTCTCCATGTCCAGGGGGACAAGGACGGTCTTTTGCCGGTCGGTATGGCCGCGTACGATCTCCACCCTGGTGCCGAAGAGCTCCGAGAGCAGGTCCACCACCGCCCTGTTGGCCCTCCCCTCGGTGGGCAGGGCCTGCACCTTCACCACCAGCCGCTTCCTCCACTCATCGACCTCACCGACCTGGGGC
>MVPZ01000026.1 GCA_002067045.1 Methanomassiliicoccales archaeon PtaB.Bin134 | reverse complement strand
CCATCACGAGAACGAGATACTGCAGTCAGAGGCCGCCAACGGCCGACCGCTCGCGAACTACTGGGTGCACAACGGCATGCTCCAGGTCCAGGACGCCAAGATGTCCAAGTCCCTGAAGAACTTCTTCTCGGTCAGGGACGTGCTGGCCAAGCACTCCAAGGAGGAGCTGAGGTTCTACGTCCTGTCGGCCCACTACCGCGGCCCCCAGGTGTACTCGGAGGCCGCCCTGGAGGAGGCCTCGGCCAGCCTCAAGCGTCTGCACAACGTGTATCACGAGCTAGTGTCCGCTCAGAAGATGGCGCGCGGAAGCGATGATGCCAAGGAGCTGGTGGATAGCTTCCGGAGCAGGTTCATCGAGGCCATGGACCAGGACTTCAACACCCGCGCTGCCATCTCCGAGCTGTTCGAGGCCGCCCGGGAGATCAACAAGCTCCTGTCCGACGGCCGGTTGAGCGCTGAGGGAGCGCGGAACATCCTGGGTGTACTGAAGGAGATGGACTCGGTGTTCGCGATCCTCCCTGCGGAGCAGGTGTCGGCCGAGGACCGCTCCGGTGATATTATCGACATCCTCATCGAGGTACGCAACGAGCTCCGGAAGAGGAAGCAGTATGACCTCGCGGATAAGATCCGCGAACGTCTAAAGGAGAAGGGCGTGGAGCTGCAGGATACCGCGGAGGGCGTGAAGTGGAAGAGGACCGGGAACTGATCGTTAGGAAGAAAGCGATACTCCTCACCTCAGGCCCCGTGCAGGTACCGCCCCGGTTCCGCCCCCCCTTTCCCCTATCCCGCTCCACTGCCGGTCCAGGTGCAGGTTCGACATCGTTGGTACTGTCCTTCGGCCGCTTCCGAGTGAAGAAGGCCATCACCACCGAGCCCAGCGAGTTCCGGCTGGTCGGGGACGGACCCACCTACTCTCTGATGAGGGGAGAGGAGATGTTCCTCGAGAAAGTGAGCATACAGCCGACAATAGCCCATGCACCGGAGCAGGCTTTCTTCAACCTTGATACCGAGTGCATATATCACTGTCGCTTCTGCACCTCCCCCGCCCTTGAGAGAAAGCTCACGAAAGGGCTGGACCCGGACAAGGTGGTGGCCATGGTGAGAGGCCTTTCAGAACGTGAGGACCTGAGGGCGGTGGCCTTCACGGCGGCCGTGGTCAAGGACCCGCAGAGCACCGTGGACAAGCTGGCCTATGTGATATCGAGGGTGCGGGAGCTCCTCCCCGACATACCGATCGGCGTGGAACCTTACATCGACACGCTGGAGCAGATCGACCAGCTCAAGCAGGCGGGGGCGAACGAGATAAAGCTGAACATCGAGACCTTCGACCGCGAGATATTCCAGAAGGTCTGCGGGGAGCTGGACCTGGACCACATCCTTGAGACCATAGCATATGCCGTGGAGGTCTTCGGGCGAGGAAAGGTTACCTCCAACATAATCGTGGGGATGGGGGAGACCGACGCCAACGTCCTGCAGGGCGTGGAGGAACTGGCCCGCAGGGGGTGTATAGCCACCCTCCGGCCGCTGCGTCTGAACGATCTCAACCGCAGGCCCATGGCCGAGGCGTTGGGTACCCTGGAGGAACTGACACCGGAGCGGCTGCTGCGGCTGGCGCGTGACCACCGGAGGATCCTGGAGAGCTACGGCCTCACCTCCCTGACCCTGCACACCATGTGCCATGAGTGCGGTTGCTGCGATATCGTACCCTTCCGTGATTTGTAATCTCAGATGATACTGTTTAGGTATGCCGAAATATTTTAATATTCAACTACATTGGGATTAGATAGATGCTAAGCGAGAACGCCGAGGACTACCTAGCCTGCATATGGGACCTTGGTCAGAGGACCGGGTCCGAGATCATCAAGACCACTGCCATAGCTGCCAAGCTGAAGCTGTCCCCGGCAAGCGTAACGGAAATGACCCAGAAGCTGGCGGCCGACGGTTATCTTCACTACGAGCGGTACAAGGGTGTCACCCTGACACACAAGGGGAAGAAGGTGGCTGAGAGGATCAAGAGGAAGCACCGCCTGCTGGAACGGTTCTTCTGTGATGTCATCGGCCTCAGGCTGGACCAGAGCCATGACGAGGCCATGAAGTTGGAGCACACCGTGTCCGACGAGTCGGTGGAGAAGCTCAACCAGATCATGAACTATCCCAAGGTCTGCCCCGATGGGGACCCCATACCTCCTGGAGAAGGTCCATTGGACCCTGATCCCGATCTATCGATTCATCTCACGGACCTTGACGAGGGGGAGAAGGGAATAATAACCCATCTCACCTGCGATGAGACCACGAAGATAAAGAGGTTGATATCCATGGGGTTCGTTCCCGGCCGCTCGGTGGCCCTCGAGGAAAGAGTGCCCATGGGAGGTCCCCTGTTGGTACAGCTCGAGGAGCTGAAGGTGGCCTTGGCACGCGACTGTGCCTTCCTGGTGATGGTTCGGAAGTGCTAAGTTGAAGATCCTTTTGGCCGGCAACCTCAACGTTGGTAAGTCCCAGCTCTTCAGCCGCATCACGGGCATCGGGGTAATATCCGCAAACTACCCAGGTACAACGGTCACCTTCGAGGAGGCCTCGGTGACCTTCCACGGAGAGAATATCTTCGTCTACGACCTCCCTGGCATCTACTCCCTGGCGGGGGAGACCGAGGACGAGCTGGTGACCACCAAGCTCCTGGCGGAAAAGAGACCTGACTACGTAATCACCGTACTGGACGCCACCCGGCTGGAGCAAGGGTTGGTGCTGCTGCTCCAGCTGATCGAGCTGGGCTACCGGGTGATCGTGGCCCTTAACTTCATGGACCAGGCGAGGAAGCGATACAACATCGACATCGATCGCCTGGAGAAGACCCTCATGGTGCCGGTGGTGCCCACGGTGGCGACCACCGGGGAAGGCGTGGACCGGTTGATGGAGCTCGTTATTTCCAACACCGTCCACAGGTCGCCGTATGTCACCCGCTACGACAGCCACATAGAGGCCTTCCTTGAGGACATAGCCGCGGGATCGGTCAGCACCGGTTCCGGATACCCCATCAGGGGCGCCTCCATCAAGCTGCTCGAGGGGAACCACTTCTTCACTGGCCAG
>MVPZ01000025.1 GCA_002067045.1 Methanomassiliicoccales archaeon PtaB.Bin134 | reverse complement strand
TTTCAGTAGATATTATGCAGAATATTTGTGCGTTTCGTATGTTTTTCGAATAGTATTAAGTATGCCCTTCGAAAGTAGCTTCCTACCATGGATGTCAGATCCCATCCATGTGGATGCAACAAGCGGCACTGCTCCGCCGGTGCCGGCCCTGATCGGCTAGAGAAAAGGGTTGCCTGGGCGGACCTTCTGGACGAACGTAGCATCGCCTACGTGAAGAACAAGAGGAGTTTTGAAAGCGCCATCCGCAAGAGGATAAGGGACCCGGGGGAGGAGAGGGAGTGAGCGTTCATTCCAAGCTTTCACAGCCCGGGCTATGCACTGGGAATGACGCGCTATGCGCGCGTCTGAGTATGTCCCGGGGAGGTCCGCTCTGATGCTGGATAAGATACTGAACCGCGGCAACGGCAACTCGAACGGCAACATCATCCTGCTGGCCACCGACGGCTCCAAGCCCGCGCTCACCGCCACCAAGAAGGCGGTGGAGCTGGCCAAGGCCCTGGGGGCCACCCTGCACGTGGTGTGCGTAAAGGAGGATGTCATGAGCATGCCCCTGGAACGAAAGGGGGAGATGCTCGCCGAGGAGGAGATCGTGGGCATCCACGCCAAGGGCGGGGAGGTGGCCATGGAATGGGCCGAGCGCAATTCCGTGCCGGCCGTCCTCAAGACCTACCCCGGAGGACCGGTGGTGGGTGCCATCCTCGATTACGCCCGCCAGGTCCACCCCAGCTTCATCGTGCTAGGGCACGCCGGTCGCAGCGGCTGGGAGAAGATCGCCCTGGGCTCGGTGGCCGAGGGGGTGATGAAGCATTCCCCGTACCCGGTCATAATGACCAAGGGGTACGAGGACACGCTGATCGCGGACATACTGGAACTGGCCATGGCCAAGATCCGCCCGGCGGAGGAGGAGGTGGCCGAGGAGCTGCCCGCCATCCCCCTGGAGGACCTGCACGTTGGCCGGAAGCTGGGGATCGCCTTCGGGACGCTCCTGGCCTTCCTGGTCCCCTACTTCGGACTTGGCGCCCTGAACTCCCTCTCCGTGGAGACGGCCACCACCAAGGTCCTCGGCGACGCCAACGTGGCGGTGATCTGGGTGCTGCTGCTGTTCCCTATCGGATGGGTGACGGCCATAGTGTTCCACCGCATGGCCAGCAAGGCGGAGGATAGGGCATGACCAGCGTTGTCGCCATGATCATAGTGGTGGCCCTGATAGCCGTCTCCCTGGGGGTGGCGGTGTTCACCCGCCGCTCCGCCAGGACCTCCTCGGAGTTCTACGTGGCCGGCCAGAACATCAGCTGGCTGCAGAACGCGTTAGCGCTGACAGGGGACTACCTGAGCGCGGCCTCCTTCCTGGGGGTAGCGGGCGCGATAGCCATATTCGGCATAGACAAGACCTGGGACGGCCTGGGGTACTTCGGCGGCTACATCGTGCTGCTGGCCCTGCTGGCCGTTCCGCTGAGGAAGGTGGGCAAGTACACCACCTCCGAGATCCTGACCACCCGGTTCAAGGGCAGCAAGTCGCTGCGCTTCGGGGGCATGATGGGAGCGGTGGTGATATCCACCTTCTACGTGGTGCCGCAGATCGTGGGCGCGGGAGCGCTCCTGCAGCTGCTGCTGGGATGGAACTTCACCTTCTCGGTGCTGGTCATCGGGGTGCTGGTGATAGCCTACGTTACCACGGGAGGAATGCGCGCCACCACCTACAACCAGATCATCCAGGGGCTGGTGCTCTGGGGGGCCATGTTCATCATCATGATCCTGATGCTGGGCGCGACCTTCGGCTTCAACCCGGGGGATGTGCTGGCCCAGGCGGACAACATGATCCCGCCCAAGCTGGCCTCGGGCCTGCTGGCCGGAGACCCCAGCGTCCCGGACTTCAGCACCCTGACCCCGGAGGAGGCCATCTCCTTCGTGAGCGGGAAGCTCACCGGGCAGAACACCGCGCTGACGCCAGGCACGTTCGCCCCCAATTGGATGAACACCATGGCCCTGGCCGCAGGGCTGGTGTTCGGTACGGCGGGGCTGCCGCACGTGCTGACCAGGTACTACACGGTCAGGAGGCCGAAGGACGCCCGCACCTCCACCATAGGGGTGCTGCTGATGATCGGGACCTTCTACATCATGACCGTGTTCGTGGGCCTGGGGGCCATGTACGTTCTGTACCCTGACCTGATGGGCTACTTCCTGGGTGGCAAATCGGCCATCGCCCAGAACATGGCCGTGCCCCTGCTTGCCGAGCACACCGGCGGGGAGATCATGCTTGGTGTTGCGATAGGAGGAGCATTCTGCGCCATCCTGAGCACGGTGGCCGGGCTGCTGATCACCATCGGGACCACGGTCAGCCATGACTTCTACAAGGAGGTCATCAACAAGAATGCCTCCGACCGCCGCGAGGTGGCGGTGGCCAAGCTGTCCATCGTGGCCATGGGGGTCATGGCCGTGGGCATCAGCCTGGGCATGGCAGACCAGAACGTGTCATACCTGGTGACGCTGGCCTTCGGCATGGCCGCCAGCATATTCTTCCCGGTGCTGTTCATGAGCATCTGGTGGAAGCGCTACACCCGCGAGGGTGCGCTGGCGACCATGATCGTAGGCCTCATCGTCTCCGTGGTGTTCGTGGTGGCCACCCTGTCCAACATGACCAGCGTGCTCGGGCTGCCGGTGCTGGTGAACCCGGCCCTGTACAGCCTGCCCGCGGCCATTGTGGCCGGCATAGCCGTCAGCCTGGTCACCAAGGACGTGGGGGACGTGGAGAACTTCATGCGCAAGGCCCACAGCAAGACCGAGTAAACCCCTTCCCTTTCCTTTTTTTCCAAAATGTTCTTTACATCACTAACCCTCATTTCTATCATGACCGAGGAGGTCGACCGCTACATCGCCCGGTTCCCGCCCGAGGTCCGTGAGAGGCTGCGGGAGATGAGGAGGATCGTTCATGAGGAGGCCCCTGAGGTGGAGGAGGTCATCAGCTACGGGATGCCCACCTTCCGATGCCAGGGGAACCTGCTGCACTTCGCCGCCTACGACATGTACATAGGCCTGTACCCCACCCCCTCGGCCATGGAGGCCTTCGCCCCCAGGCTG
>MVPZ01000024.1 GCA_002067045.1 Methanomassiliicoccales archaeon PtaB.Bin134 | reverse complement strand
CTCCCTGGCGTACAGCGAGCTGGGGCACAGTGCGGGGAATCCCGAGAACCCCAAGCTGGGCGTCATGGAGCTGGAGCACATCGAGAAGGAGTACCTCAAGATCGTGGCCGACCTCCGGGAGGCAAAGGAGGCCACGAAGGACGTGGAGGACCGGATAGCCGCGGTGCAGCAGGCCATCGACGGCTACGCCCTAAAGGTCGCTGAGGTCAATGCGAGCATAGAGGCGGTCTCAGTGAAGGAGAGGGCCATGCAGGCCGAGGGCTATCGGACCACGTACGTCTCCAAGCTTCTCTCGGACGGCCGCGAGGCCCTGGCCCGGGCTCAGGAGCTGGTGTCCCAGAAGAGCTACACCGAGGGGAGGAAGCTCGCCGACCAGGCCGGCGAGCACGTACAGAGGGCGTCGCAGGCCCTGGAGGAGCTGCCCCGCAAGAAGGGCGAGGTGGACAAGGCCATACCAGCGCTGGAGTCCCGTATCCCCCAGGTGAAGGCCGCCATTTTGGAGGGCAGGGACATCTTCGACAACATCTCCAACGAGTACGCTGAGTCCACCTGGAGGTCCATCCGGGGCAACGGCACAGAGGCGGAGAACAGGGTCAACTGGGCCATAGACGCTCTCAACGACGCCAGGGAGATGGCGGCGGAGAGCGACTGGCACGGGGCCATGGAGATGGTGGAGAAGGGCAACGGCCTGCTCTCTGAGGCCGAGACCCTGATGCGCTCCATCCACCAGCTGAAGAAGGACCTGCTCACCGCGCGGCAGGACGCTCCCAAGGAGATCAGCGCCGCCAGCGCGGACATAGCCCGCGCCTGGGAGTACATCAACCGCTACGACGAGGACATCAGGGAGAGCCTGGAGGACGACCTGAGGGCTGCGGAGAGGAAGAACGAGGCCGCCAAGGCGGAGCTGACGCTCACGCAGCCCGACCACTTCAAGGCCTGCGAGCTGGCTAGGCAGGCCAACGATGCGGCGGACAGGGTGCTGGTTCAGGCGAGGAGCGAGCACGAGGCCGCGGAGCGGCAGCGCGCCAAGGCCGCCAGCGTCCGCCGGGACGCCTCCGCCCAGGTATCCATCGCCCGGGAGTACATCGATGACCACTCCCCGGTGGTGAAAGAGGAGGCCAAGCGCGCGCTGAAGAACGCTGAGGGCTACCTGCGGGAGGCGGAGAGGACGGCCGATCTGGAGGGCCGCATCTCCCTGTTCACCAGGGCGGAGGCGGACGGCAGGAGAGCGTACTCCCTCGCGCAGAGGGACGTGGACAACAGCTGGGAGAGGCCGAGGTCGACCTCGGACGAGGGCGGAATGCCGGAGGTCGTGTGGCCGCCCATCCCGGTCCCGGGACCGGGACGCTCCTCCACCGGTCGGCAGCCATGGGGGACCACCAGGAGCCCCGGCCCCGGCATCCCCCCGGGAAGCAGCACTCCATCCGGATGGAAGGCGACCGGGGGTTCCTCGAACAGGGGCGGCTCCTCCAGCTGGGGGGGCTCGCCGGCCAAGAGGGGGCGCCGGGGCGGCGGCTCCTCAGGGTGGTAGCGGAACAACCGCAAAATACCTTTAAGTCCTGCAACAAAATGACCAAAGGGGGTATCGAGATAGCTAGCTTATTCCAAAAGGCACGCATAGCGGCTTTGAGCGCGGCCCATAATCTCATGGACAAGGTCATCGACCTCAACTCCATAGGGGCCGTCAAGCAGTACGTGAGGGATCTGGAGTCGGCCTTGGAGGACCTGGAGGACGCCTCCGCCACCGCGGCCGGTCACGTCCGCACGATACAGCGGGAATCAGACCAGATCAAGTACCAGATGAAGGAGCTGAACCAGAACATCGACTTCATCCTAGGGGACAACAAGCCGGAGAACGACTACCTGGCCACCCCCCTGGAGGCCAGGCTGATAGGGCTGGAGCAGCGGATGAGCACCAAGGAGGAGGAGCTCGCGGCCGCGCAGAAGACCTCGCAGGCGCTTATCGACGCCACGGCATCGCTCCGCGCCAAGCACCAGGGCATGGTCCAGCAGATCCAGAGGCTGGAGGCCATGGACATGGCGGCCAAGGCCAAGGAGAGGGCGGCGGACGCCATCCAGCAGGCCGGTAAGATAGCCTCCTCGGGCGGTGACGTGTCCATCGACGCGGTATCGGACCGCATCCAGAGGAGAGCGGACGTTGCCGACGCAAGGTTCGAGCGGGCCTTGGGGGAGATGAACGACCAGGTCGAGAAGGACGTGGTGGTGGCGCAGGCGCAGGCACGCCTGGAGGCACGCAAGGCGAGGCTGGCACAGCAGGCCGAGTAAGATAAAGAAAGCTGGATCAGGCCGCAAGAAACAGCTGTAGGCCCAGGATACCTTCCGTCCACCGATCAAGGTCCGGTGACATTCCCCCCATCGGGATAGGCTCGACCATCTCCAAACATTTCTATCTCCTTTTCTCCAGCGGGACCTTGACGTTATGTCCAAATGGGCCGACCGGATGTATAAATGAGCTGGGGAATGTGGAGACCTCTGCTCGGTTTGGGCATGATGCCCCCTTCTTGGAAATTGAATTTTTTATCTAATATTAACAATATAACAGATCCCAAATATGCTTTTTTTAAAATACAAATCACGGAAGATGCTGGAAATTGTTAGATAAGGATAAGTAAATAGCTCACAATAACCGTCCGGGGGGAACGATCATAGGACAAGGTCCACCGAGAATAGATGACATCGATGCAACGATACTGAGGATGCTCTTGGTGGATGCCCGCACCAGCCTCAGGGATATTGCCGACAGGTGCGGCGTGTCGTCGAACGCCATCCACAAGCGCATCAAGAAGCTCCGATCCGAGGGCATAATCATAGGATCAGTGACGCTCTTCAACCCCCGCTTCCTAGGGGGCTCGTTCACGACCAGCATTGAGCTGCTCACCGATTACCGGCAGAAGAGGAATGTTCTGGAGACCTTACGGGAACACCCCCGGGTCATCATGTGCTACGAGGGCATCGGCAGGTGCGATATATTCGCCATAGTCAGCGTGGCAACGGTGGAGGAAATGGAGTCCCTGCGGGAGGAGGTCAGGAACCTCCCCGGG
>MVPZ01000023.1 GCA_002067045.1 Methanomassiliicoccales archaeon PtaB.Bin134 | reverse complement strand
ATCACCAAGGAGGCCTCGGACCGCATCGCCAACTTCGCCTTCGACTACGCGGTCAAGAACGGACGTAGGAAGGTGCAGGCGGTGCACAAGGCCAACATCATGAAGAAGAGCGACGGGCTCTTCCTGAGGAGCTGCCGGGGCGTGGCCGACCGATATCCGGAGATAGAGTACGGGGAGATCATAGTGGACAACTGCGCCATGCAGATGGTCATCCGTCCGCAGCAGTTCGATGTGCTGGTGCTGACCAATCTCTACGGGGACATACTGAGCGACCTGGGGGCGGGGCTGGTGGGAGGGCTGGGACTGGTGCCCGGGGCCAACATCGGGGATGGTCTGGCGGTCTTCGAGGCCGCCCACGGCAGCGCCCCGGACATCGCCGGCAAGGGGTCAGCGAATCCCCTGGCCATCATACTCTCCGCGGCCAACATGATGAAGTATCTGGGAGAACCGGCCGTGGCCGGACGCATGGAGGCGGCGGTGATGGCCATCCTGGGGCAGAAGGAGAAGCTCACCAGGGACCTGGGTGGGAGATCCGGAACCGCGGAGTTCACCAAGCATCTTATCGACATCATCAACACTTAGCGACGGGGCGAACCATCGGACACAGGGCCTTCAAGCTGCCACGAATGAACAATGTTTATTATCCACCAGGGGAAAGCATGTATCGGGCTGGAGTCTTGAGGCCCGCAAAGGTCCTCCCACCCTCACCTTTTCTTCAAGAACGGACCTGGCACACGGCTTCAGGAGGCCCAGGAGCTTAGATGCGATGGAAGGATTGAAGGAGATCAGCGTGAGCAGGGATGAGAGGGAGGCCATGCTGTCGGACGCGATGAGCCAATGGTGGCTCGGGGCCATCGCCACGATGATGAAGGCCATGGGGCCGGAGGCCACGATGAAAGCGTACGGACCGACCATGAGGCAGATCGGCCGGGGCTGGGCCGAGATGTTCGTCAAGGAGAAAGGATACCATGGGCACGACGCCATGGCCACTGCCGCGGTAATCCGCATGTGGGAGGGCATGATGGGGATCCAGGGCAAGGTACTGGAGGCCTCCCCTGACAAGGTGGTGGTCAGGAACACCGCCTGTCCGCTGGCCAAGGCCATGCCCCAGGCCTGCGAGTCCTTGGAGTGCGCGATATGGGGTCATCTGGACGTGATCAGTCCCGGATACCGTTTTAATTCCCGGGCGAACATGACCGAGGGCGATCCCTACTGCGAGTGGTGCATAGAGAAGAAACGCTAGTCCGATGGAATATCTGGGCGGAAGCGGTCCGCCCTTCCATTTTTTAGCAAACATATCTTAATGGGTAATGCTTACTTAACCCGAAATTCGACCATCGGTCGAGACCACGGAGCGTAGATGGATGCGCGTCATCGTAGTAGGTGCGGGGAATGTGGGATACACCATAGCCAGGATGCTATCAAAGCAGCATTCGGTCCTGGTCATCGAGGACGACCTCAAGCGCTATGACTACGTGGTCAACCATCTGAACGTGGGGGCCATGAACGCCAACGGGGCCAGTCCCAAGGTGCTCAAGGGGGTCATCACCGAGGATACCAATCTTCTTCTGGCGGTGACCGAGCGGGACGAGACCAACATATTCTGCTGCATGATGGCCAAGCAGATCAATTCCAAGCTGATCACCGTGGCCCGGGTCAGGAACCCCGACTACATCGAGGGGGCCATGGCCTCCAAGTTCCTGAACGTGGACCATATAATCTCGCCGGAGTACCTGACCGCGGTCAAGCTGATGCGCATCGCCATGTTCGAGAACGCCATCGGCTGCGAGAGCATACCCTCCCTGGGGGTCGAGCTGGCCATGTTCAAGGTCAGCGGGAAGAAGGAGGGGGTGGTCATGGTGCCCCTTCGCGAGATGCACATACCGGAGGACTGCAAGATACTGGTAATCCACCGGGGCAAGAACGTGATCGTCCCCAACGGCAACGATGTGCTGATGAAGGGGGACCAGGTCACCATAGTGGGCAAGGGGCGTGCCGTGGCGGAGTTCAACGCCATGCTGGGCACCATCCGGGAGCCCCGGGACCTGGTCATCATCGGAGGGGGCATCGTCGGCGAGCACCTGGCCACCATGCTGGAGAAGGAGAGGCTGTCGGTCAAGCTCATAGAGGACAACGAGGACCGCTGCCGCGTGCTGGCCAAGAAGCTGACCCGCACGGTGATAATCAATGACAACGGGTCCGACCCGTCGGTATTGCGAAACGAGAACGTGAGCATGGCCGACGTGCTCATCTGCGCCACCGACAACGAGGAGCAGAACCTGCTGGCCTCTCTGATCGGAAAGCATCTGGGGGTCTCCAAGGTCATATCCAGGTATTCCAAGAGGGAGTACGAGGAGATATTCGGCATGAGCGGCATCGACGCCTCGGTCGGCTATTATCACGTCGTGGCCAACGAGATAATCAAGGAGACGGTGCACAACTATGAGGTCATGCTCCTGCTTGAGAAGTTCTCCGAGGAGTTCTTCGATCTCAAGGTCACCTCCGGTTGCCGCATCATCGGCAAGAAGGTGGAGGACATCGAGATGCCCAAGATGTCCACCCTGGCGCTGGTGGTCAAGGAGGGGAGGGCCATAATACCCTCCCCGGAGACGGTGATCGAGGAGGGGGACAAGGTGTTCATCTACGCCCTGCAGTCGGCCATCGCCAAGCTGGAATGGATGTTCAAGGCCAACATCCCTGTGGGGCCCTAGGGGAAAGCGAATGACCACGTTCTACAACAAGGTGAGAAGGTACATCGGCCAACTGGCCTACTACTTCGACCGCCTCAATGTGGATGCCGCCGACGTGCTCAACAAGGTGGCCAGGAAGGAGAGCGCCATCCCCCACATATTCGGGATCCTGATGGTCTACATGTCCATCGCCCTGTTCTTCCCGTATGCCGTCTCCATGTACTACGGGGAGGACCCCCGGCCCTGGATATTCCCCATGCTGCTCAGCCTCCTGATCGGGCTGATGCTGCTGATGCGCTACCGCTCCCCGGAGAACACCCGGCCCACGGAGGCCATGTTCGTGGTGGCCACCGG
>MVPZ01000022.1 GCA_002067045.1 Methanomassiliicoccales archaeon PtaB.Bin134 | reverse complement strand
GGACCTGAAGGTGCCGCATCAGGTGGCGGGCATAGGCTCCATGTTCCAGCTGTTCCTCTCGTCCTCACCGGTACGTAACTACCGCGAGGCGCTGTCCTCGGACAGCACCATGTTCGACCGCCTGTTCCGCCGTCTTCTGGACGAAGGCATCTACCTTGCGCCCTCACAGTTCGAGACCAACTTCCTGTCCACTGCCCACACCGATGAGGACATCAGGAGGACCGTGGATTGTTTCGCCGCCTGCCTGAGCGAGGTGTCGGGATGATCGTCGGTACCCGCGGCAGCGCCCTGGCGATGGCCCAGACAAAGATTGTGATGGGGATGCTGGCGGCCCGCGACCCGGACCTGGAGGTGGAGGTGCTGGAGGTAAGGACCATGGGCGATAGGGTCACCGACCGCTCCCTGTCCACGCTCGGCGGCTACGGCGCCTTCACCAAGGAGCTGGACCAGCGCATACTGGATGGACAGATAGATGTGGCGGTAAACAGCCTCAAGGACATGCCCGTGGACCTGACGCCGGGGACCAGGATGGCGGCGGTCCTCCCGAGAGGTCCGGTGGAGGACATGCTCCTGTCCGAGGTCCCCCTTGAGGAGCTACCACCTGGAGCAGTGGTGGGGTCTTCAAGCGTACGTCGTCGCTCGCTGCTCGAGGCCAAGAGGCCTGACCTGAGGGTGCGGGACCTACGCGGGAACGTGCCTACGCGAATAAAAAAATGGAAGGATGGACAGTACGACGCCATAGTGCTCGCCAGGGCAGGACTGGACCGCCTGGGGATCACCGAGAAGGGCTTTGCCCTGGACCCCCAGGAGTTCGTCCCTGCCCCGGGCCAGGGCGCCATCGCCCTGGTCTGTGCCGAGGGCAGCCCTCATCTTCACACCCTGCAGGCCCTGAACGATCTCCGGACACGGACAGAGGTGGAGGCCGAGCGCTACGTCCTGAGGGCGCTGGGAGGCGGCTGCTCGGTACCGATAGGGGTGTGGGCATCTGTGCACGGGAGCGAGCTGAGGATCGTTGGTACGGTGACGGGACGAACCCGTGAGAACATCGTCCACGTCGACCAGGTGATGCTATTGAGCGACATGAGAACGGAGCTGGACAAGATCGCGGAACTGCTGCGACCGGCGGTGGGGGGCTAGACCTTGCCTGGAGAGGCTTATCTCGTTGGGGCCGGTCCCGGAGATGCCGGGCTAATGACCGTTAAGGGAATGGAGCTGCTAAGGAAGGCAGATGTTGTCGTCTACGACGAGCTGGCTAACCATGATCTCCTGGACCATGTCCGTCCCGGGGCCAAGCTCATCGACGTGGGGAAGCAGGGGGGGCGCCACAAGGTCCCCCAGGATGGCATAAATCAGATAATCGTCGACGAGGCCAGGGCCGGCAGCATAGTGGTCAGGCTGAAGGGCGGCGATCCCTTCCTGTTCGGCCGGGGAGGAGAGGAGGCGGAGGAGCTACGGAAGGCCGGGATCGATGTCCATGTGGTGCCCGGGGTCACCTCGGCGATCGCAGCCCCCGCGCTGGCAGGGATCCCGGTGACGCACCGTGACCATGCCCCCATGGTAACCTTCGTCACCGGCCACGAGCGCGGCGACCGCTCCGACGAGCGCATCGACTGGGGCGCACTGGCCCGGACCGGCGGTACCATCGTGATACTCATGGGAATGAGCAAACTGGAGCACAACATGTCCAGGCTCATGGAGGGGGGCATGGACCCGGCCACCCCCGTTGGGGTCGTCCATCGCGGTTCGACACCTCAACAGAGGGTGGTGATCTCCACCCTGAGGGAGGTAGTGAAGGATTGCCGGGACCAGGGAGTGGGCTCCCCCTCGGTCGTGGTGGTGGGCGATGTAGTGGGCTGCTATCACAGGCTGGGTGATCTGCGATGAGGCTGGCGGTGATGCGTCCGCAGGACAAGCTCGAGGAGTCGCTCCATCTGGCCAGGCAGAAGGGGCTGGAGGTGGTCGCGGCATCCCCCCTGCAGGTTCAGTCCAATGACGGCGATGAGGGTGCTGCCATCATCGGGTTGCTGAAGGAGGGCGCCGCCGAGGTCGTGGTCCTGACCAGCACCACAGGCGTGGAGATCCTGGACAGGATGGCATCGCAGAACGGTGCGCAGCTCGCTTCGTTGCTCGCAGGATGCTACAACATCGCCATCGGACCGTTGACGGCCGAGGCCATGGACGAGCGGGGAATCAGGGTCGACATGGTCCCCGAGGAGCACTCCTCTGACGGCCTGGTTCGGCAGATGGGGAGGCAGCTGGCTGGTAAGAGGGTGTACCTGCTCCGCTCATCCCATGGTGAGAGGTCGCTGTTCGACGGGCTGGTGGAGTGCGGGGCGAAGGTGTCAGAGAAGGTACTGTACAGACTGGTCCCGGACCTCAGCAGCCCGGAGCTGAGGTACCTCATCGATGAGAGCATGGCGGGCAGGGTGGATGCGTTCGCCTTCACATCGTCCCTATCAGCGGAAACATACATCACCGCCGCTGAGCGGTCGTACCCGCGGGAGGACATCGTAGCCATGCTCAACGCTCACCTGGTCGCTGCCATGGGAGGGCCGACGAGGAGGAAGCTGGAAGGGATGGGCATCCGCGTCTCCGTGGTGCCTTCCAGTGCCACCTTCGCGGCGATGCTGGATGGCATAGTCTCCTGGAAAGCAGGTGCCTCCCGTAACTTACCGGCGGACCGTGATGAGCCAATATAAACCTACGAGTGAGCATCCGCCCCGGGGATGCCTCCCCTAGTACCGACCTCCACACGGTCCATGGAGCTTAACTTGGAAGAAGCAAGTGCCATCTTCAGGCATCATGTCCGTTCTCGCTTGGCCATTGTCTCCGCCTTTAGCACAAGCCCCATTCTATCCTCCAGCCTCTGAAGTTTCGATTCCACAAGTGAGATAAGCGGAGTTTCTGTATACAGAAGGTACTCGTTACCCAAGCTAGCCTGGAGGATGGCGTTGTCCATGGCATGGAAGGAGTTATGAACGCA
>MVPZ01000021.1 GCA_002067045.1 Methanomassiliicoccales archaeon PtaB.Bin134 | reverse complement strand
CTAAGTCGCTATCCTATTTAAGTCTTTCCTAACGTGTTTACCGCCATATATTCGCCGTCCCACGAGCGGACAGCTATCCAGGCAAAATAACACTTAGCATATTGATTCGAGATATAACTTTTCAAAAAGCTTTCAATAAACGACAATGGAATCATTGAGATTACCTCTCAAGATATTCAAATAATATAATGATGCCCCATCTCCCATGGACGATCACAAGAGCCTAGCGATCTCCGACGGCCTCTCCGCCACCCTTGCTCCTGCATCCTTCAGAGCTTTGGACTTGCTCTTCGCTGAACCCTTGCCCTGAGAGATTATCGCTCCTGCGTGCCCTATCTTCCTACCCGCCGGCGCGGTGCGGCCAGCTATATAGGCCACCACTGGTTTGCTCATCTCGTCCCGAATGAAATCGGCAGCCTCTTCCTCTGCCGTTCCCCCTATCTCACCAATGAGCACGACCTCGGATGTCCGTTCGTCTGCCTCGAACATCCTGAGGGCGTCCACGAAGGACGTGCCCACGACAGGGTCCCCACCTATGCCAAGGCAGATGGATTGACCTATGCCTGCCTCCGTGAGGGAGCTCACCACCTCATAGGTCAACGTCCCGCTGCGCGACACCACCGCGGTGCCACCCTCCCTGAATATGCTACTGGGCATGATCCCCAGCTTGGCCCTGCCCGGGACCGTTAGTCCGGGACAGTTGGGTCCTATGACCCTCGCGCCCACGACTCTTGAGAACTGGATCACGGTCATGGCATCGTGTATGGGCATGCCCTCGGTGACGATGACCACCAGCGGCACGCCCGCCTCCAGGGCCTCCAGGGCGCTGTCCTTGGCCGAGTGTGCCGGTACGAACACCACGGACGCATCAGCGCCATGGGAGCTGATGGCGTCCCTTACCGACTCGTAGACGGGGACCCCGTCGACCTCCTCTCCACCCTTGCCAGGGGTCACCCCGGCGACGACCCTGGTGCCGAAGGACCTCATCGCCTGGGAATGGAACCTGCCCTGGTGCCCTGTGATCCCCTGGACGATCACCCGGCTCCGGCCGTCGATCATGCTCTCCGCCTCCAAAACACCGCGTCCGAGACAGCCGAACCGAGGTCAAGGTGGGCGCGGATCCCCCGCGACTCCAGCATGCCGCGGGCCAGCTCCTCGTTCACCCCGCGTATCCTGGCCACCGTGACCGGGACCGATCCCAGCGAACCCATGGCGTCCAGGACCCCTTGGGCCACGGTATCGCAGCGGGTGATGCCTCCGAAGATGTTCAACAGGACCACCTTCACACCGGAGCGGGCCATGAGCTCGAAGGCCTTCCTCACCCTCCGCGGGTCATCCGTTCCCCCCAGGTCCAGGAAGCCACCTGCCGTTCCTCCCTGCAATGCCACCTCATCCAGTGTGGCCATGGTAAGGCCGGCGCCGTTGGCGATGACCCCTATATCCCCGTTCAGGCGCACGAAGCTCAACCTTTCGCCGCGTGCCTCGGCCTCCAGCTCGTCCATGACGGGCAGGCCGCTGCCGATCTCCGGATGACGGTACAGCGAGTCGTCGTTGACCACGACCTTGGAGTCTGCGGCCACCAGCCTTCCGTCCGTGGTGAGGATCAGGGGGTTAACCTCCACCAGCTCGCAGTCCATTTTCGTGAAAAGGTTCCACAGGCCGCGTAGCGTTCTTCCGAACTGAGCTTCCACATGGCGGAGCGACAGGGACCTGCTGGTCTCCCGGACGAGATGCTCCCCCACTCCCAGGAAGGGATGTATAGGCCATCGCCCCATGGCGCTCGAGGGAATGGACTCCACGTCCACCCCGCCGACCGCGCCCGCCAGTAGCACAGGTATGCCCATGGATCGGTCTATTGCGATGGCGAGGTATATCTCGCGGTCGACGGGGAGCACCTCCTCGGCCAGGACCCCCTGGGGCCTGTACCCGGAGATCTCCAGGGACAGTATCCTGGTGGCCTCCCTCACCGCCTCGTCGGGCGTGCTGACCTTGGACACCCCGCCGGCCTTCCCCCGTCCTCCGACCGGGACCAGGGCCTTTATCACCACGGGGAGGTCGGCAGCGCGAAGCTCCTCTGGATCGGTGCAGCGTCGCCCCCTGGGGACCTCGATGCCGTGCTCGCGGAAAAGTCCCTTCCCCCTGTCCTCCAGTAGCATCATGTCGGGGTTATGGTAACGATGCTCCAGGGTGATATTGTTTCCCACGATCCCACAGGGCAGTTCTAATAACAAGGCGTTCGGGAACGGAATCCCGCTTCCCGTCCAGGCGAAAAAATGCGCCTTGTTCGCTCATCAACAAATTCTAGGAAAGACTAAATATTGTGTTCCTCTACATACCAAAGATGACCGTCCATATGCTGCCTGGGACCGGTTATGACTGCAATATTTTCATCGTCACCGGCGACAGGCCATTGATGGTGGACACAGGTTCAGGCACTAGGCATGCGCGGGTCCTCGAGAGGGTCACCAAGCTCCTCGGAGGAGCGAAGCTAGAGGCCATTATCCTCACCCATCGCCATTACGATCACACGGGCGGAGCTGCCGCGCTCTCGCGGGCCTTGAACGCCCCTCTGTTCATGCACAAGGATGATGCCGCCCCCATCAGGGAAGGCTCCAACAGGGCCACCGAGGCCCTGATGTTCGGCGGGAGGATGGAAAGGGCCGAGGTCAGCGATCTGAGCGGGGGTGAGATACTCTCCACCGGGGAGCACGATCTCGAGGTCATACACACGCCAGGCCATACCATCGGCGGTATCTGCCTGTTCGACCGTGCCAAGAGGATACTTCTGTCCGGGGACACGGTGTTCGCAGGAGGGGTGGGCCGCTGGGACCTGGCGACCGGGGACCACAGCCAGCTGGTGGAGTCCGTGAGGAAGCTCTCGCTCCTGGACCCGCTGGACCTGTACCCCGGCCATGGGCCCTGCGC
>MVPZ01000020.1 GCA_002067045.1 Methanomassiliicoccales archaeon PtaB.Bin134 | reverse complement strand
CTCGAACACCGGCGCCGGACGCACCGAATCGTACGTACCGGTGATGTCCATGAATGGCCCCTCGTCGACCATACGGGAGGTGATGCGGCCTTCGAAGACGATCTCCGACTGGGCTGGCACCAGCAGACCATTGTTGAGCTTGGTAACGTCCAGGGGCGAGCCCAGCGTCCTCTCCTTCAGGGCGGAGGCGATGTGCATCTCATCGGTGCCGTAGTCGGTGGATGTGGCCGCCGCCAGCAGGATCGGCGGGCAAAGGCCCATGCAGAATGCCACCGGGAGGTCCCTGCCCTTGGCCTGCGCTCCCTTCCACATCGTGTACAGGTGCCGGGGGACCAGCCTGAGGGCGAAGGTGCGCTTGTCCAGCAGGTACATGCGGTGGAAGGACATATTGCGCTTGCCCTCGAACTCGGCGACGGCCACTGCTGACGTGATGTAGCGGCCCTGGTCCCCGGGAAAGTATTTTGGTATAGGCAGGGTGGAGAGGTCGAACTCCTGCCTGACATCGTCCATGAACGGGGCGTCCCCCACCTGCTTCGGCGGAGCGGGGTGGGCCATGGCCTCCAGCATCACGGGGATGAGCTGCTCCTTTTTGATCTGCATGGCCTCGGCGATCCTCTCCCGGGTGGACCACAGGTTACCGGCTGCACGCATGCCATGGAGATTGGAGAACAGGACAGGGCGGGTCTGGTCCCTCATCAGTATCCTGGAGACCTCGAGGTCCAGGGAAACGTCCCCATCGACCTTGACCACGTCCTTCATCTTTGCTAGAAGATCACGCAGGGCCATGCCTGGTAATCGTGCATGACATTAAAATAATGGATGGTATTCTGAGGGCAACCCCTCCAATTATTTATTACTCCCCGGCCATCGGCCGGATGTGCAGCCAAGGGTGTGATTTGGAACCATGAACATCGAGAGAGTTGAGATCAAGGGCCGGGGTTACCAAGTGCCGGGCATCCTCGTCTCACCTGCCTCACCCAAGGGGGCAGCGGTGATCGCCCATGGCTACGGCGGCTGCAAGGAGGAGCTTTTGGGCTTGGCCTGGAGGGTCGCCGAGCAGGGCCTGGCGGCATGCACCATCGACCTGCGGGGGCATGGGGAACACCAGCTGACCATGGATGACGAGTTCCTCGCTGACATGGAGACCACGATAAGATACTGCCGCACGTTCGGGAAGGTGGTGGCCATTGGCCACTCCCTTGGGGGCCGCCTCGCATTGCTGAGCGATGCCGACTATGCGATCGGTATATCGCCTCCGCTTGATCCCGACTATTGTGCCAGGACCCGGGAGCTGCTGCACAAGGTGAGGAGCTACCGCGTCAAGCAGGAGCGCCCCAGCGCGGTGTTCGACTACCTCAAGAGCCTTCCCGCAACCAGCAGCGATCGCTCTGGACGCACCCTGATCATCTATGGTTCGAGGGATGTGGCGGAGATCGTGGACTCCTGCAACGATCTCAGGGCCAAGGGGGGGAACGTCCTCCGAATCGAGGAGGCCCGGCATGGGGACACGCATCAGCTGGAAAGCACCTTCTCTGCCATCGCGGACCAGCTGGCCAAGTGGTTCGACGGCAGGGGGAACAACGCGACAGAACAGTCATAATGCATGGTGATGATAGGGCGCACATGTTCATCCCCTGTAGCGGGACCAAGACCCACGACGCGTTGCCCGGCGTGGTGAGGCGGCAGGCAGCGGTGGCCGAGGGCGTCCAGTTGATCGAGTTTAGAATGAGCAGGGGTGCGGTCATCCCCTGGCATGACCATGTCAACGAGCAGGTAGGCATGGTTGTCAGCGGAAGCATAGTTCTGACGATCGGTAAGGATGCTATGACCCTCGGCCCAGGTGACGGCTACGTGATACCGTCAGGAGTGGAGCATACCGTCGAGGTGCTCGAGGACTCCGTGGCCCTGGACGTGTTCTCCCCGCCCCGCGACGACTACCGGGACCTTGTCCAGTGACCCGCGCCGCATGAGCGCACCAGCAAGGGTGTCCTCACGTGAAGCAGGCTCTCTGGACCAATCCTAGGTGCGAAAGGTAGAATAACGGGTTGTCCGATGGCCGAGCAATGTCCGCCGATCTCCGAGAGGTCATCAGGAAGTATGCGCTCCAGAACGCCGCTCTGTATGGGGGCAAGGCCAATCCCAAGGCCGTTATGGGGAAGGTGCTCGCCGAGCAGCCAGCATTGCGCTCCCGGGCCAAGGAGGTCGCGGCGACGGCGGACGAGGTGTGCCGGGAGATAGCCAGCCTGCCGGTAGATGAGGTGCGCAGCCTCGCCGAAGCTTCGGACCCTGACCTGTTCAAGAAGACCAAGACGGAGAGGAAGCACGAGCTTCCGGAGCTGCCGGGAGCGGTCGAGGGCAAGGTGATCATGCGCGTGGCACCGGGACCATCGGGGCCGCTCCATCTTGGCCACACCCGGGTCTCCATCCTCAATGACGAGTACGTGAGGAGGTACAAGGGCAAGTACATCGACAGGATCGAGGACACCAATCCTGACAAGATCGACCCCGATGCCTACAGGATGATACCTGAGGACCTGAAGTGGCTGGGCGTGGAGATCCACGAGACGGTGGTCCAGTCGGAGCGTTTCGAGCTTTACTATGACGTTGCCCGCCAGCTGATCGACATGGGTAAGGCGTACATCTGCACCTGCGAGGCCGAAGCTTGGAGGGAGATGAAGGAAAAGGGTCAGGCGTGCCCCCATCGCGAGCAGAGCCCCGAGGAGGGCCACGAGCTCCTGGACAGGATGCTGTCGCACTCCTTCGGGGAGGAGGAGGCGGTGCTGGTGGTGAAGACCGATCTCGCGCACCCCAATCCAGCCATCAGGGACTTCATCGGCCTCCGCATCGTGGACTCC
>MVPZ01000019.1 GCA_002067045.1 Methanomassiliicoccales archaeon PtaB.Bin134 | reverse complement strand
GCCGGGGATGAGGGCACCGTCCGCATTGGTCCTGGTCCCCACGAGGGAGCTGGCCAACCAGGTGCACGAGGAGCTGTCCAAGCTCTCCAGGTTCACCGGCCACACATGCGTACCCATCTACGGGGGCGTGGGCATCGGGCCGCAGGCGGACAAGCTCAGGAGGGGCGTCGACATAGTAGTCGTGACACCAGGCAGGGCCAAGGACCTCATGAACAGGAACGACCTGGACCTGTCCAAGATATCCGTGGTGGTACTGGACGAGGCGGACCGCATGCTCGACATGGGCTTCGCCAAGGACCTGAACTACATACTTTCCAAGGTCTCCAAGAAGAGGCAGACGCTGCTGTTCTCGGCCACCATGTCGCCAGAAATAAAGCAGCTGGCGCTCCGTCAAATGAGCGGTCCGCAGGAGATACTGGTCTCTCGGGACGAGCCGGTCCTGGACCTGACCAAGCAGTACTACATCGTGGCCGAAAGGGAGGCGAAGCGGGACACGCTCTGCACCATCCTGGATGCTAGCAGACCCAAGGCCATCGTCTTCTGCCACACCAAGCGCAGGGTCGATCAGCTGACGAAGAAGTTGCTGGCCTATGACTATACGGCGGGAGCGATCCACGGCGACATAGCCCAGAACAAGCGGGAGAGGGTCATCAGGAGCTTCAAGGATGGTTCCATAAAGGTCCTCGTGGCCACCGATGTGGCGGCCAGAGGTCTGGACATAGACGCCGTGGACTGTGTCGTGAACTTCGACGCGCCGGACGAACCAGACACGTACGTGCACCGCATCGGTAGGACCGGGAGGGCAGGGAAGGAGGGCATAGCCGTATCGATCTTCCTTCCGGAGGAGCGGCAGATGATCAGGGAGATCGAGCACAGGACCGGTAAGCCCATCGACCTGCTGGACATCAAGGTCGTGCCCAGACCCGAGCCTGATATCAGGAGGGTCTCCACTGTCCAGAACGGCCCGTCGAGAGGGGCTTCGGGACCGAGACCCAGGTACGAAAAGAGCGGTGGCGGCGGAGACAGAGCACGTATGCCGCGATCTCTCCCTGGAGCTCGGATGGATGGGGGAAGGCCCCGGTCCAAGGCCCAGTGATTAGTGCTGAGCCCATCAAGTCCCTTTTAACAAAGTGACCTGCCGAGAAGGGCAAATAGTCTCCTCATCATCAAGGTGTGATGGCCTCCTCTGAAATCGCCGCTCGCAGGCTGTGCGCCCAGGGCATCAGCTGCTCGTCCTCTACCGTTCATGACGCTGTTTCCAGGATCCTGGCGCTACAGGCCCAGGAACGGCCCAGTTCGCTTTGGGCGATCGGTCTGCGGTCCTTGGGCTCGACGGTCGCCGACGTCGAAAGGGCGGTGACCTCGGGAACCATCGTCCGGACCTGGCTGATGCGCGGCACGCTCCACTTCACCGCGGCCGAAGACGTGCGGTGGCTCATCCAGTTGGTAGCCGAGCGGGTCATCTCCAGGAGCAGGCGGAGGGATGAGGAGCTGGGCCTCGACGGCCGGACCTATGGTCGGAGCAGGGATGTACTGACCAAGGCCTTGGATTCGAAGGGTTCGCTGACCAGGGGCGAAATGATGGACGCTCTGGAGAAGAGGAGCATAACCACCACCGGGCAGCGGGGCTATCATATCCTGTGGCACCTGGCGCTCACCGGGACCATCTGTTTCGGCCCGATGATCGGCAGGGAGCCGAGCTTCGTGCTCCTCGATGATTGGGTCCCGGCCTCGAAAGGCATCACTCGAGAGGAGGCGCTCGGCGAGCTGGCTTGGCGCTACTTCAGCGGGCACGGGCCGGCCAGCGCTCGGGACCTAATGTGGTGGTCTGGTCTCCCGATGGGCGAGGTGAGGGAGGGTATCGAGACCGCCAGCTCCCGCTTGATCGAGGAGGTGCATGATGATACCACCTACTTCTCAGCTCCTTCGCGAGCGGGAACGAATGGAGGGTCGAACGTCATTCTGCTTCCCGCCTTCGATGAGTACATCATCGGTTACAAGGAGCGAAGTGCACTACTGGACCGTGAACATACCAAGGACGTGCTCTCATCGAACGGCATCTTCTACCCAGTCCTGGCCATCAATGGGCGCGCCCGGGGAACCTGGAGGGGTAAGAGGTCTAAAAAGGGCGTGGTGATCGAGGTAAGCCCCTTCTCCCGGCTGACATCCTCGGAAATCGACTCCTTGGAGAGGGTGGTGGCGTGTTATGGGGCCTTTCTTGATGTGCCGGTATCGACCAGCTTTAGAAATACGGAAGGAGCTTGAGCGGTGCTCTTGTCCTTAAAGGTCCGAGGGATGATAAACGACAATTTGTTGACACTGCCTCCTGATAACTGGGCTCCATATCGATGTACACCACTGATGTGCTCCAGACGCACTAAGTCAATATCCAGTCGAATGAAAAGGGGCATTCCCCGAGAACTAGGGGCGCTTGTTCAACGTGGCGATCCCCTCATACCAGGAGGGGCGCTTAGCAAGAACGGGTCCATGTTCTTGCCTCATGCGTCCTCGGTCGGGTAAAAAGAGATGCTGGTCATGGGGCTGGCGGTCTTTCCACCGGCAGCTGGACCTCTGTCAGCACCTCGCTTACCGGTAAGTTCGTCGGATCGTTAAGGTAGATCTCCCTATCGGGCCCGTTCCGCTTCAGCCCGTTCTCCTGAGCGAACTTTAGCACCCTGCCCCAGGCCTCTCCGACCGTATCATACGGCCCTTTGTGTATGGCCGATACCACAAGGCCGCCTTCAAGGGTTCTGACCGCAAGATCATCGACCACCACAACCCGGCCGGTGACCGGGACGCAGACCTCAATATCCTGGTCGGTCTCCTTGTACTCCTGGTCATGACATAT
>MVPZ01000018.1 GCA_002067045.1 Methanomassiliicoccales archaeon PtaB.Bin134 | reverse complement strand
CTCGGGCCGCAGCCGCAGCCCCCCGCAGGCAGCGCAGGTGTGCTCGGGACCCTCCCACCAGTCGTTCCACCAGATCTCCTCGCCCGTCTGCTCCGCGTCGAAGCCGGCCAGCTCCTGGCCCGTGCCGCAGCAGGAGGGGCACCACCCCAGCTTGGAGTTGTACGAGAATAATCGGGGGTCCAGCTCCTCGAAGCTCCTGTCCTGCGCTCCTGTCGTGCCCTGGAAATCGAACGAGCGCTGTATCTGGCCTAGGGAGCGGGACAGGTCCGCCACGGCAGCATCTCCTTCCTGGGCTGCGGTCTCCAGCGTTCTCCCCGGTCCGGAGGGATCGCACAGGGCCTGGACCAACTGCGGCGGGAGCGGAGGTTCCATTCCCCTGATGTAATCAGCGGTCCAGGACAGGCTGCTCCTCAGCTCGTTCCAGTCCGTGCTGGGCCCGCGGAACCGAGATCCGAAGTTGCCAGCGGCGGCGGCCTCCCTGGCCTTCAGCTCTCGGGACCGCTCCTCATTGGACACCAGCCGGCGGAGGTCCGACACGATCTCCCTATGATCGGGCCTTCGGCCGTCCCTTCGATGCTGCAGGACGAGGGCCCTATCAGCTTTGTACCGCGAGCTGAGGGAGCGGAACATGCCTCTGTGCTCTGCCTCGAACCGGTAAAGGAGGCCTCTGGCATCCAAGGTCCGGACCTCCTCGTGGTAGCGCTCTCGGACCCACCGTTCATCATCGTCCTTCTGGCGGTATGCCATCTGCAGCAGCTCGCACTCCTGGATCAAGGAACCCGGCCTTCCCGGCGCCAGCCAGGACCCCTCGGGATATGGGGTGGAGCTTGTGCGGTGGAGCAGGGACAGCAGCCCCTGGGCCTCGGCCAGGGAGCGGGGCGCCTTCATGCCCACGGCCGCGCTAGCCCTTAAGGTGATGTCCTGCACCCTTTGAGCGCTGTCATTAAGCTCCCTCAGGGCCGACGCCAAGGTCGCCTCGTCCCCGGCCTTCCAGCTGTCTGTGCGCAGGTCCCTCCAGGTGTGAGCGTCCATCCTCTCGACCAGGGCACGCTGGGCCTGGACCTTCCTCACCAGGCGCAGACGTCCTTCGAGGTCCTCGGGGCGCATGGAGGAGCTGTCCGGGATGGAAATGGGCAGGTCCGGCGCCTCGTGCAGCGTGGCCAGTCCAGAGAGGACCTGGAAGGCAGAGCAGCCTAGGGGTTCGCGCACAACGTGGAGCGCCTGCACGTAGCCGTTGATCTCGTCGCGCACCTGCTCCAGCCTCCTGAGGTCGTCCATATTCACCTGGGGTACGGGAGCGGGCATCATGCACCGGCGAAGCTCCTCCATCACCGCGGTCTTGCTGGCCTTCTGGCTGTGGATCTCCAGGATGTAGTCGCCCAGCCCCTTGTCCTCCAGCCGCCCCTTGACCACCTCCAGGGCGGCCATCTTCTCGGACACGAACAGCACCCTCTTGTCCTGCGCCAGTGCCTCGGCGATGATGTTGCTGATGGTCTGGCTCTTTCCGGTGCCGGGGGGACCCTGGAGGACGAAGCTTATCCCCCGCTTGGACATCTCGATGGCCTCCTGCTGCGAGGAATCGGCGTCGAGGATCTGGAAGGAATCGGCGGGGCGGACCATGGCATCCATGCGATCGGCCCTGGGATGGTCTGGAAGTGCCGGGAGCAGCGACGGATCGCCGGCCAGCGCGTTGATGAACGGATGCTTGGCCAGCCGCTCGTGCTCCGCCAGCAGCTCCTGGTACATGCTGAGCTTGGCGAAGGAGAAGAGGCCGAGATATGCGCTGGCCTCGACCTTCCATCCCGGGGCGGCCGAGATGGACGCCCTGACCCTATCCAGGAACCCGTCCAAGGAGATGAGCTCCTCCGGCCACTCCGGGAGGTTGAGCGAAAGGTCGACCTTCAGCTTGTAGGCGAGGTTGGGGTTGACGACGATGTCGTCATCCATGGCCCGGACGCGGAAGGGGACCAGAGGTCCCTCCTTTATCAGCTCCACGGGCACCAGGACCAATGGCGACATCAGCTCCTGGGCCTTGTCCTTGGGATCGTACCATGTGACCATGCCCAACGCCAGGAAGAGGATGTTCACGCCCTGCTCCTGGATGGACCCGCGGGCCCGCAGCCGCATCCTCTTCAGGGTGGTGTCCGTTCCCTTGGGGTCGTGAGGCACCCACAGCCGGTCCGCGGCCAGGGGGAGCTTGTGCATATCGCCCGAGCTCTCCTCCGCCGTCATCTCTAAAATGGGGATCGTCCGGCCCTTGACCACGAGGTCCTCGAGGACCGCCGAGGCCTGCGGTGCCATTATGCGCACCGCTGAGCGGGGCTTGAAGTTGAGGAGCCGGTTCCTGAGGCTCATGTCCAGGAGCTCCTCCCGCCATCTCTGGATCTTCTGCTCTAGGAGTGATGACTTCCGGACGATCATGGAGTACTCCGGGAGAAGGCGCGGTCCTCATGAAAAAGGTATGGACCGCTCGAGGGCGGCTCAGCCCTCAGTTCCAGCTCCCCTCTTCAAAGCCATCAAGGTCGTCCAACCGGCCGACCGCGGTACCGCCCGCCCCTTTCCTCGTCCTGCCCGGGGCGACGGTGGCCAGCGTCCTCTCCACCCGCTTCTTGATGGCGGCGGTGGGCCGCTTGTAGCCCAGGAGGTCGGAGACGTCGTTCACAACTCTCTTCATCCTTATCTTCGGGGTCCTGGCGGTGATCATCGTCACCATGGCCTCGATCTCGGCATCGCAAACGTGATCGATATCGCGCCGGGGAGAGTAACAGCGGCGGGGGCGCAGCGTTCTGAGGTCCGCAGGCCACAGGAAGTCGCCC
>MVPZ01000017.1 GCA_002067045.1 Methanomassiliicoccales archaeon PtaB.Bin134 | reverse complement strand
CCGCCTGGAGGCGGTCCTCAAGAAGCTCTTCAACGAGAAGACCATCATGCAGATCATCCAGGGCACTCATGCCATTACCATCATCGCCGACGAGAAGCTGCAGAACGAGGTGGTGAACGCGGTGGGGCAGGAGAACGTGCTGAAGATACGCACCGATCTCGTGGAGATATCCGTCCGCTCCCCGGAGAGGATCGTCGAGACCAGCGGGGTGTTCGCGTTCCTCGCCAACAACCTCGCTGACGGCGGCATCAACGTGCTGGAATCGGTGAGCGTCTTCACCGACACCATCTTCATCGTCAACGAGGACGACATGATGCAGGCATACTCGATATTGTCGAAGTGCATCGAGTCCGCGGAGAGGCTAAACCCTGAGGATTGAACGCCCTCTGGCATAGACTTCCAAAGGATCTTGCCTATCCGCCATCGACCCTGGCCAGATAAGCATCCTCAGCGATGGGTGCTGGTGCATCCGGCGTTCCATCGATGCCTTCAGCAACGCCATTGCCGGCGTTAATATCGTCATCCCCACCTGCTAGCTCGCCATCCGGGGTAGCGTCCCCTGCCATGGTGCCATCAGAGACCACGATGTTGGCGGTATTCATCTGGCTCAGAACGCTGCCGGAGGACAGCTCAGCCGCCCAGGCCTCGACGGTGTAGCTGCCGCTGGTGACGAAGTACAGGTCAAAGCTGACCGACCAGTTACGTGGACCATCCGTCGTGGCGGCCGCGGACAACGAGGTCCTGGTCAGCTCACCCACAAGGCGGTCACCAGTATCCCTCCAGCTTAGGAAGTAGTACCCTGTGGATGTGGGCACCCTCACCTGGACGTCGACGCTGCCTATTCCCGCCTTGGATATCGCCAGGTAATCCACCACAGTGCCCGTCCACCCACCGCCGGTCACTGCCTGGTCGATCACGCTCGCCGGGGACCAGGTGGTCAGGCCCAAGCTGCCCGCGGGAGAGCTGAGGGTCTGGACGAGGTCGATCGTGGGGTTGGAGGCCGGGTCCACCTCGAAGCTGACCCAGCGGGCAGGGCTGACCGCTGTCAAGTTCCCCAGGTCCGTTAGCGGAAGATCCCTAGCATCAGCAAGCCAGATGCGGAACGTGTAGCTTCCGGAGGAGATCATGGTTAGGGTGAAGGTCGCAGTGACGTTCATGGAGGTAGCACCTGCGCCCTGTGCGAACCGAGGCCCCATCCCTATGGCCGAGGTACCTTCCCCCGAGTACCACTGTACCAGCTGCTGGTCATAGGTCAGGATCGCCGCTCCGTTCCTGATGTCGGCTCCGTCCATAACGATCACCCAGGCGAAGTCTCCGCCCTTACCAGTAGTGGCAGAGACCGGTGACGCGCTGACGGTGAAGTCCACGGACTCGCCCACTGTCTTGACCAGCGAGGTCAGCGTTGTGGTGGGAGCGTAGAATCTCAGACCTTCTCCTGACGTCTGATCGTCGGCATCCCTGTTGTTCCCGGTCTGGTTCTGGTCCGTCAGGCCGGGAACCACCACCGTGGCTAGAACGAACAGGCCGATGAGGCCCAACGCCACGATCCATAGGCGGCCGAAACCCTGACCATTCATCCGGGATCCAGGTTCGAAGAGGTGGAATAACTATTTGTACTTAGGTTCGGCCCTGACCACAGGCCCTCTACACTGTTAAAATACCAAGGTCGCCCATTTTGTTATCAGGTGGAAAAATGGGAAGGATCGCCAAAATGCTCACGGAACCGCCCGGGCCCAGGGCGAGGGAGATAGTGGCCGCGGACCATCGATACCTTGCGACCGCAACCAAGGCGTCCCCGGTGGCCGTCTCCCACGCTGAGGGTGGAAAGGTTACCGACGTTGACGGAAACACCTATCTTGACTTTGCCAGCGGCATATCGGTCATGAACGTGGGCCACTCCCATCCCAGAGTAGTGAAGGCCGTGCAGGAGCAGGCCTCCAGGCTCTTCCACTTCGCGGGCACGGATTTTTACTATGATGCGCAGGTGGCATTGGCCAAGAAGCTGACAGAGATGGCACCAGGGTGTGAGGACAAGAAGGTGTTCTTCACTAACAGCGGCACGGAATCCGTGGAAGCGGCCATGAAGATCGCGCGTTGGCACTCCGGTCGGAAGAGGTTCCTGGCTTTCCTGGGATGCTTTCACGGGAGGACCATGGGCGCCCTATCCTTGACCTCCAGCAAGACTGTGCAGCGGGCACGCTTCTTTCCGCTGGTGCCGGGGGTGACCCACGTCCCCTACGCCGACTGCTACCGCTGCCCTTATAAGCAGGAGCCTGGCTCATGCGGCGCCCTCTGCGCCAAGGTAATCGAGGAGTCCTACTTTCCTACCATACTGCCGCCGGACGAGGTCGCCGCTTTGTTCCTGGAGCCTGTTCTGGGTGAGGGCGGCTACATAGTGCCCCCGGTGGCGTTCGTCAGGGAGCTATCACGGATATGCAAGGAGTACGGCATCCTGCTCGTGGACGATGAGGTGCAGGCAGGAATGGGGAGGACCGGGAGGATATGGGCCATCGAGCATTTCGGTGTCGTTCCTGACATCCTGTGCACGTCCAAGGCGCTGGGCTCCGGGTTGCCCATCGGGGCCACCATCTTCCCTGCCCACATGGACCTTGAGTCTGGGGCCCAATCCAACACCTTTGGGGGGAACCTCCTGGCCTGCGCCTCCGCCCTGGCCACCTTCGAAGTGCTGGAGACCGAGGGGCTGGTGGAGAATGCCGTCAAGATGGGATCTTACCTGCACCAAAGATTGTTAGAGCTCCAACAGCATCATGAGATCATCGGAGACGTGCGGGGCCTGGGCCTGATG
>MVPZ01000016.1 GCA_002067045.1 Methanomassiliicoccales archaeon PtaB.Bin134 | reverse complement strand
CAGCGTCACGCTGGACGGAATCAGGGAGGCTATCCCCGCGAGCAGCCTAATGGTCGTTCCGGAGTTGGCGCAATCGATGGCCGCGGTAGGTGATCTAAGGCGCCCTCCACGCACAATGCGGTCGCTGCCGTCCGTCCGGAAGGTGGCCCCGAACTGCTCCATGCCCCTGATGGTGGCCTGGGTGTCCCCACCGATGAGAGGGCGTCGCAGCCTCGTCTCCCCATTGGCCAGGCCCGCGAGCACCAGCGCTCGATGGGTATGGCTCTTGGAGGGGGTGGCCGGCACCGTCCCCTGGACAGCGGACGGCCTGACTACAAGCTTCACTCCGTACCCTCCCCGTTGAAGACGTCCACCGCTGTGAGCCGGTAGTCCTTCATGGACCCTATGAACTCCTTGACCTTGTCCTCCACCACGAGCATGACCGTGGCCGGCCCGGTCCCCGTGAGGCCTGCCGCCAGGGCCCCGTTCTGAAGGGCCCGCAGAGCGATCTCCTGGTCCAGGCCGAGGGCCGTGGAGTAGCACATGCCGTTGAGGGTGAGCGCTCTGTAGTAATCCCCCTCCTGGGCCTGTCTGAAGGCCAGGTCCACGAGCCCGCTCATCGCCGAGATCCTCTTCCGCGGGAGGTCGCGCTTCCGTATCTGTTCCTCAGGGACGTGGATGACAGCTTTTACGTAATCGGGCATGCGGGAGCGGCACAGGACCCTCTCGGACCGGTTGTCCGTGAGGACCACCCCGCCTAGGGCACAGGCGCAGGCATCGTCGAAGGCTCCGGTGATGGACACACCGGCGTCTATGGCCGCCTTGGTGCCGATACGAACGGCATCAAGCTTGTCCATGGTCTCCCCCAGCGCGTCCAAGGTGGCCAGGACTATGGCGTTGGCGGCGCTGCTGCTGCTCTTTAGCCCCCTAGACACGGGTATTTGCGAGGATGTCCATACCTCCGCATGATAGCTCCTGTTGCCGCCTTTGGCCTCCAGTACGCCCTGCACGCAACGCTCCGCCAGGGACGTGGCCTCGCCCGGAAGCCCGTCCATGGTGACCACCGTGCCCTTGCCCGAGGTCAGCTCCACTGTGGCCTCGGTCCTGAGGTCCAGCCCGAATGCGGCACCTTTTCCGCCTGCGATGGCATTGACTATGGTGGCGGCGCCATGGCTCATTCCCTTCCCCTTCATGGTTGTCCCGTCCTTGCTCCCGCGGCCATTGCCTCATAGGGAGGCCTTTGCCCCGTCCAGGTCTCAAAAGCATCCATGGCTTGATAGATTAACATTTCCATACCGGAGAGGGTCTTGGCCCCATGTTTCGCAGCCTCCTCGAGGAAACGGGTGGTGGGCGGGTTGTAGATCAGGTCTACCGCCCACTGCCCCGCCCTGAACACCTGGGGGTCCACCGGCAGCTCGTCAGGGAAACCCTGCATCCCCAACGGTGTGCAGTTGACCACCATGTCAAAGGTCATGTGGGCGACATCGCCGTGGCCTGCGACGCGGCCGGAGAACCCCTTGGCCACCTCCTGCGCCCTGGAGGCGGTCCGGTTCGTGAACCATATGTCCGCCCCCCGCCGCTCCAGGACGAGGCCGCAGGCCCGTGCCGCCCCTCCCGCCCCTATCACCAATGCGCTCTTTCCCCGGGGGTCGGCGCCCGCTGCCAGCAGCGCCTTCTCCAGACCGGACACGTCGGTGTTGGTGCCCAACAGCCTGCCGTCCTTGTTGACTATGGTGTTCACCGCTCCCACACGGCGGGCCAGAGGGTCCACGTCGTCCAGGTACCGCATCACGCTCTCCTTGTGAGGGATGGTGACGTTCAAGCCCCTGATCCCCAGCTCGCGGACCAGGTACATGAGGTCCGGGAGCTCCGCGGCAGTGGCGGGGAAAAGGAGGTACTGGCCTGGAATTTTTAACGACCTAAAGGCAGCGTTGTGAATGACAGGTGACAGCGAGTGGCCCAAAGGAGAGCCAGTGAGGCCGGTGATCACGGGCTTGTCGCCTAGGGCCTTGAGCGTGTCCACGTCCGGCTGCCCCGGGGCAGCCTCCTTCCCCTTCTCCAGTGATGCGTAGGTGAACGCGCTCCCGAAGGCCCCGCTCATGCTTCGGGTGATCTCACCCAGCTCGCCCATGCCCAGGAGGACGAACTTGTTGCCGGTGAGCGAGAACAGTCGGGCCGCTTCTAACAAGCGCTTCAGGTCGCTTACGTTGTTGACCCTGAAAGCGACCTTGGCAAGGCCCCCCTTGGAGGCGGTGGTCACGAGCGCCTCGATGATGCGGGCCTTTGAAGGCGTGCCTGTGAAGTCGTGAAAGGAGCATATCAGGCCTACGGACCTGAGCTCGCGTCCAAGGCGGTATATGATAGGGGAATCGTACTCTATGTCCACGTTCTCGAAGCCGATGCGGATGGCCCTGCGGAAGAACCGCAGCCTCTCCTCATCGCCATGCTGGGAGCTGCCCCCCTGGCCCTCAGTGCGCAGGGTGGCGATGCGGGGCAGGGTGAGCTTTCGGAAAGCGGAGAGGTCCTCAGGGAGCTTGGCCATCTTGTCGAAGCGGACCTCCAGCAGGTCAGCTCCTTTAGCCTGTGCGATAAGCCCCGCAGCCACCGCTTCCTTAACACCGTCCTCAACAAGGGAAACACAGACCCTCATCAGATCTCCGTGATCGTCTCTTTGATGCTGTGGCCGAAGTGCC
>MVPZ01000015.1 GCA_002067045.1 Methanomassiliicoccales archaeon PtaB.Bin134 | reverse complement strand
GCTCTCGCGTGCCAACGATTCCCTGAGGCAGTCGCTGCACCTAGTGATCTCCGCCACCTGCGAGCGCACCAAGGAAGGCATGGACCGCCTGCTGGACAAAGCCAACGCCGTGGCCTTGGCCGGCGTCCGGGACGCTGTCGACTCATACATCTCCTCCCTGACCATGCCCACCATGGTGCTGTTCTCCCTCGGCACCTTGCTCCCCATCATGATGTTCTCATTGCTCCCTTTGCTGTCGCTGGGGACCTCGATGAGCGTGGGGTCGACATCCACCGCCATCCCCTTCCCCTACCTGGCGTTCATACTCCTGGTGGTGATCCCGTCATCGGCGCTCATCTATGCCTGGAGCATCCTGTCCCGGAACCCCCTGGGGATGGTCAGCGGAAGGGAGGATGTGCGTAGCCTCTTCCCGCCTCATCTTCTGCTTGTATGGGGGGCCGCCGTTGCCTCTGCCGCACTGCTCAACATGGGGCCGCTGGCCATATCCGGAGCGGCGGTGCTGACACCCTGCCCCTTCCTCTACTGGAGACTGCGCTCCTATTCCTCCGTTCATAAGATCAAAGGGCTTCTCGAGAAGGAAGCCACGGCGGCCCTTTTCCAGGTGGGGAACCGCATGGTCTCCGGGAGCACCGCCGAGCGCGCGCTGGAGAGCGTGGCCCTCAACATGAGGGAGGGGGCGTTCGTAGATATGATGAGCTCCCTCCTCTACCGCCAACGCCTAACGGGGAGAAGGCTGGAGGATCTTCTTGTCGAGGACGGTACATTGAGAGCGGCATCGCCAGTGGCGGAGAACGCCTACGCCACCGTCCTTCAGTGCGCCCACAGGGACCCCGTCTATGCCGGTCAGATAGCCCTTCACCTGGCCCAGATGCTGTCGGACCTTCGCGGCTGCCAGGCCAGGGTGGAGGAGAGGCTGCGGGGCGTGGTGGACATGATGCGGTCCACGGGAACGTTCTTCGCCCCCATGGTCCTGGGGGTCACAGGAGCCCTGTTCTCCCTGATAGGCGAGAGCGCTGGCTCCATGTCCGGCCTCGCCGCCGACCTAGAGCTGGTGACCGGGCTGTACATCGGGGAGCTGTCCCTGCTGGTATCCTTCTTCACGGTGCTCATAATGGGCGAGAGGAGCTGGAAGGGGGTGGTGCACTGCTACGCGACACGCACCCCGGTCGCCTTCCTCACCTTCGTCGTGATCTCCCTCATCTGCCGAACGGGGCTGATCGGTCTGATGTGACGACGAACAGCTCGTCGTCCGGTAGGGAGTAGAAATGCATGGCCATCTCCTCCTCGTTGTGATGGTCGCAGCGCGCTGATATGTCCCCTATGAGCTCCGGTCGGACCCGGATGTCCAGGTGCCCTGTACCGTCCGAGAACTCCGACCAGGCCTGCCGGTCCTCCAGGAGGGTGATGTTGTTCTTGCCGAGGGTGCAGCATGACGACATCTGGATGCCATCAGCAAGGCACGACAGGGGCCTCTCGGTGCCGCTGTGGACACGGGCGTAGATGCGCTGGGTGAAGCGGCGGCGCGCCAGCTGGCCCATGCGGAATCCCAGTACAGCATATGGGCCAAGGTGGCCGTGGAAGCGTTTGAGCGCGATCATTTCGTCGGGGAGCGGGATCATGTTCCCAGGAATGCACCGTCCCCGTTTATGTCCCTTTTCCCAGGCAGGAGGGAAACGATTATGTCCTTGGGTAGGATGAATGGTCGATGCACCGGGACCTGTCCTTCAGGGCCAAGAGGGCCATCCTTTTGTCCTTCACAGCCTGGGCCGTGGTGGTCCTCATCGTGCCATGGACCTTGCCGGAAGGGAGCGTTCCGGACCTGAGCGGACGCTCCGGTTCCCTGGACAACATGGACAGCATCGAAGAGATGAATCCCCTGGCCGCAGCGGTGTACACCATCGGGGACGTGTACTGTCATCAGAGGCTGGACCGCTCGCTCACGATGAACGGGAACGAGATGCCGTTCTGCGCCCGGGACGTGGGTATCTTCCTGGGTCTGGCCCTGGGTATGCTCATGGTCATCGCGCTTCGCCCTGGGTTCCGCATCTGGCTGTTCGTTGCCCTGGTCCTCCCCATCCTCCTTGACGGGGGGATGCAGTTAATGGGGCTCCACGAGTCCAACAACATGCTGCGCATGATGACCGGGGCCATGGGCGGTGTGGGAAGCTCGTATCTCCTGGGGCACGTGGCCGATAGAAAACTAGGTTCCGGCACAGCCTCATGAGGAGGGGAGAGTTGTGAGACAGGCAGGCACGGGAAGTCCTGACGCGAGGCCACCCTCATTTCCAGTTTGGAGCACACGGTATGTGTAGTGCGTGTCACAGGAGTGGTCTTATACGCTACCTGTCCCGTCATTCTTCACCTTTCTTGACCGATTTAAAATTAACGTCTAGAATCACACCTTTTGTTACGCGGGCTGGCGATGCGCTTCGCAATTCGTTCCAGGGGTAAGCGGGGCGCCGACCATCGTAGAGGGGCATCGGTAGGCCGGCCCTCAAGGTCCGATCCTCTCTGCGCTTTTCGTCAGAAGATCCGCCGCCACTTGATATCGACATCATCAGGCCAGATAAGCAAAGTATAAATACGGCCCCCATCATTTGTTAGCCAACAAG
>MVPZ01000014.1 GCA_002067045.1 Methanomassiliicoccales archaeon PtaB.Bin134 | reverse complement strand
GGAGAGGGCCCTGCTGGGGCATCCTCCCACGCACACCCCGCAGGCCTGGCACAGGGTGCTGTCGATGACCGCCTTCCCCTCATCTCCGGGCCGGGCAGCGAGAAAGGGGCAGATGCGTACGCAGGTGAGGCATGCAGAGCACTTGTCACGGTCGACCACCGCCGCAGACCTTGTCGGAGGGTTCAATGCCAGGGTGACCGCGCGGGCGGCCGCGGCCCTTGCCCCTGTCCTGGATTCCCCCTCCAGCGCCCCGCCATCATAGGGGGAGCACAGGAACACTCCCTCCCTCATGGTGGCCACCGGTCCCATGCTCACATGGCCCACGGTACCCCAGTTCAGTAGGGCTGGTCCGGACCTGGAGGGATGCTCCTTATCGGTAACGCCGTCCGTGATCAGGAGGTCCGGGAGGACGTTGATGGGGACCGCCGATGGGAGGTCCACAGCGCTAATGCTGAGAGGATCGGTGTTCAGAGTTACAGTCCCGTTGGTGCGGACGAAGATGGCGCCCGCCGCCTGGGCGTCCGCGTACAGTAGCTCATCCGTCCCGTACGCCTGCATCTCCCCGGAGAACAGCCAGACCCTTGGATGAGAAGGCAGGGCGCAGGCCTTAATGGCCAGATCGACGGCCTTCACGAACGAGGACCGGTAAGCCTCCGGGCCCAGGAAGATGACGAGTCTTTGGACCGAGTGCGGGATACCCTCACAGCATGCCTGATGCAACGTCATGACCGCGGCCGTCCCAGAGGGCACAGGCTGGGGAGGGTCGGGGGCCATGACCACCGCGGCGCAATGTTTCTCCGTGACGTTCCCCGAGCTGATGAGAACGGCCCGGAAGTCCCCCGGTCCTCCGTCCAGCCTCAACAGCTCGTGTTCTGAGAGCACATCGATGCCGGACAGCTCACCGGGCAGACCTGCGCACGGGCCTTGTGGTATGACAAGCACTGCCTTGGCCCCCTGGTCCCGTACCTCAATGGCCGCTTCCACAGCAGTCTGACCACATCCGACCACCAATATCGTGGGACCGCTCAATCCTTCGCCTCCAGAAGTCTGGCGGCCATCCCCGCCGCGGCCGTCCCCTCCTCCACGCTCTCCCGTATGTCCTTGGGCCCGCTGCTGGTGCCGGCTATTAGGACCCTCTCCCGGTCCGATCGCAGGTGGCCATGGGCATCCAGTTCTATCCCGAAGAGCTCTGCGAGGCGGGGGTTGGCGGAGCACGGGACCATGCCCACGGACAGCATAATGATGTCAAAGCTATCCTCCTCTATGCTCTCCACCAGTGTGGCGTAGCGGAGCATGGGTCTCTCCCCCGGAATGACCTCCGCTGGTCGTGAACGCACCAGCCGGACCTGGCTGTCCGCAGCGGCCCAGGCCTCGAGGGCCTTCCTGGAATCCTCCAGCGGACGCCAGTCCATGAAGAAGAAGGTCAGCCTGAGATCGGGGTGCAGATGACGGAGCCGCAGGCCCAGCTTATAGGCGTACTTGCAGCATGCCTTGGAGCAGTATGGTGCTCCCCGCTTCACGTCGCGCGAGCCGACGCACTGGACGATGGCCATCTCCTGAGGGGGCCTGCCGGTCGAAGGGACGGTCAGGATTTTCGCCGCGGCCAGCCTTCGCTCCACGTCCAGCGATGAGAGGACGTCGGGACATTCCTGGGTGTGGAACCGGGGGTCCGCGCTCGGATCGAAGGGTGTGGAGCCAGTGGCCAGTATCACAGCTCCCGCATCCAGCACCGTCATTCCATCGGGCGTGGAGATGATGACCTCGGCCCCTTCAGGGGTCCAGCGGACCTCCTCGACCTCCGCCCTCAGTATGGTGTGGACCCTCTCGCTCGTAGAGGCCTCTCGGCGAAGGTCGTGTGGGTAGCAGGCATCGCAGCGCACGCAGGCCGGGGAGCCCTTGCATGCCAGGTCGAGGGACCTCCCTCCAAGGGTCGGGGAGCGCTCCACAATGGTCGAGAACAAGCCCCTGCGGGACAGCTCCACAGAAGCCGCAAGTCCGGCTGCCCCCCCTCCTACGATAACCACCTGCCTCATCGGAACCACCTTCAGGGACCGGCTTTCCTAATGTTTTACCATATTTAAGTGTTGGTGGCCTAACGGCCTAAGGCGTTTATACATCAGGATTGATGACTGAGCATGCGCTGTGCGGCTTTCACGTTGGACGTGGACCGGGATGTGAACGAGCCTCGGGAGGGTATGGTAGAGGCGGCGTGCAGGGGCAGCGCAGTGCCCCGTTACTCCTCCACGATGGATGGGTTGGAGATCATCTTGGACATGCTCAACGGGCTCGGGATCAAGGGCACGTTCTTCATGGAGGGGGAGGCCGCAGAGGTCCTGTCCGCGGACATCGACCTGCGGGACCTTCTCAGCGGACACGAGGTCGCGGCCCACGGCTACGCGCACGAGGACCTTACCGGGGAGAGCACACGCATCATCCCCTCGGAGGAATGGCTGGACGCCATCATCGGCCGCTCTCTTGCGGCGGTCGAGGATGTGACCGGGGTCCGTCCCCGGGGATTCCGGGCCCCTTACCAGCATATCAATGAGCTGGTGGAGGGGGT
>MVPZ01000013.1 GCA_002067045.1 Methanomassiliicoccales archaeon PtaB.Bin134 | reverse complement strand
CTCCTCCACCTCTTCGCTCAGACCCTCGCCGAATTCAACGTTCTTAGGTTCGATCAGAACGAGAGCTATCTTCGCTCCGGTGAGCCTCTTTACATACTCGCAGAAGACCCTCAGGGGCAGCGTGTGAGTGGATATTGATGGGACGTTGATCACCTCCTCAGCCTCGTACAGGTGGGCCTCTCCCGGACAGAGGCCTAGGAGGGCAGCATCGACCAGGAGCACGTGCGACGGCCTGATCTCCACTATCTCGTCCACGAAGCTCTCGGGCACGGTCTCGCACTCTATTAGAGTTACCGCTGGGGACACCTTTCCCTGCAGGCCCAGGACCACCCTCACGCCCACGAAGTCATCGGAGCGGATGGCGTTACCGATGCCTGCGACCACCACGCTCCGTGCGCCGTTCAGCCAGGAGCGCAGCTCATCCTCGACGTCGATATCGTGCCTTTTCAAAAGCCTTTACCACCCCAAGAAATATGAGAATTGGTTTGAGGCTACCGCGACACGGAGTCGAGCAGCTTCTTGTTGTGGTCGAATAACTGGACCTCCAGGGGCATCTGCCCCACCGCAAAGTGGGTGGCGCAGCCGAAGCAGGGGTCGTAGGCCCGGAAGGCCATCTCCACCTTGTTCAGTATGGCCTCGTCTACCTTCCCTTCGTGTATCAGGCCCCTGGCAGCGTCGCGTATGCTGAGGCAGATCGACGGGTAGTTGTTGGTGGTGGCGACGATCATGTTGGCCTTCCGAACCAGGGCGTTCTCGTCCAGCTTGTAATGGTGGATGAGCGTGCCCCGGGCGGCCTCCACGATGCCTATGCCCTCCCCCGGCTCTCCGACCGGATTTCGCACATGGGTGCTGGTGATCTCCGGATCGCTCGCCAGCTCTACGGCCCGTTCGGCCGCGTACAGCAGCTCTATCAGCCGGGCCCAGTGGAAGACCAGGGTTCCGTGCGCGGGCTTGCCCAGCATCCCGAACATGGTCTCGTACTCCTTCTGCGCCAGGGGTGTGGCCATCCCCTCGGCGGCGTTCAGCCGGGCCAGGGGGCCGACGCGGTAGATGCCGCTGTCAGGACCGTCGGTGAAGCCCTTCCACCCGATCTTGCGCAGGAAGGGGAGCTTGGAATACGTCCACTCCTCAGAGCGCTCCTGGATATGTTCCTGGTAATCAGCGGCCGCGAATCGGGTGAACTCCTTTCCTGCGGGGTCCACCACCCGGACGTCGCCGTCGTAGAAGTTGACGCGGTTCTTGGCGTCGACCGTGCCGGCGTAGTGCGTCCTCATGGTGTAGGCGTCGCTCTTGATCATATCCATGTATCGGGGGTTGTCCAGAACCAGGTCATGGAACAGCTGCAGCGTGAACTGGGCGAAGTTGACGGACGACCTAGCCATCTCCAGTATGGAGAGGCGGTTCTCCTCGCTGAGCGGCTTGCTGAGCCCGCCGGGGAGGCCGCTCACCGGGTGCGTGGCCTTCCCGCCGATTATCTCCGTGATCTTCTGGCCGTAGGCGCGGTGCTTAATGACCTCCATGGTGACGTCCAGCCCTGCCTTCTCGATGACGCCCAGGATGTTGCGCTTCTCAGCGGGCGCGTCCGGCCCCACGATGAAGTCCGGTCCGCCCAGGTAGTAGAAGTGCAGCGTGTGGTCGTAGATGATATAGCCCACATACTGGAGCTCCCTGAGCTTCTTCGCGGCCGGGGGTGGGGTCACCTTGAAGGCCGCGTCCAGGGCCTTCACGGAGGCGTAGTGGTGGGCCACCGGGCACACCCCGCAGATCCTCGTGGTGATTATGGGCATCAGCTCCGCCTGTCGGCCGAGGCAGAAGGCCTCGAAGCCCCTAAGCTCCGGAACCTTGAGGTACGCGTTCTCCACCTCGCCGGCCTCATTGAGGAAGATGGATACGCTTCCGTGGCCCTCTAATCGGGTGATGGGGTCGATGCTGATCTCCTTCATTCTCTCATCTCCTTCCTGCGCAGGATGGCCGCCGGCAGGCTGTACATATAGAAAATCCCTGCCGGGTCCTTGATCTGCGATATCAGCTTGTTGACCTCCTCCTCTTCGTAAGTACCCGGCTCCTTGCCGGGGTTCAGGATCGAGGCCAAGGCTGTGATCATGCCCGTTCCCATGTCGGGCTGGTTGGGCGTAGCTCCCCCGCAGCCGGTGCAGGGCATGTCGACCTTGAGGCACTGGGCCCCGCACCCGCTGCGCGTGGCCATGCCCATGCATATTATGCCTTGCTCCATGAGGCAGCGCTCCGGGTCCGGGGTGACCTCGAAGACGCGGTGGATGGTGGTGATCTTCTTGTTCTCCCGCTTGCGGGGGCACTCATCGCACACCGCCGGGAGCGGCGCCAGCACCGAGCCCTTGGGAGGCAGCTCGCCCTTGACGATGGCGTCCAACGCCCTGTTGATGAGAACGACCGGCGGAGGGCAGCCAGGAAGGAAGTAGTCCACTTCCACTGTCTGTGCAAGGGTCCTCACGGAATCGTAGAAGACCGGTATGTGCAGATCG
>MVPZ01000012.1 GCA_002067045.1 Methanomassiliicoccales archaeon PtaB.Bin134 | reverse complement strand
ACCATTGGCAGCAGGCGGACCTGCACCAAGGCAGACTCGTTGGCCATCCAGTCGTAGCTGATGTAAAGGTCCTCGGACAGTCCGTTCAGGACCTGGGTTCCCCCGTGGACCAGCAAGGGCCCGGAGTAACCGTTCTCATAGTGATTGGAAACCGAGACCGTTCTCGCCCCCCCTCCTCCGGTGACCTCGAAGGAGGCCGTGCGTACCTCGCCCGGCAACCCGGCGGATGATGTCCACGGCTCTGTCGTCAGACCCAGCAACCTGACCGTGCTATCTCCCAGCGAGATCTGGTCTCCTATGCCCATGATGTCCCTGTCCTCCGGCAGAGAGGACTGGTAGTATGAAGAGACCACGAAGCTGAGCACCACCACTATCAGACCTACATGGGCCAGGATCGGCCCTGCCCTTCTGACCCATCGTCGCGCCTGGGAGCGCTCTGTTCTCACCAGGCGGTAAAGGGATGCGGCAAGCGCCGCCGCTGCCGGCGGCAGGATGAGGGCAACAGGCAGGGGGATGCCTCCTGTCACCAATGAGACCAATGCAAGTAGGATGGACCCTAGGCCTACGGCCGCTCCGAGCATGAAGGCCCTGCGACGGCCCAACCTCGGTGAAGATTCCATGACCAGGAGAGCTATGAGCATGATCGCCAGCAAATATGCGGTCTTCTCGGTGAACTCCATGAAGTTGTCCCCCTGGTCAAGACCGACGTTCTTAACGAGGAGCAGTACCAGCAGGATGGAGAACATCATGTGGAGGGCCACGATGCCCAGGATGCCATCCTCGACCCGCGTGCGCTCCCTCCTTGACATTCGGTAGCTGAGGACAGAACCGAGGACTAGGAGGAGCACGATGACAATGAATAGCCCCATGATGCTCTTGTCCCCCTCGATGACCGTGAGGAAACGGGACGCCATGGAGCCGCTCACCGAGCTTCCGTAGGTGTGCACCGACGAGCCCCAAAGCCCACCGGTACGGGTTATGAAGGAGGACAGGAGAACGTACACGAAGGAGAGCATGCCCAGGAAGGGCAGCAGATATTCGTGACGGGCAGCGGGGGACCGGTGCGCATGCAGGAATGCCATGACGGCAAGCATGGGGAGCAGGGAGGCGGTCTCCACCGGGTCCCACACCCAGTACCCTCCCCACCCGAGCTCGTAGTAGGCCCACACCGCACCCACCACGATACCCATTACCAGAAGGAGTCCCGCCAGCCTTGCCCAGGGAAGGGCGACTTTTAGCCAATCGTCCTCGAGCGTGAGGAAGCGGGCGAGGGATGCGGAGAAGATGGCCAGGCAGAAAGCGTAGGCCGCAAAGACCAAGGGAGGATGAAGGGCCATCTCCAGGGTCTGCAGGGACATGCTCATGCCCAGGCCCTCGGGATGAAGTGCTAGATCAGAAGGGTCGGTCAGGGCAAAGAGATCGGTCGCCATGACTATGAGGATAAAAAGAAGCACCATGCTCCCAGCGGCCGTTCGGAAAGCCGATGAGAACCTCTGACCGAGCCCTCTTCGCCGCTCCAGGAGGGTCTCCACGGCCAAGGTGAGGGACATGAACCATGCCCACAGCAGGAGCCCGCCCTCGCCACCAGCCCAAACTCCCACGAGCTTGTAGAACGGGTCGATGCTTACGGATGAATGGGACCACACGTACTCGGTGTTAAGGTCGGATGCAAGGAACAGATAGGCCAAGATGAAGAGGACCGCGGTTAGCAGTGCTAAGGATAGGAGGGCACCGTATCGCGAGATGTGCTCCCATCGACGGTCCTTACGCACCAGGGACAGGCCACCGCCGGCACTGGCCGCAAGGGCCGACACGGCCGCCGCTGCCAGGAGCACCTCTCCGATGTTCATCGCTTCACTCCGGCCGTAGCTCTCGGCGGTCTCCCAGGAGCCGGGTGCGCAGAGATGACAAGGCAGCCTTCAGCCTTGTGGACATCCGGGACAGCAGCATTCCGCCGTACAGCAGAGGGATGGTCACGGCACATGCCCCTCCAAGGGGGCACGCGGCGCATCCCGTGGCCGCACAGGGGCCGGTGAACATGTATGCGAGGGGTGCCGTGGCCGCAGCCAGCACGAAGACGCTCGCGGTGCGGACCCTTGATATGACGCCCTTGACCTTCTTGTGGATCTTCTCCCCGGTGCTCCCGTAGGCGCCGCGATAGGCGTTGAACGAGCAGTTGTTGATGCACTCCCTGCAGCCGTTGCACAGCGTCCTCTCGATCTTTCCATCCATTCCAATGGCCCACATGGGGCAGTTGACATCGCACTTCCGGCAGTTACGGCAGTTGGAGGCCTCGTACTCCAGGCGGTAGAATCCCAGCTTGGCACCTATGGCATGGGATATTCCCGAGATCGCCCCTAGGGGGCAGAAGAACAGGCACCATCCCCGGCCTCCGACCATCATGATCCCTCCGAGGAGCAGCCAGACTATCAGGGTCAGCACGGCCCCGGCGTTCCAGAAGTTCTCAGGGGCTGTGGAGAACAGGCCTAGCGACATGTACTCCATCAGAGCAGGGCTGCAGAACCTGCCTAAGTCCACCCCATAGGAGCACTGGGCCACCGGGCCGGCCATCGCCCATCCTACGATGATGAACCCGGCTAGGAATCCATAGCGCAGACTGGCGGTGACCTTGGTGTTCTGGATGCGCATGCGGTAACGATCTGGGATGGGGACTATCCTGCTGAGCATCTCGCTCATGGCCCCCACCGGGCACAGCCTCCCGCAGAACAGTGGACCGAAGAGGAACGCTACCACCAGGATAGCTCCTATGGTAATGATGGCAATAGGGCCGATGCTCGCTGGAAATGACCCGTTGATCAATAGCTCCATTGGCAGCTTGAAGCATATTGAATGTATCGTCGCCTCATCAGATGACCCCGCCACAGCATAAGCCAGCCTGGTAAACACCGCGAAGGGGGCGATGAACAGGAAGAAACCTGCTATCAGGCCCAGGTACCGTTCGCTGTTCCGCCACACCGTCTTCGGCACCTTCAGCTTGACGCGTTCTGCGGCCGGCCGCTCAGGCTCTGGCAGACGGACGTTCGGCACCTCCGAACGGGAGCGGCCCTTCAAGGGGCCAGGGAGCTTGGAGTTGTCAAGGGTGAGGGTCTTTTTCAGAGGATTCCTCAATGCCATCTGTTCTTTCTCCTCAGCTCCATAATGCCGATGGCAAATATGAAGCCGACCACGGTCAAGAACCCGATATCGGCCAGGGTAAGATTGAACTGCTGGATCGGCACGATCAACGCCGCCTGGTTGCTAACGGTCACATCGACCTCCTTGGAAACCGTCTCCCCACTGGTGGTGGTGGCGGTGACCTTGATCTTGTGCTCACCGTCCTGCAGGTCGGAGGTATCCACCGTCCAAGTGTAGGAGGAGCCGTCCATGCTGTCGACC
>MVPZ01000011.1 GCA_002067045.1 Methanomassiliicoccales archaeon PtaB.Bin134 | reverse complement strand
TGAGCCTCCGTCCGCCGGAGGGGTCCACGAGAGGGTCACGCTCATCGGTCCTGCCTGACCTAGGAGATCGGTGATAACCGCTGGCAGCGAGGTGGGATGGGCGGTGATCTCATCGCTCATAGCACCCTCCCCCGCATCGCTCAGAGCCGCCACCGCATAGAAGTGGTCCTGTCCGCTGGTGACGATCGTGTCGTTGAAGAACGACGTATCGTTAACGGTAGCGTACGCTTCCAGCGCTCCCGACACAGTTCCCCTGAAGATCTTATATCCGGTTATGGGAGCGTCCGAGGAGGGGACCGACCAGGTGATGTTCACGAAGGACAGGCCGCTGGCAGCGGTCACCATGGGGGCCGCGGGCGGTCCGAAGGTCTTTTCCTGGAAAACGGTCGACGTCTGCCCGAATCCAGCGGAGTTGTGCGCGCATATCCTGAAGGAGTAGAAGGTGCCGTCGAACAGGCCCGAGAGGGTGTACTCGGTCACGTTGCCAGTAAGGGCGCTGTGGGAGAGGTCGTCGACGGAGGTACCATACTCAAGCAGATAGCCGTCGATGGTGCTGCCCCCATCGTAGGGAGCCGCCCAGCTGACGGTGATGTTCTTAAGCCCGGGAGCGGCCTGGATCTGCTCGGGGACGGATGGGGTCGTATACGGTGTGCCCTGGACCTCGTCACTGGACTCGCCCTCATAGATGCCGTTGGAGGCCTTTACGATGTAGTAGTAGGTCTTACCGTTGACCACCGAGGTGTCGTTGTAGGAAAGGTTCAGGCCCGTGTCCGCGATAAGGACCTCACTACCAGGGGAATCGGAACGGTAGACCAGGTATCCGGTCAAGGGTATGCCGCCGGTGTCCGTGGTTGCCGACCATGAGACCTGGTTGAAGCCCGGACCGCTTAAGACCGTGACGACCATGGGCGCGCTGGGCTCACCCAACCTGGCGGCGGTCTGCCCCAAGATCTCAGAGCTGAACGGCCCTTGTCCACCAGTGTTCGATGCTGCCACCGACACGAAATACGTTGTACCCTCGGCCAGGCCGGAGATGGAGTACGCCAGGGAGGTTCCGGCAGAGGCAGAGTAGCTCCGGGCTCCGGGGATCAGGTCCCAGAAGACACGGTATTCGGTTATGGGCGAGATGCCTGTGTTGTTGGGGGCGCTCCACGTAACCTGGATGGCAGTACCCGAGGGTGACAGGTTGACATTGTAAGGTTCCGAGGGGAGGTCACTGGTTTCCATGCTCTCGGAGGCCATTACGCTTGAACCCACACGAAATAAGCTATCCGTCTCCCCTTCTGTGGACGCCCCTGAAGGGCCGTCCAGCACCATAGAGGAGCTACCTATGATAAATGAGGCTCCAGATATCAGCAGAGCCGCTGCTAGCAGCAAGGCCGCGACTTTTTTCATCCCATCACCTTCGATTAGCCCACATCGACTATCCAGATAAAAAAGGAGCGACTCCGCGAGGAATATGCTGCCGACCAGGAGATCCTGCTTCCTCCGATCTCATTGGGTCCGCATCTTGACCGGTGCTCCACGTTAGGAGCGATCAAAGCGAACGGCCAGGCATGGAGGCATTGGAACTAGGGCGCTATATAAGGAAAATAGGGGGAAAGAGGCTTTCGCCTTTGAGCCTTAGCTCGAGACCTTGACGCCGTTGCTCTTGGCCCTCATCTTGGTGGCCTTGGCCACCTTCAGACCGCAGGCCTTCTTCAGCTCTTCGACCTTGTCTATCTTTTCCCAGGTGAACTCAGGCTCGCTCCTTCCGAAGTGGCCGTAGGCCGATGTCAGCTGGTAGATGGGGCGCTTAAGGTTGAGTGTCTCCATGATGCCGTCGGGAGTGAGGTCGAACACCTGGGTAACCGCCTTGGCGATCTTGTCCTCGGACACCACGGCCGTGCCCTTGGTGTCCACCATGACCGAGACCGGATGAACGACGCCGATCGCATAGGCGACCTGCACCTCCACCTGCTTGGCTAGGCTAGCAGCGACGATGTTCTTGGCAATGTATCTGCACATGTAGGCTGCGGAACGGTCGACCTTGGTGGGGTCCTTACCTGAGAATGCGCCACCCCCGTGACGGCCCATGCCTCCGTAGGTGTCCACGATGATCTTGCGTCCAGTGAGCCCGCTGTCACCGCTGGGCCCGCCGATGACGAACCTGCCTGTGGGGTTGATGTGATACTTTGTCTTGCTGTCGACCCACCTGCCGCATATCGGCTTGATGACCTTCTCCTTGATGGCCTTCTCGATGATGGCGTGCACCTTCTCATCGTCGGTCTCGCCGTTTATCACCGGCGCGTGCTGGGTTGACACGACCACGGTGTCTATCCTCTTCGGCACCCCGTCCTCGTACTCAACGGTTACCTGGGTCTTGCCATCGGGTCTCAGCCACGGCAGCGTTCCCTCCTTTCGGAGCTTGGCCAGCTGCATGGCCAGCTTCTGGGCCATAAGTATGGGAAGCGGCATCAGCTCTGGCGTCTCATCGGTGGCGTATCCGAACATGAGCCCTTGGTCTCCCGCGCCGGTCGCAAGCTTCTTGCCCTTCTTCTCGCGGCAGACGCCCATGTTAATGTCCAAGGACTGGTCGTGGAGAGAGGAAAGGACGCTTATGTACTCGGAATCGAACCCGTACTCAGGCCGGTCATAACCGATATCCTTGACCGCCTGCCGGATGACCTTGTCTGCATCCACCAGCACGCGCTTGCAGGGATCGGTCTTAAGCTCTCCCGCCACAACTACAATTCCAGTGGTGGCCAAGGCCTCGATGGCGCAGTGGGCGTTGGGATCCTGCGCCAGGTAGGCATCGAGGATAGCATCGGAAATCCTATCGCAGAGCTTGTCCGGGTGACCTTCGGTGACGGACTCAGAGGTGAAAAATTGGCTGACCATCTCTAATCACACTTGGGACGAGGAAAATGCAATAGAGTATATATACTTTAACGCATTTTTTAAGCCATATATCTATAACTGGTGGTTATAGTGGAACTATCTGAGATAAAGCGTCTACGGCAGAAGGTCGGTCTCTCCCAGACCGCACTGGCCAAGAAGGCTGGGGTTTCGCAGGCCCATATCGCCAAGATCGAGAGCGGAAAGGTCGACCCC
>MVPZ01000010.1 GCA_002067045.1 Methanomassiliicoccales archaeon PtaB.Bin134 | reverse complement strand
CCCGCTGAGCCAGCTTCCGTAGGGAAGGGCGTAGACCACCGTCAGGGCCATCAGCAGCAGGAAGAGCAGCAGGGAGGCGGTGCCCAGGGTGTTGCTCGGGTCCACCCCCGGCAGGAAAATGGCGAAAAGCCTCTCCATGTCCCCGAGGTTGGCGGCCAGCAATGCCAGGGGGTGCAAGGCCATCCAGAGCAGGGACATCCTGCCCACGGTGCAATGCGCCCCGTACATGCGATCGAGTCCGCCGAACAATCTTTCGAGCCAGCGGGCCCTGGTCGACAGCAGGAAGTTCAGGCTGAGGAAGGTCAGGGCGGAGAACGCGGACACTTTGGCCAGGATCTTGAAGGGATCTCCCAGCGAGGCAGGGGATTGCAGGAGCCACAGCACAAGGGTCAGGGCAGCGATGGCCAGGACCAGCATGGTCCCGGGATTGAGGAAGGCGCGGCGGTACACCGCATAGCCCAGCTCCTTCGGCAGAAGATCGCCCCAACCCCCCTTCCTGTTCATCCGGAACCTCAGGAGGAAGCTGCGGGACTATCACCTTTTCGGGAGCAAACTTATCATATCCCTGACCGTTCCCCGAACGTGAACGGACCGGGTTTGGACGACAGGATGCGCCGGCTCTACCAGGCCAACAGGAAGATGATCATGAAGCTCTCCCGCACCAAGAACAAGGGAGGGAAGGCCGCCACCCAAGTGGACATCATGCTGGAGAGCGGGGAGGTGCTCCTGAGCGTCAACGTCCGTCCATCCTACGTCACCTACACCGAGGAGAAGAGCTTTCTGACCTTCTTCGTGCGCCACGACCCCAAGCTGAGCGAGCAGGAGGTCGACGCCCTCTTCGAGAAGGCCTTGGCGGAATCCTCGGGCGACCGATGACCGCCGGTGAAAAAAGGTTTATCGGGCTTCATACCTGACTAGTCAGGTGAAAAAGCAGCAGGTGGCCTTGCTGGCCGTGGGGATCGGCCTGGCCATATTCATCATCAAGCTCCTGGCATACCTCATCTCGGGATCGGTGGCTTTGCTCTCCGACGCCCTGGAGTCCGTAGTCAACATCGCGGCCTCGGCCATGATGCTGGCCTCCATCCGGGTGGCCATGAGGCCCGCGGACCGCGAGCACAAGTACGGCCATCAGAGGGCGGAGAACATCTCCTGCCTGGTGGAGGGCGTGCTCATAGTGATCGCCGCCATACTGATAGTCATGGCCAGCCTGGCCCGGCTGTGGGACCCCCAGCCCTTCTCCTCGCTGGACCTGGCGGCCCCCGTCTCCATGCTGGCCACGGCCATGAACGCCGGGCTTTACATCGTTCTGATGCGCTCCTCCCGGAGGAACGGCTCCATCGCCCTGGAGGGCGACGCCAAGCACCTGCTCTCCGACGTGATATCCTCTCTGGCCATCATTGCCGGGCTCTTCCTGGCCGAGGCCACCGGCCTCTATGTCCTGGACCCGCTGATGGCATTGGCGGTGGCCGCGCTCCTGGTGCGCATGGCCTGCTCCCTGCTGAGCAAGACCAGCCACGAGCTAATGGACCGCAGCTGCCCGGAGGTGGAGGCGGAGATCGAACGGACCCTGGACGCGCAGGAGGGCCTTTTGCAGTACCACGACCTGCGCACCAGGAAGGTTGGCGACGTGGTCTACGCGGAGATGCACATATGCGTCAGCGCCAGCAGGACCGTGGCCGAGGCGCATGACCTCACCGACCGCATCGAGCTGGCCCTGGAGGACAAGTTCCCGGGCATGGTGGTGACCATCCACCTGGAGACGGAGAAGGAGATGGAATGCTCACCATCTGAGGCGCGATAGCCGGTCGCAGGCCGCCCTGAGCACGTCGTCCTTCTTGGCGAAGCAGAAGCGGACCAGGTCCTCGCCCCCTTGGTGATAGAAGGCGGAGCCGGGCACGCTGGCGACCCCGCACTCCTTCAGGATCTGCAGGGCCCTCTCCTTGGAATCCCCACCGGGCACGGAGCTGACGTCCGCCAAAATGTAATACGAGCCCTGGGGCACGTAGGGGTAAAGCCCTCCCTCTCTCAGTCCCTCAACCATCATGTCCCTCTTGGCCTGATGCTGATGGCACAGGCGCCGGTAGAACTCCCCGGAGAGCTGCTCGATGCCCTTGGCCACCCCCACCTGCAGGGGAGCGGGAGCGCACACGTAGACCAGGTCGTTCATGTAGCCGATCATCTTGGCCCACCTGCGGTCGCAGGCCGCGTAGCCGATGCGCCAGCCGGTGATGCTGAACGTCTTCGAGTAGCCGGAGATGACCACCACCCTCTCCCTGGCGTCCGGGAAGGACATCGGTGAAACGTGCTGCTGGTCGTCGTACACGAAGTACTCGTATATCTCGTCGGAGAACACGAACAGGTCGTGGTCCACGGCCAGGTCGGTGATGGCCTTCAGCTCCGCTCTGGTGAACACCTTGCCGGAGGGGTTCGAGGGGGTGTTGACCACGATGGCCTTGGTCCGCGGACCGATGCGCTCCTTCACCGCCTCCAGGTCAAGTTCCCACTCCGGAGGGTGCATGCTCACGAACACCGGCACCGCGCCCATGGACAGCAGGGTGTTGACGTGGTAGCCGTAATACGGTTCTATGACGATGACCTCGTCCCCCGGGTTCAGCAGGGCCATGCAGGCGCAGTAGAAGGCCCCGGTGGCCCCTGCGGAGCAGACGATCTCCCCCTCGGGGTCCACCTCCAGGCGGTTGAACTCCCGGAACTTCCTGGCTATGGCCTGCCTGAGCACCGAGAGCCCGTCGTACCTGGTGTAGGCGTTGACCCCGTCCAGCGCCGCACGGTGCGCGGCCTCGATCACCTCCCTGGGCGTCTCGGTGTCGCACACCCCCTGGGCCAGATTGATGCCCCCGACCCGGTTGCATTCCAGGGTCATGTTCCTGATCTCCGACTGCACGATGAGCTCGCATCTCTGGCTTAGATCGATGGTCATGATCAATCATCTTGAAAGGGCCGGAATAGATAAAATGCTATCTGGGGGCCGGGGCGGGAAAAGATAATGATGTCGTAGCGCATTGGCCGGAAGGCGCTTGCAGGACTACTGCGCGCATCAAGGTGATATCATGGAAGAACCCGAAGCCAAACCCGCGGTCGTGGATGTGCCTGGTAACAAGATCGTGGCCCTCAAGGTCCTGCAGGAGATGTACTCGGACATGCTCAACGAGTACGAGAGGCAGATGGACGAGGTCTCCGCCCTGGGGAGGGTGAACCGCAACACCCTGTACAACATGGCCGTGCTGCATGAGATAGAGGGCATGGCCCACCGCAAGAACTTCGAGGAGCTGCTCTCCGCGGTCTGGATCGCCCAGTCGCAGCTCTCCGACATGATCGCCATGCAGAGGACGGTATGCGTGCTCAAGAGGTCCATGTGCGCCGAGGACCTGGAGGCGGCGGAGAGCAAGGAGAGGGACATCGACCACGGCGCCCTGCCCTACGAAACGATGTGAGCACATTCCATCTTAAAGGGCGGGGCCCACTTTCAACCCCCCGCCCGAAATCTATTTTTAACCTCAGGGCCAAGAAGGCCCGAGGGATATGTCGTCGATAGAGATCGTTACCACGGAGCCCCGGACGGCCATGGCCGTCAGGCAGAAGGCCAGGACCGAGGAGATACCCTCGGTCATGGGCGGGATATTCCAGGAGCTGGTCCCCTACTTCCAGAAGGGCGTTCGATGCGTCGGACCGCCGTTCGCCATGTACCATTCCTGGTCCGATGAGGGGACGGACATGGAGGTGGGCTTCCCCATCTCCGGGCCAGCGGTGAACGAAGGCCGGGTGCGCACCATCGAGATGCCCGCGGTGCGCGCTGCCATGGCCGTGCACGTCGGTCCCTACGACCGATTGATGGAGACCTACGAGAGGATGCTGTCATGGATGAAGGACAACGGGCATGAGCCGGAGAGCTACATGTGGGAGGAGTACCTGAACAGCCCTGACGACACCCCACCCGAGCAACTGATGACCCGGATGTATTGGCCGATCAAGTGATCTCCGGGGCGCAATAGACGGCCATCCGCCATCGCCAGGATGGAAAATTGTTTAAGGGGGTGGCCGTTACATTTTCCTGCACCTGAAAATGAGGTCCCATCCGGGGTCCAATTTTAACGGTGAGATCAAAGGGTTGATGGAAGATAACAGAAGGACACGAGAGAACCGTGGTCCGCGGCCTGAAGGACGTGGCCGCGGCCGAGACCCGCATAAGCTACGTGGACCCCATGGGCCACCTCTACTACCTGGGTTACGACATCGATGACCTGGTGGGCAAGGTGATCTACGCCGAGGTGGCCTACCTGCTGGTGCACCGCCGCCTGCCCAACCAGAAGGAGCTGGACCAGTTCAGCGATACCCTGATCTCCGAGATGGACCTGCCGGAACAGGTCATGGAGTGCATCCGCCGGTCCCCCCGGTCCGCGCACCCCATGGACGTGCTGAGGACCGAGGTCTCCCGCCTGGGGCAGTTCGATCCGGACCTGAACGACCGTTCGGACGAGGCCAACGTTCGCCGGGCCACCAAGCTGATCGCCCAGGTACCGACGATCTTGGCGGCCATACACCGCAGCAGACAGGGTTTGGAACTTCCCCGTCCCAGCAGGGACCACGGCTTCGCCGAGAACTTCCTGCACATGTTCATGGGAAGCCACCCGGACGAGAAGGAGACGGAGGTGCTGCACAGGGTCATGATCCTGCACGCAGATCACGGCTTCAACGCCTCCACCTTCGCAGCCCGGGTCACGGCCAGCACCAACGCCGACATGTACGCGGCGGTGACCTCGGCCATCGGCACCCTGAAGGGGCCGCTGCACGGGGGGGCCAGCGAGAAGGTCATGGAGATGCTGGACGACATCGGCCTGGAGGAGGAGGAGGTCGAGGAGTACATCCAGGGGCTCATCGACGATCGCAAGAAGATCATGGGCTTCGGTCACCGGGTGTACAAGGTGGAGGACCCCCGCACCAAGCATCTGCGGGGGATAGTGGAGGACCACTGCCACCGCGACCGCACCATGAGCCTGTACAACAAGTGCACCAAGATCGAGGGCATAGTGCACGAGCGGAAGAAGATCTATCCCAACCTGGACTTCTACGCCGCGGTGGCCATGGACGCCCTTGGGGTGCCAAAGGAATTCTACACCCCCTTCTTCTGCTCCAGCAGGATAGCCGGCTGGACGGCGCACATCATCGAGCAGTACGAGGACGCCATCCTGCTCAGGCCATCATCCAACTACGTGGGGGAGTTCGGAAGGCCCTTCGTGCCCATTGAGAACCGCTGATGCGCTTCAAACCCCTTCACGACATCCATTAAATATTCTGCAAATGAAAGCTTCCTCGATACGTTTCAGGCGGGGAACGGGTCGATAACATGTCTGATGCAAAAGGCAAGATGCTCGATCTAGTGATGGATTGGGCGAGGGGCACTGGATACGAGGTCGCATCGCTTCCGGACACCGGCAACGATTTCGTGGTGGAGCTCTCGGAGCGGCCTGAGCTGCCGAGCGTGCAGTTCGTGCATCGGCGTCCGGAACTGGCCTACATGCTGGTGGTGAGCCAGGTGCGCATACCCGTCGAGGACCGCCTGCGCCTGCGGGATGGGATGGGCATGGGTTACGACCAATTCATCTGGGAGATGAAGAGGGAGCTCATCAAGGGCGGTCTGGACCTCACCGTGCTCGGGGAGGACGAACGTGACCCTGACGCCTGGGAGGTGCAGAGGCGGCTATACCTGGACGGGGTGGGGGCCAACGACCTGCACGACGCCTACGTCAAGGTCAAGAACTCGATCATCGGGGTGATATGGTCCTACCGTCAGGCCATGGAGGGCCTGGAACTAAGGGAGATGCCATCGCAAACCGTCCCGGGGGCGGTGGCAATAGGTCCGGAGCGCACCGCCAGGATAATCAACACCGTCCTGAACGTGAGCGTGATAATGATGGTCTCCCTCATGGACGGGATGACCGAAATGATGATGGGGATGACCGGGGCCATGGCCGGGGCCTTTGGCGGAGAGGAGGCCGAGGAGGAGGTGCAGGAGGCCATCCCCGAGGCCAAGGCCAAGGTGCGGGAGATGATCTCGGAGGTGCGCACGGATTATCGCGCCAAGGTGCAGGCCAGGTTGGACGAGATCGAGGAGCTGATCGCGGACCCTGCCTTCGACGCCGGGCCGGAGATCGTGGATATCTACGAGTTCGGGCTGCCCATGCTCACCGAGGAGCTGAACGACGAGGAAATCGAGCAGTACGTCCGCCTGCTGGTGCAGGAGGACAAGTACTTCACGGAGATGTTCGGCGAGCTGACCAAGTGGATGGGCACCCTGCCCGAGCTGCCGAAGTAGGGGCCGTCCTGCGATCGATCTCAAGTCCGATGATCAATCCAGCTGGCCACGGAAATAGGCCATGTGCGCCGGGCAGCGGCACCTCTTGTTCCAGGGCTCGGGGCACTGCATGACCAGGGCCACCTGGGCGTCGCCCTCCTCCTTGGGAACAGGTCCCTGGACCGAGGACCCCTCCTCCCCCAGGAACTGGTCGTGGAACATCTCCACCGTGTACATCTGGCAACTCCGGCAGAAGTAGAACGAATCGGTATGCTCGTCACCCATGATGCTGCCGCTGATCGAGGCCACCGGGCCCTCCCCGGCGTCCCTGTCGAAGTAAGCACCGCACTTAGCGCATCTCATTACCGCACCTCAGGGACATATTGTGGCGTTATGTCAGTGGGAGGGTGATAAAGGTGGCGTTCCTTGATCATCAGGCGGGGGTCAGCCCTTCTGGAAGACGATCCCGTCTATCAGCCGGACGCTCTTCAGCTGCGTGCGGCACTTGGGGCAGAGCAGGTTCTCCCTGGTGACCTCCGCGCCCTTCAACTGGTCCTTCAACAGGTTGTCGTAGAACATCAGGCTGGCCGGTTCCCGTACCAGCTCCTCATCGCTCCCCTCCCAGCCGCAGCTGTAGCATTTCATGATATTACCGTCCTCGAGCCCCGCACCGATGTGGTCCATCAGGGCGCTTCGTTGCGCGGGCGAATGAGGGAGGATGAATGGCCTTACCGACTATGAGCATTTTGCCATCGTTCAACCATTTCCATATCCCCAGGCAGGCCTCCGGCCGCTCAGAGCTTTTCCGCGAGGTCCTTAAGCCTCCTTCCGTCCACGCGGTACACGGTCCAATCGGACATGGGGCGGGCGCCCATGCTGAGGTAGAAGGCTATGGACCCCTCGTTCCAGTCCAGGCACCACCAGTCCAGCCTTTCGCAGCCCCGTTCCACAGCTATCTTGGCCAGGCAGGAGAACATGACCTTGCCCAATCCCATGCCGCGGCATGAATCGTCGACGAAGAGGTCCTCCAGGTAGAGGTTGGCCTTGCCCAGGAAGGTGGAGAAGTTGTGGAAGAACAGGGCGAAAGCGACCGGCTCGCCCTTCAGCTCGCCGATGATGACTTCCGCTTGGTTCTTTATGAACAGGGAATCTTTTAGGATCTCCTCAGTGGCCATGACCTCATGGGACAGGTTCTCAAATTCAGCCAGCCGCATGATGAAACTGAGGATGGTAGACACATCCTCGGGGCCAGCAAACCTGATAGAAAAATCAGAAACTCTGGTCAGGTATTCGTTGTTGTGGAAGTTCTTGTTAGAACACGATTGATTAGGCAGCTGATCGGACCTCATTGATCTCATGGGAACGAGCACTCATTGCAGAGGACAAATAAAAACCATCTATTGTGTCGTTAAAAGACTCCACATCCTCAAGAACACGTCTATCTTTGAATCAGAAAGAGGCCATACCTTCCCCCCCAGCAAAGGGCGGATGAACCGGTTGCGTATACGTCATCACGGAAACAATAGTCAATAGTGGGCTTGAAGAGATACCCCCTTTTTAAAAATACAATAGCAATCCTTATGGCTATTCTGAAGATTTGTTCTCCGAGTTTATCGATATGAAGAAGATAACGTTCGTCACAACGCTCTTGGTAACCTCACTTGTCCTTGCCGGTCTCTACCTGTGCTTAGTAACGGACGGAGAGGAACAGGACATCCTCACCATTACTTACATTAACACAGGTCAGGGGGACTCCATCCTGATACAAACACCGGATTCTAAGAACATATTGATCGATGCCGGAGGCAACCTCGGTCCTCTAACCATCATCGATTGCCTGAGATCGGAGAACATCTCTATCATCGATGCCTTAATAATCACTCATCCACACGCGGACCATCTGAACTACAGTGATGAGGTAATGAACAATTTCAGCGTACTGAGCATCTACCACACGGGTATGATTGGTTACTCATCAGATTACCAGGACTTCATTGTTGCTGCAGAGGCTGAGGGATGTCTGATCTTCACAGATAATGATATCGACGATGGGGACCTCTTAGCAATAAGTGAGAAAGTGACCTTCAAGGTCCTTCACATCGACAAATTCGCCGAAAATCCGAATGCGGCGAGCATCGTGATCAAGATGACCTTTGGAGAAGTGGATTTCTTATTCATGGGTGATGCCCAGAGCGATGTCGAGTATGATTTGATATCCGAGTATGGGAGCCAATTGGATTGTGAGGTGTTGAAGGTTGGTCATCACGGCAGTTCAGACAGCACCTCAAATGCATTTCTCGCTGAGACCAATCCCTATGTCGCGATCATATGCGTTGGTGTGAACGATTATGGCCACCCACATTCTGTTACGATTGACCGTTTGCACACCCAAGGAGTTGACGTTTACGGAACCTATCAGGACGGAACAATTACTATCTCGACAGATGGGTCCGATTTTTACATTTACATCTAGCGAGTTTGATTTTCACTGAGCAGAAAATATTCGGCTCGACCTGAGCCTCGAAAAATGTTAACCATTTTATTATGATTGAGATGGATGGGCCCAAGGTGATTAGGGCCCCTATGACTGACTGGCTAAACTCGATTTTTACCATTTACCGGAAAAATGCTGCCGGGGGGCGAGACCCCTGTAAACCTCTTTCTTTTACTTTATTTTAAGAGAACACCTGTTTTACCTGTTTTCCTGTTTTCCGAAGACTACTGGCCTAGAAAACAGGTACTCGTTGCACTCCTGTTTTACCTGTTTTCCTCATTTATGAACGCCATCGTTACAATTCACGATAAACTGGAAAAGAGGGCGGATTCCTTTTTTCAGACCACGACCTCCGGAGGACGTACGAGAGAGATGCACCTTGCATAGAAATGACTGGCAATCGTCCAATCCGCCCAAAATCCAAGGCAACCATCGCGGAGGGAGATAAAAAGACAAAACCGATACCAAACCTTGTTCATCTTTTTTATTACTTAGTAAACTAAGTTAACCCTATGCAATAACTGGGTGCATCATTTTTCTCTGATTTACTTGAAGTTAACATACTTGGGTGTTCACTATGAACATTTACGATTTGATAATAGAGCCATAAATGATATCTGCTCGCAATAAGTGGATGCTAGATGGGGGTTAATGGTGGTTGGAGTGGTGAGGGAGTTAGTGGGTGGTTTTACCATCAAGGCTTTAGCGATATTTTTCGCGATCATTTCCTGTACATGTGTGGCACCATCGATCGCTGCGGATAGCGATGGTGGAACTACGACCGTACAAAGCGGTTACTACATGGCATTGCCGATTGATGCCAGCATGGTCATCAAGATCAGTTATTCGGTGGATGTGATCAGCGGCCCCAACATCGATGTGATACTAACGGACAGTACGGGCTATTCACAGTATACATCATCCAGTTTGAGCTTTCAATATCTGCCAGATGGTTCAAGGTTGAACACCAAGCATGCGAGCGCCAGCGTAGATGTCGATTCAGGGCGATGGTATCTGATAATTGACAACACAGACAGAGGATCGGCCGTCCCGTCAGGACAGAACGCCGTCGTCGAATACAGTGTGGTCACATCGGTTTCTGGATTCTCTACGGGCGACGGGGAGTTCATAAGGATCGAAGCGGTGATTGCCTTATGCGTGATAGTGGCGATCATCATTATCGCAATTATCGTGGCATATGTATTTTCGAAGAAAAAACGTAGTAGGCACCTTCAGACACAGTATCCAGCTATATGCCCCAACTGTGGAAGGCCGATGATGCCTGGGTCCATGTTCTGCGAAGGATGTGGACGACGATTGATTTAGGTGATACTGTCGGATTACGCTCGTCCGTCGACAGCCGGAGGATCTCCCCGGAGTATTTGAACGGAGGCCGGTTTTTCAGGGGGAGGTATTCCGACAGGGGGCCTCTGTCGGGATCTCGACACCCGCTCTAACTAGGTGATCGCGGAGCGTGGTCCGGGGGATCCCTAGGAGCTCGGCGGTCTCCGACAGGGACTTGATCCTGATGAGCTCGGCGGCGAGCTCCACGTTGACG
>MVPZ01000009.1 GCA_002067045.1 Methanomassiliicoccales archaeon PtaB.Bin134 | reverse complement strand
AAGCGGTAGTCCAGCCGAACGTTGCCCGTGGCGTCCTCAAGGACCAGCCCGGTCTCCATGTCGGTCTCTTCCACCTTTCCCAGACCCGTCACTCCGCTGATCAACTTGGACTCGCCCCGGGGGCAGTAGACCTTGGGGGACTGGATGACGGTCTTCCCGCCTTCCAGTATCTTGCGGTACATCCTGCCCCGGTTGCCTTCGTCCATGTCGAGTAGTGAGCTAAGGGCCACCTGGAACGATCTGTCCATCACGTCCTTCTTGGCGTTCAGGACGATCCTTTTCGCTTCGAGCTCGGCACTGGATATCTCCTGTTGTTTGAGGCGTTTCAGCGCGGCCTCCAGCTCCTTCTGCTGGGCCAGCCTCTTCGCGGCGATCTTGTCATCGGCCTGCTTGAGGATGGCGGCCCGCTCCTTGTCCGCCTCTTGAAGTAGCGCTTGCGCTTTCTGCTTCGCGCTCTCCATCACACTGTCGATTACTTCATCCAATGCCATGCGTCGGCCTCTTATCCTTTGTTACCACTGGTGCGTTCAGCACTGTTCACATATTGAGCCAGAGCAGAATCGCAACGACCATACCGAAGATGACGATGGTTTCCGGGATAACGGTCAGGATAAGACCCTTACCGAACAGCTTCTCGTTCTCGGCCATGGCGCCAATGGCGGCGGAGCCGATCTCCTTCTCCGCCCAGGCGGAGGCCATGCCAGTTATTCCAACAGCGATTCCTGCGCTCAGTGCAATCAAACCTGCGTCTGCCATTTTACTCACTTACTCCGTTTTTCTCTTTCGTATACTTACGAATCACTTTCAAGGGTTTGAACTCCACACCGCCGCCCTCGTAGAACTTCATGAAGAACTCCACGTAGTGCAACCTGAGGCTGTGCAATCCGGCCGAAATTATGGCCAGAACGAATATGGTCAGGTGGCCGATCAGGAATATTCCCAATGCGGCGATGAGCATTACAGCGTCACCACTGTTCGACCCGAGCACGTGGAAGTCGTGACCCCACATGACCTCGAAGGCGATGGTGTTGAAGGCCAGGGCCAGGCCGGCCTTGGACATCCCTATCGCGGCCAAACGAGTGTAAGATATTATGTTCCCCATCAGCCCGGGCAGCTCCAATATCGCGCCCGCGCCCTCGCCGGTGTAGGCCATAATGACGCCCACCAGCAGAAGGGGGATGGCGACGAGCATGCGGATGTCCGTCAGCGACACCTCCACGCCGCGGATCATGGCGTCCACCAGGAACAGCAGCAGCAGCGCACCGCCTATGAGGATCATCAGCCAGCTTATCTTCTCCACTATGGCGTGCTTGATACCGTAGCGGATGGTCTTGTTGTAGAACCCGATGCAGAACCCGATGAACAGGTGGGCGATGCCGACCCAGATGGAGAGGTAGAGTATCTCCTTCACGTTGTGCAGCTTGCTGTATATGCCCAGCGGTATCTCGAACCCGCCGATGGCTATCTCATGGGGCAGGTGCACGCCCAGCAGCGAGGACCAGCTCATGTCGTGGTGCTGCTCTGCGAAATGGATACCGTAGGCCTCCCCGTACATGAACAGGCCGAATATGGAGGCCCAGATGCCTCCGAAGAACAGCAGGGTGGAGATGGTCCTCCACTCATCGGAAACGCATTTCTTGAGGCCTATCAGGCCCAGGAGCATGAAGGGGATTCCGTATCCCAGGTCACCGACCATCAGGCCGAAGAATATGGGAAGGGTGATCATCATGGCCGAGGTGGGGTCCAGCTCCCGGTACTTGGGGGTGGACAGCATGCCGGCCATGAACTCGAACTTCTTGGCGGTCTTGCTGTTCTCCAGCTTTACGGGGATCTCCTCGACCTTGGCATCGTGGTGCACCTCGCCCTCGTGGGCCTCATGAGGCTCCCGGCGGGACATGACCTCCAAGGACTCTATGTGCACCCGTCCGCCCAGCTTCTCGGCGATGGCCTTCTCCACCTTGGGCATGTCCGCGGTGGGCACCCAGGCGTCCATGGCGAACGTGTAGTCGGTGGTGCCGACGCGCAAAGGCGTCTCGGCCTTCTCAACAATGATGCTGAGGTGCTCGTCCGCGGCCTTGACGAAGGCTGCGTGCTTCTCCCTGAGCCCCTCCAGCTTCTTGACGGCGTCCTCCAGCCCTCCCTTGAGGGTGGACAGCTCCTCGTCGGCCCTGGCCACCAGCTTCTGCGGTGAGCCCTTGCCGCCGGGCGCGGCCATCTCGGTGTATCCGAACTGAACGAGTGCCTTCTGGGCCTCGTCGGCCGCCTCCTTGGCCACGAACACGGCCACGAAGCCGCCGTCGGTGGAAAGGAAGACCTCGCTCTTGGGAACCGCGGCCCTTATGGCCGCAGAAGGATCGGCCCGCACCTTTCCGGTGAAGACCTTCAAAGAATCGTAATCACGGTAAAGCTCCAGGTCCAGGGGGATGCTCATGAAGTTCATGAGCACCGCCTTCTCGGCCTCCAGCTCGTTCATGCGGGCCTGGATGGAGTTCTTGGTCTGGGTGGCGCCGGTTATCTCGGCCTCCAGCTCGTTGATGGTGCTGTTG
>MVPZ01000008.1 GCA_002067045.1 Methanomassiliicoccales archaeon PtaB.Bin134 | reverse complement strand
CTCCACACCGCCGCCCTCGTAGAACTTCATGAAGAACTCCACGTAGTGCAACCTGAGGCTGTGCAATCCGGCCGATATGATGGCTAGGATAAATATGGTCAGGTGGCCGATCAGGAATATTCCCAACGCGGCGATGAGCATGATCATGCTACCGCCGTTCGAGCCGGGGACCAGGAAGTCGTGACCCCACATGACCTCGAACGCGATAGTGTTGAAGGCCAAGGCCAGTCCGGCCTTGGACATGCCTATGGCGGCCAAACGAGTGTAAGAAATTATGTTGCCCATCAACCCGGGCAGCTCCAATATGGCTCCCGCGCCCTCACCGGTGTAGGCGGTGATCACGCCGATCAGCAGCAGGGGCGCTGCGATCAGCACGCGCAGATCGGTGATCTCGACCGCGACACCGCGGATCATGGCGTCGACCAAGAAGAGCAGCAGGAGGGCGCCTCCGATCAGGATCATCAGCCAGCTTACCTTCTCGATGATGGCGTGCTTCAGGCCGTATCGTATGGTCTTGTTGTAGAACCCGATGCAGAACCCGATGAAGATATGGGCTATTCCGATCCACAGGGTCATGTACAGTATTTCCTTAACATTGTGGAGCTTGCTGTAGATGCCCAGGGGTATCTCGAACCCGCCAATGGCGATCTCGTGGGGTAGCTGAACGCCCAATAATGACGACCAGCTCATGTCGTGGTGCTGCTCGGCAAAGTGAATGCCGTACGCCTCTCCGAACATGAACAGCCCGAAGATGGAGGCCCAGATACCGCCGAAGAACAGAAGGGTGGATATGGTCCTCCACTCGTCGGATGCGCATTTCTTCAGGCCTATGAAGCCCAGGAGCATGAATGGGATCCCGTACCCTATGTCCCCGACCATCAGGCCGAAGAAGATGGGTATGGTGAGCATCATGGTGATGGCCGGGTCCAATTCCCGGTACTTGGGGGTGGAAAGCATCCTGGCCATGAACTCGAACTTGCGGGCGGTCTTGCCGTTCTCGCTCTTGGTGGGTATCTCCTCGACCTTCACCTCGTGGTGCTCCTCGCCCTCCTCATGGTGAGGGTGCGCCTCACGGCGGGACATGACCTCCAAGGATTCCACGTGGACCTTGCCTGACAGCTTGTCGGCGAAGGCCTTCTCCACC
>MVPZ01000007.1 GCA_002067045.1 Methanomassiliicoccales archaeon PtaB.Bin134 | reverse complement strand
CCGACCTGGGGCCGCTTCGCGTTGGGGGTGACCATGATGTCCACCTCCACACCGCCCTTGACCGCCCGGAGGACCTCGGATACGTCCATGTGACGGGATGGCAGATGTACGGTGAAAAGGTTTGCGCCTTTCGTACAGCTGATCAGCTAGGAGCGGAAAGCATCGTCACATCCTTGATCCCCTCCACCTTTCCATGACCGCCGTGCCGTTCATCATGTGAAACGGACGAGGTGACCGGATACGCTCAAATACGGCCGACAGAATGAACCTCGTGATGACAGCTTCCACGGACAACTTCACTTACGATGACCTCACCGAGGTCGCCCGTAGGGAGCAGCGCAACAAGACCATAGCCGACGTCCGCAAGGACCTCTACCAGGCGATGGCGGAGTGCCAGGAGATGCTCAAGCGGGAGAGCGAACGGGAGTTCGCGGCCGATCCCTTCTCCACCAAGTCCAAGCTTGCCAGCAATCAGCTCTTGAAGTTCCAGGAGAAGGCGGCGCAGGTGTTCGGGTTCCGCATGGGAAAGCTGCTGGACATGGCTCTCAGGGCGGCCGAGGGGAACAGGACCGAGACCTCGAGGCTCACGATAGAGGAGAAGGAGATCTACGATGAGGTCTATTCCCTCCTGAAGGAGAAGCGCTCCCTGCTGCTTGAGAACGTCAGGACACGGATAGTGGAGGTCGAGGAGCCCTCCCTGGCCACAGCTGAGGTCCCGGACATGGTCAAGGAGGCCAAGAGGGAGGAGGTGGAGGAGGCCGCCGTCGATGTGCCTGTGTACCCTAAGCATGATGTCGATTCGGAGGCGGAAGCCACACCTCCCACGGTAGATGCGGAGATAGATAACGACGGGGCCGTGGACAAAGAGCTGTACACTTCAGCCCCGGTAGCTGCTCAGGCAGCACCGCCCACCACGGAATTCGTGATCCTGAGGGTCCTGGAGGATATTCCGAAGTTCGTTGGTCCTGACCGCACCTACACCCTCCGGAAGGAGGACCTGGTGTGCCTACCATCGACCATCTCCAAGGCCCTCATCGCCAGGAAGAAGGCGGTGGCCGTCTCCGTCGTTCCGTCTCCTAGATGATTATGGAACGTAGGTCGTCAGGGCACATCATGCAGTCTATCCTGTCCTCCTTGCATCCCAATGTACGGGAGACCGTTCGCCTTGCCAGGAGCGGAGTGTTGTTGTTCTTGCTGAGGTGGGCGAGGAACACCTTCCGCTTCTCGCTGTGGGTGGCCCATAGGGCATGGGCGCAGTCCACGTTGGACAGGTGGCCTCTGTCGGACCGGATATCGCTCTTCAGGCGCGGGGGATAGGGGCCGTTGATGAGCATCTGCACGTCGTGGTTGGCCTCGATGATAGCCATGTCGGCTTCCCGGAGGGCTGCGAACACTTCCGCGCCCACCTTGCCCAGGTCGGTCGCCAAAAGCACGTTCTTGTCCTCGTAGTGAACGTAGAAGGAGTTGGGATCGGCTGCATTATGGGATATTGGTAGGGGATCGACGGAGAGGCAGCCGATCTCGAACCTCGATCCGGTCTGGAAAAGGATGGTATCGTGCACTGCACCGATGTTTGAACATGCCAGGGTGGAGCGGTTGCAGCAGATGGGTACCTTATACTTCCGGGACATGATGCCTGCCCCGCTTACATGATCGGAGTGCTCGTGGGTAAGAAGGATGGCGTCAAGGTCATGGGGGTCCAGGCCTACGCGGCCCATGAGGTTGGCGATCCGCCTGCCGGAGATGCCGGCATCGAGCATGATCATGGTGTCCTCGGTGCAAATGACAGAGCAGTTGCCGTCACTCCCACTGGCCAGGATGTGCACCTCTATCGAGCTCATCGCATCCCAACCTCTATCGTACTTGGGTTAAAATAACTAGCGACCTGTTGTTACCTCTGCTTACAAGGCCGTGGTCTTTCCTGGCAGCACATGTACACTCCTGAGGCTAGATGGGCAAATGGTCCTGGCTGGTCCGTTCTGGAATGTACTCTGCATGCTTCTGTTCTCTGCCCTCACGAGAGTTCAGAAAGGCTTATGTATATCGACCATATTTCACGGGCTTACAGGGGGCCCGTAGCTCAGCTAGGTAGAGCAATCGGCTCTTAACCGATGGGCCGAGGGTTCGAATCCCTCCGGGCCCGCTCCCT
>MVPZ01000006.1 GCA_002067045.1 Methanomassiliicoccales archaeon PtaB.Bin134 | reverse complement strand
GCGGTGATCGACGAGGTGGTGGCCCTCAGCTGCAGGAGATGCAAGCCCAGACGTTCGGTCTCCGACAGCATGGACCGCGTGCTGGTCCACAGATACCTGGGCCTCCCCATCTTCTTCATCTTGCTGTGGGGGGCCTTCGAGCTGACCTTCAGCGCCGCCGCCCCGTTCATGGACCTCATCGATGTGGGCTTCGCCGAACTTGGGGCCTGGGTGGCCGAGAGCGTTCGGCCGGAATGGCTGGCCTCCCTGCTGGCCGATGGCATGATAGGCGGCGTCGGATCGGTGCTGATATTCCTGCCCAATATCATGATTATGTTCCTGATCCTCGGCATCCTGGAGGACTCCGGCTACCTGGCCAGGGTGGCCTTCCTGATGGACCGGATGATGAACCGCATCGGCCTGCAGGGAAAGTCGGCCATCCCGTTGATGATGGGCTTCGGATGCAATCTGCCGGCGATAATGGCCACCCGGTCCATTGAGGACCGGAAGGACCGCCTGATAACCATAATCGCCACGCCCTTCATGTCCTGCAGCGCGCGCCTCCCGATCTACATCCTGTTCGCCGGGGCCTTCTTCAGCCACATGGCCGGGACCGTGATCTTCGCCATGTACCTGATAGGTGTGGTGGTGGCCATACTCACCGCCAAGCTCCTGCGCGCCCTGGCCTTCAAGGGAGAGCCTTCAGCGTTCATCATGGAGCTGCCCCCCTACCGCCTGCCGACCGTACGGTCGGTGGGAGTGCACACCTGGGACCGGGCCTTCATGTACGTCAGGAAGGCCGGTACCATAATCCTCCTGGGAGTGGTGGCCATATGGGCCCTGGCCTCCATGCCATACGGCGTGGAGTACGGTGGCGAGGAGAGCTGGATCGCGGCAATAGGCAAGGTGATCGAACCGCTGGTGGAGCCGCTGGGCTTCGACTGGCGCATAGCCGTGGCCCTTCTCTTCGGATTCGTGGCCAAGGAGATAGTGGTGGGCGGCCTGATGACCCTGTACAGGACGGGGGAGAGCGAGGGCGCCCTCACCGACGCCCTGAAGGCGGACGGTTCGCTGAACCAGGTCAACGCCTTTGGCCTGATGACCTTCAGCCTGCTGTACATGCCCTGCGTGGCCACCGCTGGAGTGATATGGAGCGAGACCCGGTCCTGGAGATGGACCCTGTTCTCGATAGTGTACGGG
>MVPZ01000005.1 GCA_002067045.1 Methanomassiliicoccales archaeon PtaB.Bin134 | reverse complement strand
GGAGCTGAAGGGCAGCGAGGGGCTGGACGTCCCGGAAGAGGTCTTCCAGGAATACCAGGACACCCAGACGCTGGCGCCTATAGAGGATTACCTGGACAAGCTTTACTACGCCGAGGTCCTGGCCTGCGTGAGGTGTCGGGACAAGGCCGAGAGGCTGTTCAAGCAGTTCCTGCGCAAGGAGGTGGACGTCACCAACCTGATGACCCTCCTAAAGCTCAAGAAGGAAGGGCTGACCCCGGAGAACCCGGAGAAGTACTTCATCGAGGGCGGCGAGGAACTGCAGATCAAGACGCTGGTCGACCTGAGCAAGGCGGAGAACATGGACCGCCTGGCCGGGGAGCTGACCAGGTTTTCATTTTACGCGGACATAAAGGACGCGCTGGAGGAGTTCAAGCGGACCGGCTCGCTGAGCGCGGTCGGCCTGGCCATGCAACGCCACCTCCTCCGGAGTTCAGAGAAGTTCTCGCACATCTATCCGCTGTCCGTCCTGCCCATCATGGACTACATGCTCCGGAAGAAGCAGGAAGTGGACAACATCAGGATAATCGCGAGATGCAAGGAGAGCGAACTGGCACCGGACCAGATAAAGAAGCTGTTGGTGATGTGATGGACATTGCGGTACTAGGCAGCGACGAGTTCGTGTTGGGGTTCCGGCTGGGCGGGGTGAAGCGCATTTACACCGCCAAACCCAATGAATACGAGGCCAAGGCGCTGGAGCTGATCGGCGACAGCAGCATTGGCGTGCTGGCGATCGATTCCTCCGACCTGGAGCTCTTGAGCCCCAACGCGAGGAGGAAGGTAACTGAAAGCATCGCCCCCGTCGTGGTGATGGTGGGCAAGGCCGAGAGCGACCTTCGGGAGAAGGTGAAGCGGGCCATCGGTGTTGATCTGTACAAAACTAATTGAGGGGTTTGACATGGGAAAGGAAGGCGTGATCTATAGAGTTGCAGGGCCTGTCGTTACGGCGGTCGGCATTTCGCCTAGGATGTACGATGTTATCCTGGTGGGCAAGGAGCAGCTCATGGGAGAGGTCATCAAGATCGTGGGCGAAAAGACCGTCATTCAGGTGTACGAGGATACCTCAGGCGTGCGACCGGGAGAGAAGGTCGTCGATACCGGACAGCCCCTCGTAGCTGAACTGGGACCCGGCCTGTTGTCTAGCGTTTATGATGGTATCCAGAGGCCGTTGCCGGTGCTCATGGACAAGATGGGGAACTTCATCGAGAGGGGTGTTTCCGCTCCGGGCCTGGACCACAATCTGAAGTGGCCGTTCACCCCCGTGGTGAAGCAGGGCGACACCGTGGCCGAGGGACAGGTCATAGGTACCGTGCCCGAGCGGGCCATCACCCACAAGGTCATGGTGCCCCCCGGTATCTCCGGAAAGGTGGACATGATCAAGTCCGGGGAGTTCACCGTGGACGAGATCGTGGCCGTCATCGACGGCAAGGAGGTCCGCATGATGCAGAAGTGGCCCGTCCGCCGCGGCCGGCCCTTCGCCAAGAAGATGGCCCCCGAGGAGCCGCTCATCACCGGGCAGCGCGTGCTTGACACCCTGTTCCCGCTGACCAAGGGCGGCACCGGCGCCATCCCCGGCGGTTTCGGTACGGGGAAGACGGTCACGCAGCAGCAGCTGGCCAAGTGGTCCGACGCGGAGATCGTCGTCTACATCGGCTGCGGCGAGCGCGGCAACGAGATGACCGAGGTGCTGACGTCCTTCCCGGAGCTGGTGGACCCCAAGTCCGGAAAACCGTTGATGAACAGGACCGTTCTCATAGCCAACACCTCCAACATGCCCGTGGCGGCCAGGGAGGCCAGCGTCTACACCGGCATGACCATCGCCGAGTACTTC
>MVPZ01000004.1 GCA_002067045.1 Methanomassiliicoccales archaeon PtaB.Bin134 | reverse complement strand
GAAGCACAAATTTATTTTGTTTTTTTGAGCGTGGGCAATCCTAAAACCGTCCTGAAAGGCGGTTACTCGGGCTGGCATTTGCAAGCTCTTTGACAAAGCTTTGGTTGAAGCGTTGGCTTGTGGGGCTTTGGCAATGTGCTTGCAAATAGGGTGGGCTTTTATCATAATTGACCTCCAACTCCCTTAAATTTCTCTACAAACGAAACTAGCTTTTGAAAAACACTCTGCTTTTTAGTCAAATACTGTGGATTTAAAGGACTCATTTTCGGTAAAAGAGCATTAAGTTCTGTTCCGTTTTCACTTGCATATTCACGTCTTAAAGAAGTTAATATATAACGCTTTGCTTCCTCTATATTTAGATTTTCTTCAGTGATTAATTCCAATGCTTCCGCTTTCTGCTTGCTTTGAGCAAATGCAAAAAATGAATCTATAACATTCGCTTTGTCTTGTAGCGTGTCAAGGTCAGTCTCATTTATGAAATCAACAACTAAACTTTCTTTTGCTCTGTTCCCAACACTTGCACGAATTACCCTGCGTATTTCAGTAATTAAAGTGTCTTTGTCTTTTGTTTTCTTATTATGTTCAAAAATTAATTCAAGAATGTAATCAAGGTTTATTTCTTGTGATTTTAGTAAGTCAATCTCGAAAACTACATCATCCCAATCAATTTTTGATTCCTCTGATTCTTTCCCAAATCTTTCACGCCTTAACCAGTCACGTATATCATTATAAGTTGAACGGTAATCCTGAACAGTTCTTTCTTTTAGCAATTCAATTTTTTGCATTGTGGCAATATCCTCATCTGTTACAAAATGAGCTTTTTTAAATTCTTCAATTGCCTCAGGATTATTTATGTCAATTGCTTGAAATGCTTTAAGGTGGTTAAATTCATCGTAATTCTGGAGTATGTTTTCTACTCGCAAATATTCTCCGAATAGTTTTGCAAATTCCTTTTTGTCCTTCTCTTTTACAATTTCGTCAGGATTAGGGAATTTCTCATTTAACTCTTTTACTACTTCAACATAACCTCTGCGTGCTTCACCTGTAACAATGTCTGTGAAACCCTCTAAATATTCTTTGTAGCTCTTTTCAAGAACCACATTCTTTGTATTGCTATCCCCGAAAAGAGTAATGGCATCAACTGTTGCTGTTTCTAAATTTCTAAAAGTAACAATATTCCCAAAAGTTTTTGTGGCATCATAAATACGATTGGTGCGTGAAAAGGCTTGAATTAAACCGTGATAACGCAAATTCTTGTCAACAAAAAGTGTATTGAGTGTTGGAGCATCAAAACCTGTAAGAAACATTCCAACTACAATAATTAGGTCAATTTCTTTGTTCTTTACACGTTTGGCAAGGTCACGATAATAATTCTGAAACTCATTACTATCAACGCCATAACTGGTTTTGAACATGGCGTTATAGTCATTGATAGCTTTAGTTAAAAACTCTTTTGCACTAATATCCATTGCAGATGGTTCAAAGCTCTCGTCAACTATTTCACCTATTGCACTCTGCTCTTCGTTTGCTGCAAAAGAGAAGATTGTTGCAATTTTTAATGGCTTTTCGCTCTCTTTTTG
>MVPZ01000003.1 GCA_002067045.1 Methanomassiliicoccales archaeon PtaB.Bin134 | reverse complement strand
GTTCTCCACCGCGTCCACTTCCAGGTACCCGTGCTCCCTGAGCCCCGTAACCACACCCTCCACCTGGTTGGTGTTTGGAACGAAGGCAGAGAAGCATCCTCCGGGACGGAGGACGCGGTCCACGTTGTCCAGCGCCTGCCAAGGGTCCGGCATGTCCAGCGCCACCGCGTCCACCATCATGCCCAGGTCCACGCTCTTCACGTCCCCTATCCGCAGGTCCCAGTAGGGGGCCAGTCCCGCCCGCTCGATGTTCCTCTTGGCGCGGTGAGCGAACTCCTCCCTGACCTCGACGGAGATGACCTTGCCCGTCGGCATGACCGAGTTCAGCAGGGCCATCGTCAGCGCTCCGGAGCCCACGCCGGCCTCCAGCACCACGTCTCCCGCCTTCAGTCCCAAGCGGAACACCACCGTGGCCGCGTCCTTGGGGGTGATGATCTGCGGGCCCCTCTCCAGCGATTCCATGAGCTGCACCACCGTGGCCTTGAAGGCGTGGAAGTCCTTTCCCGCGAGCCTTACTAGCGAACCGTCGCTCCTTCCGACGATCTTGCTGCCGTCGACCACGCCCAGACCCTGCACCTTCATCATGTCCTTCTGCAATTGAAGCCAGAACCTGCGGCCTTTATCGTCCAGCAGATAGATTACATCGCCCTCGGAGAGCATAGGGCTACAGCATGAGGGACGGGCAAAAATACTTTCCCTACCCACCGTGCAGGTCGCCTTGCAGGCCTGTCCTTAGAATAGGTGGGGATCTCCGGGCATCAGTTCCTCGCATCACCATCGCCTTCATATGGATGCGCTGCCTAGGATAGCCGACCTATGGTTTCACTACCATCCCTGAGCCAATCGCCGCTCGTCTGGGCCTACCTAGCAATGATGTTCCTGTTCTTTTTCATCAGCCTACTGTATCGCGGAGTGAGAAGGGACTTCAGGGCGATGAAGGGCACGAGAACAGAGTTTGTCCTGTTCATCGTCGTCAATATCGCGTTCATCATCCTGCCTCTTGCTTACGCGCTGAGCCCAGTGTTCGGTTATCTGGACTACCACTTGGCGCAGCCTCTGAGCGCGATGGGGCTCGCCGGGCTCTCGATCGCGCTCCTCATCAGGGCGAAGGCCCACCTGGACCTGGGAGATAGCTTCACGATCTCCCCGGGAACGAATAGGAAGAGGCTGCTAATCACCACTGGCATCTATTCTCGCATCAGGCATCCGATGTACCTGTCCATGGTGATGTGGGGCATCGCATCACCGCTCGTCCTGCAGAACTATGTGATCGGTGCCATGCCCCTGGTCACCATAGCGATATTCCTCATCGTTCGGATGCCCCTCGAGGAGAGCATTCTCGTAGAAGAGTTCGGGGATGAGTATAGGGCGTACATGGCCCGAACAGGCGCACTTCTGCCCCGACTAACTGAGTAAAAGGAAGCGATCTGATCTGACGGGTTGAGGATCGGACAGTCACTTCTGCCCAAGGTCTGTAGGTTGGTGCTATGATCGCCTGTTCATTCAATAATGATATAAATATTCAGATGCGATATCATTACGTGCTTTGGGGAAGTAAGCAAAAATTCACCCGTACCGGCCTCGCATGCCTATTGACTGGGATACTGATGATGCTTGTCGGGGATTACTGGACGAGCAACTACCTTGGCTTGTTGGAAGTTGCCCTGTTGATAATAATCTTCGGCCTTGTCTTTGCCATCCTCGGCATCGTCGTATTGGTCGTGAACAGTCTAAGGACGGAGTGAGTAAACTTAGTACGGTCCGTCCTTGTTCCGATCCCTTTTTCCATGCTCTGATTACCTTGTCAGCTTCAACTGTCTGGAAAACCATTTTATACAGTTATGGCGTTGGCCGAACTCATGGCAGAGGCCGATCTACCTAACAAGGCCATTAGGTTTCTATCCATTCTTCTGATAATTGGCGGAGTGGCTTTCTATTTAGTGTGGGGGATCGCATTCGGAAGCTGGAACTTCTTCGAGTCCCGCTTCATACCCGTGTACGCCATATTCATTGTGATGGTGGCGTTCGGTGGTCTTGGTCTTTTATTGTTAAAGAACAAGGACTAAGCAAATCTCTTCTCTATTCTTGTACAGACCTGATCTGAATTAATATCACATTCACGAATTACCATGCTCTGATCCAGATCGGCCAATAGAAAAATGGTGGAGGAGTAAGGTGTTTACATCGCCCGGGCAGCGTAGACCACGGTATCGGTCTCCTTGCCGCAGCACAGGCACTTGCCGTGAAACTCCTCTTTGACGTATGGGCTCCCCAGGATCTTC
>MVPZ01000002.1 GCA_002067045.1 Methanomassiliicoccales archaeon PtaB.Bin134 | reverse complement strand
GATGATGTTGGAGGTGTTGGGAGTGAGCTTGGTCCAGGGCTTGTCGCCGTCCCGTCCCTCCTCCAGGTCCATCCCATAGAGCAGGTCTATGCCCTTTGACTCCAGCGTCAGTGCCACGAAAGCTACAAAGCTCAGCCTGTATCTCAGCTCGGGGGCCGCCATGAACAGAGCTACGCCCTTCCCCGGCTCCAGCGTCCCTCCGTAAACATGCTCGAAAAGGGCGGTGTTGGCTTTGACCATGATGGCCAGGTCCAAGGGGCTGCGGTAGATCTTCACCGGCGCCCTTCCGGTGGTACCAGAGGAGGAGAACGTCTCTCCCCCCATTTCCACCCCCGGTATTAGGAACCTCCTGTGACCGTCCCCCCTGAGCATGTCAGAGGGAACTGCGAGTTTTGCCAGGTCCGTCAAGTCGGGATCGCGGAGATCGACGCCGGTCCGTTCGAACAGGTCGGCGTAATAGGGACTGCGCCTTTGGAAGAATCGCAAGCATTCGCCCGTCAGCTCCTTCCTGAGCCTTGCGAGGGAGTCCGGGGGAAGGGAGAAGAGGTCCTCTTGGACCAGGCTCCACATCTTATTCACGAAAGGATCGGACAACAGGGCGCTGGATCGGGCCCTCTGGAAAATATCCTCGACCGTCATCTGACGCAGATATCCTGACCCAGTATCTTTATGGAATCGGCGAACCGGTCCCGCCACATGTCCAGTACCGGACACTTGGCCGTTCTACGATGGCCATACGCGTGCCTAAGGCCGTTCCGGTCGGTGGATAGGGGTCCGTTCGAACCTTACGGAATCCAGTGAACGCACCTCAAGGGTTTGGGTTCCAGACGAGCGCCAGAAGCTTGGTGGTGATGTTGGTCTTAGTAGGCTTGATGGAAAGAGTCTCCAGCTTCTCCGTCAAAGGATCGATGCGCGCGCTCAAGGCCCTAACCTCCGCCTGGAACTCTTCCTCGAGCCGGTCGCGCTGCTGCTTCAGGGCCTCCAGGTTCTCCTTGGCGTACTCCACATCCTGCTTCTCCTTGGAGGAGCGGCTGAGCTGCTTGGCCGATCTG
>MVPZ01000001.1 GCA_002067045.1 Methanomassiliicoccales archaeon PtaB.Bin134 | reverse complement strand
CATAAGGAACATCACCGTGGAGGGCAACACCATCGTCATGGACACCATCATCGGCGAGGGCGAGCTGCACTTCGGCCCGGCGTCGAAGGACCTCGGGGGGCAGGGGCTTCGCTCTTTGGTGGTGGACGGGGACGAGGTGCGCACCACCTGGGTGGGGCTGGCCGGGGCCAGCGTGGGCGTGGGGGCCTGCATGCCCCAGGGGCCGGGGACCATCGCCGCGGAGTATCCGGACGACGTGAAGATCGGGGGCGCCCACAAGGTGGAGGTGACGATCATCACCCCCAAGCTGGTCCGCATCATCGTCTCCGTGGATGACACCGACACCAGGGAGAAGGGGGCGTCCTGGTCCATGATCCTCAAGGCGGCAAGGGAATGCCCCATCGGCACGTTCCTGAAGCACAAGATCATCCAGCTCAATCCGAACGTCCCGCAGAAGACCACCAACTGCTCCTCGTCCGGGGTGAGCTTCGCCGTTCGGGAGAGCGAGATACCCGCCCTGCTCGATTACTTCAGGGAGGCCTTCAGGAACAACACCTATTCCCAGGAGACCACCATGGCCTATTTCGTGGGGCTCCGAATACCCAAGGAGCTGGAGGAGTACGGCTGGAAGGCCAAGAGCGTCATCTACCAGCCGCAGCAGGCCAGGGACGTGGCCAGGCGCACCGGGGTGGAGATCGTGGAGATCACCGGGACGCGCGGAACCATCGGCGCCGTGGCGGCCATAGGCTGCTTCGACCTGGGGATGAAGGCCGCGGGGCTGCCTGAGGACTTCGAAAGTTAGATTATCATCGACTTGGTTGGTACCCTGATGTCCAACGAGATCACCCGCGTCTTCGCCAACACCGCTTATCAGACCTATGAGAAGCGGCTGTTCAAGGAGGTCATGGAGGGTGACGTCCCCCAGCATGTGGCCATAATCATGGACGGGAACCGCCGCTTCGCGCAGGAGATAGGGCTGGCGGTGCATGAGGGGCACATCAAGGGCAAGGACAAGCTGGAGGAGGTGATGGAATGGTGCCAGGAAATGGGCATCAGGGTGCTCACGGTCTACGCCTTCTCCACCGAGAACCTCAACCGGGACGAGGGTGAGGTGCAATGCCTCATGGACCTGTTCGAGGCGAGCTTCCTTAAGCTGGCCGAGGACCAGAGGATTCACAGGAACAGGATCAGGGTCACCGTCCTGGGGCAGCGGGAGCTGCTGCCGGACAAGGTCATCAAGGCCATAGAGGTGGCCGAGGGTCGCACCAGGGACTATGACCGCTACTACTACAACATCGCCCTGGCCTACGGGAGCAGGCAGGAGATGATCTGCGCCATCAAGCGCATCGCCTCCAAGGTGAAGGAGGGGGAGATGTCCGTGGATGACATCGACGAGCGGACCGTCTCCAGCTTCCTGTACACCGCGGACTTCCCGGACCCCGACCTGGTGCTGCGCACCTCCGGGGAGGAGAGGGTCTCCAACTTCCTGCTTTGGCAGCTGGCCTACTCGGAGCTGTACTTCACCGACGTCTTCTGGCCGGGGTTCCGCAAGGTGGACTTCCTGCGGGCCATACGCACCTACCAGGCCAGGCAGCGCCGCTTCGGGAAGTGAGCGTGGACGGTGGGGAATTTTAAATAGGTCAGATTGTCTTAGCGTGCCAGAGGGCGATGGTTTGAGCAAAGAGGACATCATATTCCTGCATGCGCCGAGCGTCTACGACTTCCGGAAGGAGTTCCTGTTCTACGGGCCGGTGAGCGACATGGTCCCCTCCACCCCGGTGTTTGAGATGTACCCCTTCGGCTTCACCTCCATGGCCGCCCACCTGGCCAAGAATGGCTACAAGGTGCGCATAGTAAATCTGGCCAGCATGATGCTCAACGACAAGAAGCTGGACGTGGAGAAACTGATATCCAAGCTCAAGGCCAATGTGTTCGGCATTGACCTGCACTGGCTTCCGCACGCCCACGGCGCCCTGGAGGTGGCCAAGCTGGTCAAGAAACATCATCCTCAGGCCAAGGTGCTCTTTGGGGGTTTTTCATCCACATATTACCACGAGGAACTGCTGGGATATCCCCAGGTGGACATGATCATGAAGGGCGATTCCACCGAGGAGCCGCTCCGG